>DATLZE010000206.1:0-11702 GCA_035574195.1 Burkholderiales bacterium | reverse complement strand
CGCGAGCCGCTGCGCCTGCGCTACCGCGGCGCGACCGTCACCACGGTGCCGCCGCCTTCCGCGGGTGGTGTCGCGCTCGCGCAGGCGCTCGGCATGCTCGAGCGCTTCGAGGCCGGGGATTCGCGCGCGCCGCAATACGCCCACCTCGTCGTGGAGGCGCTGCGGCGCGCGTTCGAGGACCGCGCCCGCTACCTCGGCGACCCCGATTTCGTGGAAGTGCCCCTCGCGCGGCTCACTTCCGCCGAGTACCTGGCCGAGCGCGCGCGCGGCATCCCTGCCGCCGCCGCGCGCGGCGCGGCGCAGGCGCCGGCGCCAGCAGGGGAGGCGGCGCGCGGCAACACCACGCACTTTTCGATCGTGGATGCGGAGGGCAACCGCGTGGCGGCGACGCTCAGCCTCAACCATCTGTTCGGCTCGGGGATCCTTGCCGCAGGCGTGCTGCTCAACAACGAAATGGACGATTTCTCCCTCGCGCCCGAACATCCCGACTCGTACCGGCTGCGCGGCGGCGCGGCGAACGCGGTGGCGCCGGGCAAGCGCCCGCTCTCGAGCATGACGCCGGCCTTCGTCGAGGACGGCAAGGGAGTGCTCGTCCTGGGCGCGCCCGGCGGCCCGAGGATCGTGAGCCAGGTGCTGCTCGCGGTGCTCGATTACGTTCATGCCCCCGTCGCCGATCTCGAGGCAATCTTGGGTGCGCCGCGCTACCACCACCAGTGGTGGCCGGACCGGGTAGAGGTGGAACCCGAGGGGTTTTCCGCGGAATGGCGTTCGGCTTTGCAGGCGAAGGGACACCGCATCGAAGCGGCGAAGCGAAAGTGGGGCAACATGCAGATCGTATTCGAGTCGAAGCGCGACGGGCGCGCGGTCACGGCGAGCGATCCGCGCGGAGCGGATGTCGGCTGGTACTGACCGCCGATGAGCGCAGGCGGGTTGCGGTATCATTTGCGCGCATGAAGACGACGTTCCTGGAATTCGAGCAGCCGATCGCCGAGCTCGAGGCGAAGATCGAAGAGCTGCGCTACGTGCAGGACGACTCCGCGCTCGACATCTCGGAGGAGATCGCGCGGCTGCAGAGGAAGAGCCAGGCGCTCACCCGCGAAATCTACGGCAAGCTCACCGCGTGGCAGATCGCGCAGGTCGCGCGCCACCCGCAGCGGCCGTACACGCTCGATTACATCGGCGCCCTGTTCACCGACTTCGAGGAGCTGCACGGCGACCGCGCGTTCGCCGACGACCCGGCGATCGTCGGGGGGCTCGCGCGCTTCAACGGCGAGCCGTGCGTGGTGATCGGCCACCAGAAAGGGCGCGACACCAAGGAAAAGCTCTACCGCAACTTCGGAATGCCCAAGCCCGAGGGCTACCGCAAGGCGCTGCGCCTGATGCGGCTCGCCGAGAAATTCGGGGTGCCGGTGTTCACTTTCGTGGACACGCCCGGCGCGTACCCGGGCGTGGGCGCGGAGGAGCGCGGCCAGTCGGAGGCGATCGGCCGCAACCTCTACGCGATGGCCGAGCTCAGGACGCCGATCATCTGCACCATCGTCGGCGAGGGCGGCTCGGGCGGCGCGCTCGCGATCGCGGTGGGGGATCTGGTGCTGATGTTGCAGTACGCGACCTATTCGGTGATCTCGCCCGAGGGCTGCGCCTCGATCCTGTGGAAGAGCGCGGACCACGCCGAGGAAGCGGCGGAGACGCTCGGCATCACGGCGACGCGCTTGAAGGCGCTGGGGCTCGTCGACCGGATCGTCGCCGAGCCGCTCGGCGGCGCGCATCGCGATCACGAGGCCATGATGCAGAACCTCAAGAAGGCGCTGCAGGAGGCCTGGCGCCAGCTACGGGACGTGCCGCTCGAGGATCTGCTGGAGGCGCGCTTCGAACGGCTCATCGGCTATGGCAAGTTCAAGGAGGTCGAGCAGAAGCAGTAAATCCCCCCGCGCCCCCTCTCTTTCGAAGGAAGAAACGAGGAGGGCGGATCTAGCTTCCCGCGTCGCCGCCCAGCTCGCCCGCATCGTCCGGCCCGCGGACCGCCTGGTGGCGGCGCTCTCCGGCGGAGTGGACTCCGTGGTGCTGCTCGACTGCCTGCTCAGGGCCGCGCGGCGGCTGCGCGTGCGCGTCTCGGCGCTGCACGTCAACCACGGCCTGAGCCCGGACGCGAAGCGCTGGGAGGCTTTTTGCCGGCGCCTGTGCCGCGCGCGCGGCGTGCCGTTCACCTGCGTCGCGGTGCGCGTGCCGCGCGGCGCGCGCGAGGGCGTGGAAGCCGCGGCGCGGGCGGCGCGCTATGCGGCGTTCCGCGCTGCGCGCGCGGACTATGTCGTGCTCGCCCATCATCAGGACGACCAGGCCGAAACCCTCCTGCTGCAGTTGCTGCGCGGCGCGGGCGTCAGAGGGCTCGCGGCGATGCCGCTCCTGAGGGTGGAGGGCGAGGGAGTGGGGGCGCAGGGGAAAAACAGCAAGGCCGGGCGAGCCGGCTCCTCGCGCCTCGTCCCGCGTTGCGCCTCCCTCAGGATTCTCCGCCCCCTGCTGGAGGTGACGCGGGCCGAGATCCTCGATTATGCGAAGGAGCGTGGATTGAAGTGGATCGAGGACCGGAGCAATTCCGACATCCGCTATGCGCGCAATTTCCTGCGCCACCGGGTGCTGCCGCTTCTCGCGCGACGCTTTCCGGCCTGCCGGAGCGCGCTTGCGCGCTCCGCGCGCCACCTCGCGGAAGCCGCCGCACTGCTCGACGAAGTGGCGGCGGCCGACGGCGCGCCGTACCTGGAGGAGGGCACGCTCGCGGTGGAAGCGCTGCGCCGGCTGCCGCCGGCGCGCGCGCGCAATCTTCTTCGCTTTTTCCTGGCGCGCCACGCCCTCGCCATGCCCGGCGCCGAGCGGCTGAACGAGGCGCTGCGCCAGGCGCTCACCGCGAGGCGGGATGCGCGGGTGGCGGTGGATCTCGGCGAGGCCGTGTTGATGCGCCATGCCGGGCGCCTTTACGTGGTGCGGGGCGGGGCGGTGCCTGCGCACTACGAGAGGCGCTGGCGGGGCGAGCGGGAAATCGCTCTGCCCGAGCTCGGCGGCACGCTTCTCATGGAACGCGCGCGCGGACAGGGGGTGAGCCTTGCCCGGCTGCGCGGGCGCCCCGTGGTGATCCGCGTGCGGCGCGGGGGCGAGCGCTTGCAGCCGGACTGCCGCCGCCCCCGGCGCTCGCTCAAGAAGCTCCTCCAGGAAGCGCGCATCCCGCCGTGGGAGCGTGCGCGCCTGCCGCTTCTGTGCTGCGACGGCCGCGTGGTATGGGCGGCCGAGGTGGGGGTGGATTGCGCTTTCCAGGCGGCGCGCGGCGAGCCCGCGCTGCGGCCTGCCTGGAAGCGCCTCGGATGATGAGGCCTGCGCCGCCGCAGGCTGCGCCCGTTGACAGGCGTGTCGCCCGCGGGGTCAAATACGCTCTGCACACGCACGTTCGCCGCGCGGCCGGTGCAGCGTGCGCCCTGAATCGCGCACGCGAGGTTCGTGCGGCGCGCTTACACGAAGCTACTCACGGAGGAAGCCAATGCTCATGACCAGACCGGGTTGCAGGTTCTCGGCGTGCGTGGTGGTCGCTGCCGCCGCGCTCGTCGTATCGGCGGCCGCGCCGTCCTTCGCGCAGGAGCGCAAGTCCATCCGTTGGGCGACTTCCAGCGTGGACTCCTACGGCTACAAGGTCGCGGCCTCGATGGTGAAGATCGTCGAGGAGGCGCTCGGCGGCCAGTACATCGTCACCGTCAATCCGTATCCCTCGACCACCGGCGCGATGAAGGCGGCGATGGATGGCAACGCCGAGATCGGCTATACCGCCGACGTCGGCATGACCGAGCTCTACGCCGGGGAAGGCGGGTTCAAGGGATACAAGCCGGGCAAGGGCATGCTGGTCCACGCCTGGTACGCCTATCCCATGGAATCGTTCATGGCCACCTCGGCCAAGGACGCGGTCAAGTACAAGTGCTGGGGCGACTTCAGCGGCAAGCCGGTGTTCTTCACCACCGCCGGCTTCATGAACTGGCTCAATTTCCAGCGCATCTACAAGGCGCTCGGCTATCAGTTCAAGCACGTGCAGATCGACGCCAAGAGCAATGCCGACGCGCTGCAGGGCGGCACCATCGTCGGCTCGGTCGCCTACACGACCGCGGGCCGCTCGCTCGCGCCGTACTGGAAAGAGACCGAGGTGCGCATGGACATCCGGGTGATCAATCCGTGCCCGGAGGAGGTCTCCAAGCTCAAGGCTGCGGGACTGGCCGTGGTGGACGTTGACCCGAAGAACGCCTTCAGCAAGGACGTCGGCGTGCCGAAGATCCTGGGCGTGCCGATCCTCTTCGCCTACAACGTGCGCCCGGATATGCCGGAGGACATCGTCTACCGGATGGTGAGCGCGTTCTACCGCAACCGGGAAAAGCTCGCTGCGGCAGATCCGGGATTCACGCCCCTGGCCAAGGACTTCGTCGGCATGCAGGTGCAGGGCATCAACGCCAATCCGGAGATCCCGGTGCACCCGGGCCTCGCCAGGTTCCTGAAGGAGCACAAGGCCTGGAACGACAAGTGGAAGATCGCGAAGTAGATCGCCCAGGAACCGCCGGCGGCGAAGCACTGCATGGGGCACGCGGTGCTTCGCGCGGGCGTTCCGCTTTCAATCCGAAAAGTTGAGGCCGTAACCGCGCGCAGGCGGCACCGGGCGATGTGTAAGAGAATGTCCGGGCCGCCCGTCGCGCCATCCGCCGCGCGCCGGTGCGGGCAGGCTGTGCCGACGTGCTCGGCACACGGCGCCTTGCGCCGCAGGGCAATGCTCTATGACGGGTGACTGGCTCAGAGAACACGCCAACCTCAGGAACCTGACGTTCGCCTTTTCGCTCGTGCTGTTCGTCTGGGTGGTGTGGTACTGCTACACCGGCTACGGCGGGCCGCAGGAGCTGGTCTCGCGGCTGCTGCCGATCGCGCTGATCCTGCAGGTGCTGTTCATGGCCCAGAACGGGCCGCTCTACAAGCGGCTGCCGGCGCTGGCGAATCGCGCGCTCGTCGCGCTCTACATCGGCATCTGCGTCTACGCCTTCGTCTATTTTCTCTACGAATACGAGCAAATCGCGATCTACCGGCAGGGCTCGTACACGACGCAGGATTTCGTCGTCGGGCTGCTCATGTTCCTGCTGGTGATGGAGCTCTCGCGCCTCGCGCATCCGGTGCTGTTCTGGGTCAATTTCGGCCTGGTGCTCTACACGCTCTTCGGCTACCTCAGCCCGATTGACTTCTTCTGGCATCCGGGCACGAGCTTCTACCGCGTGGTCACCTCGAGCACGGTCGAGATGTCGAACGGCATCTACGGCATCTACGGCCAGATCGCGTTGACGCTGATCGCCGCCTTCCTGCTGCTCGCCGCCACCGCGAACGGCTTCGGCGCGCAGAGCGCGATGATCCAGGTGATGCAGCGGATCGCCGGGCGCTCGCGCCAGATGGTGCCGCAGGCGGCGGTCATGGGCTCGCTCTCGGTCGGCATGGTGAGCGGCAGCGGCTCGGCCAATGCGGTCGTGGTGGGCTCGATCACCATCCCCCTGATGAAGCGCTACGGCGTGCCGGCGGTGTTCGCGGCGGCGGTCGAGACCGCGGCCTCGATGGGCGGGCTCATCATGCCGCCGATGATGGGCGTGGGCGCGTTCCTGATGTCGGATTTTCTCGGCGTGCCGTACTGGGACGTGGTGGTCCGCGGATTCGCGCTGGCGATCACCTACTACCTCTCGCTCGCCTTCGCCGTCTATCTGCTGTGCGTGCGGCTGCTGCCGCGCGAGGCGATCGAGGCCCCGCGGGTGGCGGCCTACAACCAGATGAAGACCGTGATCTTCTTCCTCGCGGTCGTGTTCCTCATGTTGCTGATGGGCGGCGTCGGCATGGGCGAGCTGCGCGCGGCGCTCTACACCTCGGCCTTCATGTTCGTGCTGCTGCTCGCCAACTTCCTCTATTTCAAGTACGTGCTGAAGGATCCGGCGCTCGGGGAGGAGACCTTCCTCGGCAACGTGCGCAAGAGCATCGAGACCCACGCGGACATGACCTCGTATCTGACGCTGCTGCTCGCGACGCTGGGCATCATGATCGGGCTGTTCACCGTGACCGGCTTCATCAACCGCATGGGCGGCATGCTGCTGCAGCTCGGCTCCTGGCACATCCTGGCGCTGATCTTCATGTCCTTCGTATTCGGCTGGCTGGTCGGCATGGGCCTGCCTCCCACGGCGACCTACATCATCGGCGCGGTGGTCATCGTGGGGCCGCTGCGCGAGCTCGGCGTCAATCCCTGGGTCGCCCATTTCTTCGTGTTCCTGATCTCGGTGTGGGGGGAGCTCTCGCCGCCGACCTCGCTCACCGCGGCCATCTCCGCGCGTATCGCCGAGAGCTCCTTCATGCAGACCATGTGGGAGGCGCTCCGCATCTGCTTGCCGATCACGCTGATGACCTTCGCGATCTTCGCGCGCAGCGACATGGTCGTCGCCCCGGGCTGGGCGCAGGTGCTCGCCACGGCGGTCGTGCTGAGCGGCACCTGCGGCGCGGCGTTCGCGATGTTCGGGCGCTTCCTCGCGCACGCTGCAGGCGATCTCGCGCTGCGGATTGCGCTCGCGGCGCTGTCCTTCGTCGCGCTGTTCCACCCCGACGCCAATGCGGCGCTGGCCGCCGCCGCGCTGGTGCTGCCGGCGCTGCTGTTCGGGGTCTGGCGCCACCGCCGCATCGCCGCGCTGGGCACCGGCCTGGGGACGCAACCCGAGGGATAGCGGGAAGTCTTGACGGTGGCGGGGCGTTGGGATACGGTCCTCCACAAAACAAGACGGGCCGGGAAGCGGTCCGCAATCCGTAGCAGACGATAGGAGGAGGCCATGAACCGCCTGGATCTACGCCGTTCCGTGGCGAGGAGCGCAGCCGCGGCGTTCGCCGCCATCCTCGCCGCTGCCTGGGGAGCGATTCCATCCGCCCACGCCCAGGACAAGCCGCAGAAAGTCGTGCTGCGCTTCGTCGCCGATTTCCCGCCGCCGCCGCACCCGGCGGGCCTCGCGATGCGGCACTTTGCCGAGCGCCTGCCGCAGGTGATCCCGGGAAGCGAGGCGCGGCTCTACTACGCGGGCGCCCTCTACACCATCCCCGAGGCCTTCGAGGCGATGCGCCAGGGCAACCTCGAGATGACCTGGATGCAGATCGGCAAGGCTGCCTCCGTCGAGCCGTGGCTGATGAGCGTGGTCGGGCCGGGCGTGCTGACGACGGTCGGCGCGGTGGACAGCCTGGAGAAGACCAGGACTTTCCAGATGCTGGTGGAGCGGCTCGAAAAGCGCCATCTCATCAAGGTGTTCGGCGCCGGCCACATGAGCTTTGGCATGGGCGTGGGCGGCAAGCGCCGCTACGTCAAGCCGGAGGACTTCACCGGCAAGAAAGTGCGCAGCATGGGACCGGTCGAGAACGCCGCGCTGGAGGCGTGGCGGGCGAACCCCGTGGTCATGGCGTTCGGCGAGGTGCCGAGCGCGCTCGAATCGGGCGTCATTGACGGGCTGATGACCAGCATCGGCGGCTGGCTCGCGGTGCGCGAGCAGGCACCCTTCTACACCATGGGCGGTGCCGGCGCCTTCGTCGGCGACTATTACATGATCAGCGCGAGCCGCCGGTGGTGGGACCGCCAGACGCCGGCGACGCGCGCCGCGCTCGAGGGGTTGATCAAGGAGACGATCCAGGTGCAGAAGGAACTCAACTGGTGCGTGGATAAGATGACCTACGAGAAGTACGGCACCAAGGATCCCTCGAAGCCGGGCGTCTACTGGATGACGCCGCAGGAGGTCGCCGCGATGACGAGCGCGATCGGAGATAACTCGATCCGCTACGTGAAGAGCAAGATGCCGCCCGAAGCGCACCAATGGGCCGATCTTTTCGTCAAGGAGGGCCGCGAGCTTACCAAGCAAAACCCGCCGGGCGCCTCCTGGATCGAGAAGGTGGACTGCTCGAAGCACGCCGCCAAGATCGTGATCCGATAGGGTTCCGGGCGCATCGGTTCGCCCGGAATCCCCGAGAGGCAGCTCGCTCGTGGAGAAAGCCTATGCGATCTGGCGCGCGTTCCAGGACCGGGTCCTCGCGCGCGTGGCGGCGCTGCTGCTGCTCGGCTGCACGCTGCTCGCCCTGCTCGAGATCTTCCGCCGCTACTTCCTGGGCAAGTCCTTCGACTGGCAGCAGGACGCCGTCACCTTCTTCATTCTGAGCGGCGTCTATCTCTACTTCGGCGTGTCCCAGCGCCACGGCGAGCACTTGAACGTCGCGGTGGTGACCGAGACACTGGTGACGCTCGGCCCGCGCGCGCGCCGCGCGGCCGATATCGTCAAGCTGGCCGCCCACGCGGTCTCGTTGCTGTTCCTGCTCGCGGTGGTGTGGTGGGGCGTGCCGGAGGTGCTCGACAGCGTGCGCTACGAGACGCGCACCGAGAGCCTGGCGTTCCCGATGTGGCCGTTCCTGGCGGCGCTCGCTGCCGGCTTCGCGTTCATGGCGGTCACGCTGTTCTTCCAGGTCTGGCACGGCATCCAGAAGCTGCGCGGCCGGCCGGTTCCCGAAGAGCCCGCGGTGGCGGGCGGGCTCGAGCGCTGAGCGGCCGATCCGGAGACCGGCATGGCGATCACGGGAATCGTCGCGCTCGTGCTGCTGCTGCTGAGCGTGCCGATCGGCATCGCGCTCTCCGCCGCCTCTGCGGCCTACATCCTCACCGATCCGCTGCTCACCCCCGAGGTCGTGTTCCGCGCGTTCTTCAACTTCATCAGCCGCTATTCGCTGATGGCGATCCCGCTGTTCATTTTCGCGGGCTTCCTGATGGAGCGCACCGGGCTCGTCGCGCAGCTCTTCCGCTTCTCGGACGCGCTGGTCGGCTGGATGCCCGGGGGCTTCGGGGTGGCCACCGTGGTCGCGTGCGTGCTGTTCGGCGCGATCTCGGGCTCGAGCGTCGCGATGGCGGCGGCGATGAGCGTGATCGCCATTCCCGAGATGAAGAAACGCGGCTATCCGGACTGGCTTGCGGGCGGTCTCGTGGCGACCGCCGGCGGCATCGCGATGCTGATCCCGCCGAGCATCATCCTCATCCTCTACGGCATCGTGACCGAGACCTCGATCGTGCGCCTGTTCTTCGCCGGCATCATTCCCGGCCTGATGCTCGCGCTCGGCAACGCGCTCACCGTGATCGCCATCGCCGTCTATCTCAAGCTGCCGCGCGGAACCTTCGACGGGCGGCGGCTCCTGCGCGAGGCGCGGGGCGCGGCTCCCGCCCTCGGCATGCCGGTGATCATTCTCGGCGGCCTTTACGGAGGGCTGTTCACGCCGACGGAGGCCGCCGCTGCAGCGTGCGGCTATGCGCTGCTCTACGGAATCCTGAGCGGCGGCCGCGAGTTCGTTCGCCAGATCTTGCCGGTCGCCGCGCGCTCGCTCAATCTGACGGCCGTGGTGCTGTTCCTGGTGGGCAGCGTCGGCGTGTTCCAGTTCCTCGCGGCGAACCTCTATTGGCCGCAGAGGATCACCGAAACCGTGGTCGGCTGGGGGCTGACGCCGCTCGGCTTCATCTTCGCGTTCATGGGCGTGCTGCTGCTGCTCGGCATGCTGGTGGACGGGGTGGCGATGGTGTTGCTCACGGTGCCGGTGGTGTTCCCGGTCGCTCACGCCCTGAAGATTGATCCGGTGCATCTCGGCATCATGATCACGCTCAACGTCGAGACCGGGGTGGTGACGCCGCCCGTGGGGCTCAATCTCTTTGCGGTGAGCGGCACCTCGAAAATCCCTCTCGTCCAGGTGCTGAAGGGCACCATACCGTTTTTCGCGGGAGACCTCACCGTGTTGCTGCTGGTGATCTTCTTCCCGGAGCTCGCGACCTGGCTGCCGAACCAGCTCGTCACCGACGTGTTCAAGAAGTGAGTCCGCCGGATTCCGTGATCCGCGCCGGGAATCCGCCGGGCTCGGGCCGAGAGGACCGGGGCTTCCATGCCGGCGCGGAATTGAGTAGATTGAGATTCCCTGAGGAGGGGGAGGAGACCATGAGAGCGATCCTGACTGCCGCCGCTGCGGTCCTGCTCGCCGCCTGCCAGACGATGCCCGAGGAAGCACTGCGCGCCACCGCGGCGCTCAAGCCGACCAAGGGCAGCAAGACCTTCGGAGAGGCGACCTTCGAGCAGGTCGGAGACAAGGTCCGCGTCGTCGTGTTCGTGCAGGGGCTCAAGCCGGGGCAGGAGCATGGCCTGCACATCCACGAGGTGGGCGATTGCAGCGCGCCCGATGCCATGAGCGCCAAGGGCCATTTCAACCCTTTCGGCAAGCCGCACGGACACCCCGGAAGCCCCGAACGGCACGCTGGAGACCTTCCGGCGCTGAAGGCCAACAAGGAAGGCCGGGCCAACGTCCAGGTTGACATGGACCTCATCACGCTCAGGCCGGGACCGGCCAATATCATCGGGCGCAGCGTGATCGTCCATGCCGACCCCGACGACTACAAGACCCAGCCGACTGGCAACGCCGGCGCGCGCATCGCCTGCGGCGTGATCCAGGCCGGCTGAGCCCGGCGTTCCGGGTTCGAGGCTCCGGGCTCCAAGTTCGAAGCGAGGCCATGGTCGAACGCCGAGCCTCGAACGCGAGACATTGAGCCAGAAGCCCGCATGATCACGCGCGAAATCGCCCGCTTCGTCGCCGGGATCTCGTGCGAGGCGCTGCCCGACGAGGTGCGCGGGCGCGTCAAGGCGCTCGTGCTCGACCTCGTCGGCATCGCGTTACGCGCGCGCCACGACGCGGAGTCCACACCCGCGATGGTGGCCGCAGCCTCGCGGTTGGGGTTCACGGGCGGGGCCTGCACCGTGATCGGGGACGCCGCCGGCTACACTGCGCCCGGGGCGGCGATGCTCAACGGCACGCTCGGCCATTCGCTCGACTTCGACGACACGCACGCCCGCGCTTCGCTGCATCCGAGCGCGCCGATCGTGCCGGCGGCGCTCGCTGCCGCCGAGATGACCGGCGCCGCAGGCAGGGAGACGATCGCGGCGATCGCCGCCGGCTACGAGGTGCAGATCCGGCTCGCCCTCGCCCTCGACCCGGCGGCGCACTACGACCGCGGTTTCCACCCGACCGCGACCTGCGGCGCCTTCGGCGCGGCCGCTGCCGCCGCAAGACTGCTCGGGCTCGACGCGGAGGGCTGCTCCAGCGCCTTCGGCATTGCGCTGAGCATGGCGGCGGGCTCGATGCAGTACCTGGTGAACGGCGCGTGGACCAAGCGCTCGCACGTCGGCCACGCGGCGATGTGCGGGCTGATCGCAGCGAGCCTCGCGCGCGAGGGCTATCGCGGTGCCGCCGACGCGATCGAGGGGAAATGGGGCTTTCTGCACGCCTACGCGCCGGCGGCCGATGCGGCCAGGGCGGTGGACGGGCTCGGCCGCCGCTGGGAGACGCTCCAAATCGCGGTCAAGCCCTATCCATCCTGCCGCTACAGCCACGCGCCGATCGACGGCATCCTCGCGCTCGCCCGCGCCCACGGCATCCGCGCGGAGGAGGTGCGGGAGGTCGTGGTGGGGCTGCCCGAGCCCGGCTGGAAGATCATCGGCGACCCCGAGCCCGCGAAGCAGGAGCCGAAGTCGGTCGTGGACGGCCAATTCTCGATGGCGTTCTGCGCGGCGGTGGCGCTGCGTGCCGGCGGGCTCGATGCAGTACCTGGTGAACGGCGCGTG
>DATLZE010000205.1:0-19014 GCA_035574195.1 Burkholderiales bacterium | reverse complement strand
CGATCCAGTCGCCGAACGCGACCGGGGGCGAGATCTCCGGCACGCGGTTGCGGCCGCACTGCTCGCACGCGGCGACCGCCACCGCCCGCCAGTGCGCGAGGCGCTTCGCGGCGCGCGCCGCGTCGAGCCGCACCACGCCGCGGCCGCTCACCAGCGGCTCGATCGAGGCCACGCCGAGCTCGACCGCCTTCTGCACCGTGAAATCCATGCGCTCGCCGCTCGAGACCGCCTGCGCGAGCACGAGCACGAGCGGCGATTCGCGATCCACCGCCCTGCGCTCCCCGATCTCGAGCGCGACGCCCCCCCGCGCCACCTCCACGACGAGCGCCGCGTATTCGGCGCCGTCGCCGTTGAACAGCGTCACCGCATGTCCCGGAGCGAGCCGCAGCACGTGCGCCGCATGGTGCGAGGCGCGCGGGCTCAGCACGCACTTCGCGCCGGGGCGCAGATCGCCCGGAAAATAGAAGCGATTCAGGTCATTGCCTCCGGCAATCCCCGTGGAAAATTATGCCATGCGGCGCCACCCGTCCCGCCGCAAGCGCGCGCTTTCACCCGCAGGCGATCAGGACTAGAATCGCGATTTTTGCGGAAGGGCTCGCGTGAGAATCGTCATCCTGGGCGCCGGCCAGGTCGGCTCCACCGTCGCCGAAAGCCTGGTCTCCGAGGCGAACGACATCACGGTGGTGGACATCGAGCCTGCGCGGTTGAAGAAGCTGCAGGACCGGCTCGATCTGCGCACCGTCACCGGCAACGCGGCGCATCCCGCGGTGCTCGAGCAGGCGGGCGCGCGCGACGCGGACATGCTGCTCGCGGTGACCCAGAGCGACGAGACCAACATGGTGGCCTGCAAGCTCGCCGCGACGCTGTTCAACATCCCCACCAAGATCGCCCGCATCCGCTCCGCCGACTACCTCTCGCACCCCGAGATTTTTTCGCCCGAGAACTTCGCGGTGGACCACTCGATCTGCCCCGAGCAGATCCTGTGCGACTACATCGCGAAGCTGCTCGATTTCCCGGAATCGCTGCAGGTGCTCGAGTTCGCAGGCGGCAAGGTGAGCCTCGCTGCGGTGCGCGCCTACCATGGCGGGCCGCTCGTCGGGCGCGAGATCCAGTATCTGCGCAGGCACATGCCGCAGATCGAGGCGCGCATCGCCGCGATCTACCGCCACGACAGCCCGATCGCGCCCGAGGGCGGAACCGTGATCGAGGCGGGAGACGAAGTGTTCCTGATCGCCGCCACCGAGAACATCCGCAACGTGCTGCGGGAGCTGCGGCGCATGGACCAGCCGGTCAAGCGCGTGATGATCGGCGGCGGGGGCAACATCGGGCGGCGGCTCGCCAAGGCGATCGAAAGCCGCTACGAGGTCAAGATCATCGAACACAGCAAGGCCGGGGCCGAGCGGCTCGCCGCCGAGCTCGACCGCACGCTGGTGCTCGCGGGCGACGTCACCGACGAGGAGCTGCTGGAGGCCGAGAATATCCCGGAAATGGACGTCTTTTGCGCGCTCACCAACGACGACGAGACCAACATCATGAGCGCGCTGCTCGCCAAGCGCCACGGGGTGCGCAAGGTGATCGCGCTGATCAACCGCAGCTCCTACGTGAACCTGCTGCAGGCCGGGCAGATCGACATCGCGATCTCGCCCGCGCAGGCCACCATCGGGACGCTGCTCGCGCATGTGCGGCGCGGCGACTGCGCCGTGGTGCACTCGCTGCGGCGCGGCGCGGCGGAAGCGCTGGAGATCGTCGCGCACGGCGACGCGAGCTCCTCCAAGGTGGTCGGCCGGCGTATCGAGCAGCTGGATCTCCCGCGCGGGGTGACGATCGGCGCCATCGTGCGCCGCCGCCCCGACGCGAAGGGCAATGGCCGCGACCATCAGGTGCTCATCGCGCACCACGACACGGTGATCGAGCCCGAGGACCACGTGATCGTGTTCGTCGTCAACAAGCGGCTGGTGCCGACGGTGGAGAAGCTGTTCCAGGTGGGCATCGGCTTCTTCTAGCCGGCGGCCGCGACCTCCCGCCCCCGGGCGCACCGTGGCGCACACCCTGACCGCGACCGAAGCGCGCGCCGTGCACGGCGTGCTGCCCGTGCTCCATGCGCTCGGGCTCGTGGTGATGCTCTTCAGCGCGACCATGGCGCTGCCGGTCGCGGTGGCGCTCGCCTACGGGGACGCCGCGCTGCACGCCGACGATCTCTCGGCGGCGATCACGCTCGCGGCCGGAGCCGCGCTGTGGGCCGCCACGCGCCATGCCCGCCGCGAGCTGCAGGTGCGCGACGGCTTCCTGCTGGTCTCCCTGGTGTGGGCCGTGCTGCCGGCCTTCGCCGGACTGCCGCTCATGTTCTACCTGCCCGGGCTCTCGTTCACCGACGCCTACTTCGAGGCGATGTCGGGGCTCACCACGACCGGGGCGACCGTGCTCTCGGAACTCGACCGGCTGCCGCCCTCGCTCAACATCTGGCGCGGCTTCCTGCAGTGGCTCGGCGGCATGGGCATCATCGTGCTCGCGGTGGCGATCCTGCCGCTGCTCGGCGTGGGCGGGCGCCAGCTCTACCGGGCGGAGACCCCGGGCCCGATGAAGGACACGAAGCTCACCCCCCGCATCACCGAGACGGCCAAGGGGCTGTGGCTGGTCTATTGCCTGATCACGGCCGCCTGCATCCTCGCCTACTGGGCCGCTGGCATGAGCCCGTTCGACGCCGTGATGCACGCCTTCAGCACGCTCAGCCTGGGCGGGTTTTCCTCCCACGACGCGAGCTTCGGCTACTTCGATTCGCCGGCGATCGAGGCGGTCGCGATCGTCTTCATGCTCCTCGCCGGTGTCAATTTCGCCACTCACTTTCTCGCGCTGCGCCGGCGCGGCCTTGTGCCCTACCGCCGCGACCCGGAGATTCCGTGGTTCCTCGCCCTGGTGCTCGCGAGCAGCCTCCTCATTGCAGCGTTCCTCTGGACGAGGGGGGTCTATCCCGATTTCCTCACGGCGCTGCGCCACGCCGCCTTCAACACCGTCTCGATCGCCACTACCGCCGGCTACGCGAGCGCAGACTACGGCCAGTGGCCGGCCTTCGCGCC
Organism: Burkholderiales bacterium; assembly: GCA_035574195.1. Lineage (GTDB taxonomy): Bacteria > Pseudomonadota > Gammaproteobacteria > Burkholderiales > SG8-41 > SG8-41. The sequence goes on along the minus strand of DATLZE010000205.1, from coordinate 15,940 downwards.
GCTGCTCATGCTGCTGCTCTCCTGCATCGCCTCCAGCGCCGGCTCCACCGGCGGCGGCATCAAGATGGTGCGCTTCCAGCTGCTGTGCTTGCAGGGGCTGCGCGAGATGGTGAAGCTGCTCCACCCCCAGGCGCAGCTGCCGGTGAAGCTCGGCGGGCAAGTGGTTGCGAACCAGATCGTGTTCGCGGTGCTCGCCTTCATGTCGCTGTGGGGCGCCGCCGTGACCCTCATGACGCTGCTGCTCATCGCCTCGGGCATGGACTTCGTCTCCGCCTTCACCGCGGTCATCGCCTGCATCACCAACACCGGTCCGGGCCTGAACCAGGTCGGCCCCGCGACGACCTACGCCGCGCTCACCGACTTCCAGACCTGGGTGTGCTCGGTCGCGATGCTGCTCGGGCGCCTGGAGCTGTTCACCGTGCTGGTGCTGTTCACGCCCGCCTTCTGGCGCAAATGAACTGGCTGCTCCGGATCGCGCCGCTGCTGGGGCTCATCGCGATGGGCATGAGCCTCACGCACCTCGTGCCGATCGCCGCATCGCTGCTCTTCGAGGACGGCGCCGCGCGCGCTTTCGCGCTCTCGATGGGCGTCAATTTCACCGCGGGCTGCGCGACCTGGCTCCTCACCCGCCGCTACCGCGGCGAGATCGGCATCCGCGAGGGAGCGCTGCTGGTGGTCGCGGTGTGGGTAGGAGGCGCCTTTTTCGCCTCGCTACCGCTCGCGGCGACGATTCCCGGCATCTCCTTCACCGACGCCTTCTTCGAGGCGACCTCCGGGCTCACCGCGACCGGCGCGACGGTGCTCTCGGGGCTCGATCGGCTGCCGCCCTCGGTGAACCTGTGGCGGGGGCTGCTGCAATGGCTCGGCGGCATGGGAGTGATCGTGCTCGCGCTCGCCGTGCTGCCGCTGCTCGGCGTGGGCGGGCGCCAGCTCCTCAAGGCCGAGATCCCCGGCCCGATGAAGGCCGATCAGCTCACCCCCCGCATCACCGAGACCGCGAAGGGGCTGTGGACCGTCTACGCCGCGCTCACCGCCGCCTGCTGTCTCGCCTACCGCGCCGCGGGGATGTCGTGGTTCGATGCGCTCATGCACAGCTTCACCACGCTCTCGCTCGGCGGCTTCTCCTCGCACGACGCGAGCTTCGGCTACTTCGACTCGCCGGCGATCGAGGCGGTCGCGATCGCCTTCATGCTCGTCGCCGGCGTCAATTTCGCGACCCACTTCCTCGCGCTGCGGGGAGGCCGACCCGGGGCGTACCTGCGCGACCCCGAGGTGCGCTTCTTTCTGCTCGCTGCGGCCGCGAGCGTGCTCGGCATCGCGATCTACCTGCGGGCGGAAGGAATCTACCCCGATCTCGCCTCCGCCCTGCGCTACGCGGCGTTCAACGTGATCTCGGTCGGCACCACCACCGGCTACGCGACCGCCGACTACAACCTGTGGCCGGTGTTCGCGCCGCTATGGGTGCTCTTTCTCGGAACCTTCCTCTCCTGCTCGGGCTCGACCGGCGGGGGCATCAAGATGATCCGCGCCATGGTGCTGTTCGGGCAGGTCTATCGCGAGCTGCAGCGCCTCGCCCACCCGAGCGCGATCGCCCCCCTCAAGATCGGCGGGCAGCCGGTGCCGAGCCAGGTGATCTTCGCGGTGCTCGCGTTCTTCTTCATGTGGGTCGCGACGATGGTCCTGATGACGCTCGTCCTCGCGCTCTCCGGGCTCGACGCGATGACCGCCTTCTCCGCGGTGGTCGCCTCGCTCAACAATATCGGGCCCGGGCTGCACCAAGTCGGCCCCTCGACCAACTTCGCCGGGCTGACCGACTTCCAGACCTGGGTGTGCGCCGCAGCGATGCTGCTCGGGCGGCTGGAGCTGTTCACGGTGCTGCTGCTGCTCACCCCGACGTTCTGGCGCAAATAGGGCGGGAGCCGGGAGCTTGTTCCCCGCTCCGCTGTCCAACCGCAGGCGGGCCGGGAGCGGCGCGGGCGAGCCGGGGTATACTACTCGCAAGCGGGCAAGCCATGCAGAAAATGAACCTTACACACCACTTCCTGATCGCCATGCCCAACATGGTGGATCCCCACTTCGCCCGCACGCTCACCTTCATCTGCGAGCACAACGAGCAGGGCGCGCTCGGACTGGTGGTGAACCGGCCGATCGAGATGAACCTGCACACGCTGCTCGAGCAGGTGAGCATCCCGCCCGTGGGCGAGGCGTTCAAGTCGGTTCCCGTGCACTTCGGCGGCCCGGTGCAGGTGGACCGCGGCTTCGTGCTGCACTCGCCGCTCGGCCAGTGGCAGTCCACGCTCGCAGTGAGCTCCGAGATCGGGCTCACCACCTCCAAGGACATCCTGCAGGCGGTGGCGCGCGGCGAGGGTCCGGGCAAGATGCTGGTGACGCTCGGCTACGCGGGCTGGGCGCCGGGGCAGCTCGAGCAGGAGCTGGCGCAGAACGCCTGGCTCACGGTGCGCGCCAAGCCCGAGGTGATCTTCGACCTGCCGGCCGAGGAGCGGCTGCCCGCCGCGATGAAGCTGCTCGGAATCGACTTTGCCGCGCTCTCCGATCAGGCCGGCCACGCCTGAGGGGCTGCGGGTTCGGGGTGCGGGTCGAATCGTGAAACCCGTTCCCGGTCGAGCGCGCAACGCGGAACGCGGAACACGGAACGACACGAGCGCCGGCACGGTGCTCGCGTTCGATTTCGGCACGAAGCGCATCGGGGTCGCGGTCGGCGACTTCGAAACCCGGCTCGCCCATCCCTTGACCGTGGTCGCCGCGAGCGACAACCGCGCGCGGTTCGCGGCGATCTCGCGCCTGGTCTCCGAATGGCGCCCGGCGCTGTTCGTGGTCGGCGTGCCGGAGCGCGCCGAGGGCGCCGAGCACCCGCTCGCACCCCTCGCCCGCCGTTTCGCCCAGCGGCTCGCCGGGCGCTTCGGGGTGCGCGCGGAGCTCGTGGACGAGCGGCTGACCTCGCACGAGGCCGAGCAGGCGCTGCGCGAGATCGGCGCGCGCGGAGCGCGACTGAAGGCCGGACTCGACGCCGTGGCCGCGCAGCGCATACTCGAGACTTTCTTCGAAAACACGAGAGCGCGAGAAAGAGGGTGATCGCGAGAGGCAGCCAGCGCTGCGGCCTCGCCCTTGCCGCGCGTTCGCCCTCCTCTCAGCGGAGTGCCGCGCTCACGCCCCCGCGCGCTTTTGTGATACCCTAGCGCGCCAGCCGAAACACCAACGATGCCCGGCAATCCGTTACCCGACGCCGAGCGGCTGCTCGCGGCGCTGATCGAGCAGATGCGGCCCGCGGTAGGGCCGGAGACGGGATTGATCGGGATTCACACCGGCGGCGTGTGGGTGGCCGAGAGGATCCACCAGGCGCTCGCGCTCCAGGCCCCGCTCGCCTGCCTCGACATCTCCTTCTACCGCGACGACTACGACGCCCGCGGGCTCGCCCGCGACGTCAAGCGCTCCGACATCCCGTTCGAGGTCGAGGGGCGCGACCTGGTGCTGGTGGACGACGTGCTCTACACCGGCCGCACCATCCGGGCGGCGCTGAACGAGATTTTCGACTACGGCCGCCCGGCGCGCGTGCGGCTCGCCGCGCTGGTGGACCGCGGCGGGCGCGAGCTGCCGATCGCCGCGCAGTTCGTCGGCGCGGCGGTCGAGGTCGCGCCCGAGCAGAGCATCGGGCTCACGCGCGACGATCGCGGGCGCCTCGCCCTCACGCTGCACAAGAGGAAGCCCTGACGTGTGGCTCAACCCCTCCAACCCGCAGCTCAACAAGAAGGGCGAGCTCCACCATCTGCTCACGCTCGAGGGGCTGCCGGCCGAGATCCTGTGGCGCATCCTCGACACCGCGAAAACCTTCGTCGGAGTCAAGGTGAAGAAGGTGCCGCTGCTGCGGGGCAAGAGCGTGTTCAACCTGTTCTTCGAGCCCTCGACCCGCACCCGCACCACGTTCGAGATCGCGGCGAAGCGCCTCTCGGCCGACGTCATCAACCTCAACATCAGCACCTCCTCCCAGACCAAGGGCGAAAGCCTGCTCGACACGGTGGACAATCTTTCGGCGATGCACGCCGACATGTTCGTGGTGCGCCACGGGGAGAGCGGCGCGCCGCACTTCATCGCGCGCCACGTCGCGCCCGACATCCACGTCATCAACGCCGGAGACGGCCGGCACGCGCATCCCACCCAGGGGCTGCTCGACATGTACACCATCCGTCACTACAAGAAGGACTTCACCAGCTTGCGGGTGGCGATCGTGGGCGACATCCTGCACTCGCGCGTGGCGCGCTCGCAGATCCACGCGCTCACCACGCTCGGCTGCCCCGAGATCCGGGTGATCGCCCCCAAGACGCTGCTCCCCCCGCACGTCGAGCGCCTCGGCGTGCACGTCTACCACGACATGCGCAAGGGGCTGAAGGACGTGGACGTGGTGATGATGCTGCGGCTGCAGAGCGAGCGCATGCAGGGGGCGCTGCTGCCCTCGGCGCAGGAGTTCTACAAGTATTACGGGCTGACCGAGGACAAGCTCGCCGCCGCCAAGCCCGACGCCATCGTGCTGCACCCGGGCCCGATGAACCGCGGCGTGGAGATCGACTCCAGCGTCGCCGACGGAAAACAATCGGTGATCCTGCCGCAGGTCACCTTCGGCATCGCGATCCGCATGGCGGTGATGAGCATCATGGCGGGAACCAAGCAATGAGGAATGCGCACTGCGCGATGCGCAGCGAACGGCGCGGCATGTGCCGCGGTCCGCGCCGCCCCCCGCTGCGCACTCCACGCCCTGCACCAGGATGAAGATCCACATCAAAGGCGGCCGGCTGGTGGACCCCAGGAGCGGCGTGGACGCGGTGCGCGACGTCTTCGTGGCCGCCGGCAAGGTCGTGGCGATCGGGGAGGCGCCCGCGGGATTCAGCGCCAACCGCGTGATCGACGCCTCGGGCCTCGTCGTCTGCCCGGGGCTGGTTGATCTCGCGGCGCGGCTGCGCGAGCCCGGCTTCGAGTACATGGCCACGCTCGAGTCCGAGATGGAGGCCGCGGTGGCGGGCGGCGTGACGAGCCTGGCCTGTCCCCCCGACACCGATCCCCCGCTCGACGAGCCGGGGCTGGTGGAGATGCTCAAGTATCGCGCCCGCAATCTCAACCGCGCACATGTCTACCCGGTGGGCGCGCTCACCGTGGGCCTGAAGGGCGAGCGGCTGACCGAGATGGCAGAGCTCGTGGATGCGGGTTGCGTCGCGTTCTCGCAGGCCGACGCGCCGCTCGCCGACTACCAGGTGCTCTACCACGCCATGCAGTACGCCGCCACCTTCGGCTTCCCGGTGTGGCTGCGGGCGCAGGACGCCGCGCTCGCCCGGCACGGCGTGGCGCACGACGGCGAGGTCGCCACCCGCTGCGGGCTGCCGGCGATCCCGGTGTGCGCGGAGACGGTGGCGCTCTCGGCGATTCTCATCCTCGCGCGCGAGACCGGCGCGCGCGTGCACCTCGCGCGGCTCTCCAGCGCCGAAGGCGTGGACCTGGTGCGCCAGGCGAAGCGCGGAGGGCTCCCCGTCACCTGCGACGTCGGCGTGCACCACGCGCACCTGACCGAGATGGACATCGGCTACTTCGACCCGAACAGCCATCTCGTGCCGCCGCTGAGGAGCCGCGCTGACCGCGACGCGCTGCGCGCGGGGCTCGCCGACGGCACGGTGGACGCGCTGTGCTCGGACCACACGCCGGTGGACGAAGATGTCAAACAGCTGCCCTTCGCCGCGGCCGAGCCGGGGGCGACGGGGCTCGAGCTGCTGCTGCCGCTCACGCTCAAGTGGGCGGAGGAATGCGGAGTGGCGCTTTGCGCGGCGCTCGCCCGCATCACGCTCGAGCCCGCGCGCATCCTCAACGTGGACGCCGGCCATCTCACGCCGGGCCACGCGGCCGACATCTGCATCTTCGACCCCGAGCACCACTGGAAGGTCGAGCCGCAGGCGCTGAAGAGCCAAGGCAAGAACACGCCTTTCCTCGGCTACGAGCTGAAGGGAAGAGTGCGCTATACCCTGGTCGAGGGCCAGCTCGTCTACGAGGCCCGGTAGCCGGCTCGGGGTTGCGGGTCGAGGTCACCGCGAGCTCGAATCTCGAGGCATCACGCGGCCGAGCCGCGAGCCGCAACCTGGAACTCGGAACATCGAACCTTGAACCGCCAGCCAGTGAACCCCCTTCTCGACTTCTCCGGACTGCCGCGCTTCCCCGAGTTCCGGCCCGAGCACGTCACGCCGGCCGTCGAGCAGCTGCTCGCCGAGAACTACGCGCTCATCGAGCGGCTCGCCGCGCCGCAGGCCCCTGCCACCTGGGACGGGCTCGTCGAGCCGCTGGAGGACGCCAACGAGCGGCTCTCCCGCGCATGGGGCGTGGTCGGGCACCTGAACGCGGTGATGAACAGCCCCGAGCTGCGCGAAGCCTACAACGCGAATCTCCCCAAGATCACCCGCTACCACACCGAGCTCGGCCAGCACGAGGGGCTCTACGCCAAATACCAGGCGCTCGCGGCGAGTCCCGTCTTCGGCGCGCTCTCGCGCGCGCAGCGCAAAATCGTGGAAAACGAGCTGCGCGACTTCCGCCTGGGCGGCGCGGGCCTGCCCCCCGGGAAGAAAGCGCGCTTCAAGGAAATCAGCGAGCGGCTGTCCGCGCTCGCCTCGCGCTTTTCCGACAATCTGCTCGACGCGACCGACGCCTTCGCCCATTACGCCACGGACCCGCGGGAAGTGGCGGGCATTCCGCAGGACGTGCTCGCCGCGGCACGCGAGGCGGCGCAGGCCGAGGGCAGGCCGGGCTGGAAATTCACCCTGCACGCGCCTTCCTATCTCCCGGTGATGCAGTACGCCGAGGAGCGGCGGCTGCGCGAGCGGATGTACCGGGCATACGTGACGCGCGCCTCCGAGCTCGGGCGCCCGGAGTGGGACAACACCCCGCTCATCGCCGAGATCGTCGCGCTGCGGCGCGAGCAGGCGCGGCTGCTCGGTTACGCCAACTATGCCGAGTACTCGCTCGAGCCCAAGATGGCGGAGTCCCCGCGCCAGGTGCTCGACTTCCTGAACGAGCTCGCGGCACGCGCCCGCCCCTACGCGCAGCGCGACCTCGAGGAGCTGACGGAATTCGCGCGCGCCGAGCTCAAGCTCGACCGGCTGGAAGCGTGGGACCTCGCCTACGCCTCCGAGAAGCTGCGGCTTGCGCGCTACGCGTTCTCCGACAACGAGGTCAAGCAGTACCTGCCCGAGACCCGCGTGCTCGCGGGCATGTTCCGGCTGGTCGAGACGCTCTTCGGGCTCGAGATCGCGCCGGCGCAGGCGCCCGTCTGGCATCCGGACGTGCGCTTCTACGAGATCCGCGACCGCGGCGGAGGGCTCGTCGGCCAGTTCTACGCCGACCTCTACGCGCGCCCCTCCAAGCGCGGCGGGGCATGGATGGACGAGGCGATCGCGCGCCGGGTGAAGAACGGGCGCGTGCAGACCCCGGTCGCCTATCTCAACTGCAACTTCGCCGCGCCGGTGGGCGGGCGGCCCGCGCTCTTCACCCACGAGGAAGTGACGACGCTGTTCCACGAATTCGGACATGGACTGCACCACCTGCTCACGCGAGTGGACCATCTCGGCGTCTCCGGGATCAACGGCGTGGAATGGGACGCGGTGGAGCTGCCCTCCCAGTTCATGGAAAACTTCTGCTGGGAATGGGAGGTGCTCTCGCCCATGACCGGCCATGTCGCGAGCGGCGAGCCGCTGCCGCGCGCGCTGTTCGAGAAGATGCGCGCGGCGAAGAACTTCCAGAGCGGGTTGCAGATGCTGCGCCAGGTCGAGTACGCGCTGTTCGACCTGCACCTGCACTACGACTACGAGCCGGGCGGGGCCAAGACCGTGCTCGAGTTGCTCGAGGAAGTGCGCGCGCGCGTCGCGGTGCTGTTCCCGCCCGCCTACAACCGCTTCCCCCACAGCTTCTCGCACGTGTTCGCCGGGGCCTACGCCGCGGGCTACTACAGCTACAAGTGGGCGGAGGTGCTCTCAGCGGACGCCTACAGCCTGTTCGAGGAGAACGGCGTGCTCGACCCGGCGACCGGCAGGCGCTTTCGCGAGGAGATCCTCGCGGTCGGCGGCAGCCGCCCCGCGCTCGAGTCCTTCATCGCCTTCCGCGGGCGCGGGCCCAGGATCGACGCTCTCATGCGCCACAGCGGGATGGCCGAAGCGCTGTAGCGCGCCGTTTTGCAGCGGCGCTGACGAGGTGCTAGATTGTGGCGCATGAACCCCGCCATGGGAGTGGGTTTATGAAACGAATCTGGCCGTGGGGCGCGCTATTGCTGGCCGCGAGCGGTGCGCTGCTCGCAGCCCAGCTCTACCGCTGGGTGGACGAGAAGGGCAATGTCGAGTGGCGCGACACGCCGCCGCCGGCGGGCGCCAAGAAGGTCGAACAGCGCCGCGTCGGCGCGAGCTCGATCGAGACCTCGACGCTTCCCTACAGCGTGCAGCAGGCAGCGCGCAACTTCCCGGTGACGCTGTGGAACACGAACTGCGGCGCGCCCTGCGAGCAGGCGCGCGCGCACCTCGCGCGGCGCGGAGTGCCCTACACCGAAAAGGACCCGCAGGCCGACCTCGAGGCATTCAAGAAGATGACCGGCGGAATCGAGGTGCCGGTGCTCTACGTCGGCTCGAACCGCATCAAGGGTTACCTCGAGAGCGAGTGGGACGCTGCGCTCGACGTCGCCGGTTACCCCAGGACCCCGATCGCCGCGGCGAAGCCCGCTGCGAAGGCGGCGCCCGCGAAGCCCGCGCCGGCCCAGCTGCCGCCGGTGAAGCTCTACACGCATCCGGAGTGCGGCGCGCCGTGCAACGAGGCGCGCAGCCTGCTCGCCGGCCGCAAGGTCGAGTTCCAGGAAATCGTGGTGCAGGAGCAAGCCGACATCGACAACTTGCAGAAAGTCTCGGGCGACACTCGCGTGCCGGTGCTCATCGTCGGCACGGTGGTCACGCGCGGCTTCTCCCCGCCCGACTACCACCTGGCGCTCGACGCCGCGGGTTATCCCCGCCCCCGGTAACGCCCCGCCGCGGCGCGCGCGGGATGAAGCTCGCGACCTGGAACGTCAACTCGCTCAAGGTCCGCCTCCCGCAGGTGCTCGACTGGGTCGCCCGGCAGCGGCCCGATCTGCTGTGCCTGCAGGAGACCAAGCTCGAGGACGCCGCGTTCCCGCGCGTGGATTTCGAAGCCGCGGGCTACCACGTTCTGCACAGCGGGCAGAAAGCCTACAACGGAGTGGCCACCGTTTCGCTCGCCGCGCCGGGCGAGCCGGTCACCGCAATCCCCGGGTTCGAGGACTCCCAGAAGCGGGTGCTGGCGGCGACGGTCGGCGGGGTGAGGATCATCAACGCCTACGTCCCGAACGGCGAGGCCGTCGGCTCGGACAAGTACCGCTACAAGCTCCAGTGGCTCGCCGCCTTCCGCGACTGGGTGGGGGAGGAGCTCGCGCGGCATCCGCGGCTTGCGGTGGCGGGCGACTTCAACGTCGCACCCGAAGCCCGCGACGTGCACGATCCGGCGGCCTGGGAAGGCCGGGTGCTCTTCAGCGAGCCGGAGCGGGAGGCATTCCGCTCGCTGCTCGCGCTCGGGCTCGAGGACGCGTTCCGGCTGTTCGAGCAGCCGGAGCACTCCTTCACGTGGTGGGACTACCGCATGAACGCCTTCCGCCGCAAGATGGGCCTGCGCATTGACCACATCCTGCTGTCGGAGGAGCTTGCCAGAGCATGCACCGCGTGCACGATTGACGTTGCGCCGCGCCGTGCCGAGCGCCCCTCCGACCACGCGCCGGTGATCGCCGAACTGAGCTTGTAAAGAAACCGCGGATACGCGCAGATTGACACCGATCCACACCGGAAGGCGCGAGTTAAGGAGGTTCCCGCCCCTGGCAGATATCGGCTGCGTTGATCGGCGATCATGGCTCGACCTTGACGCCCTTCCAGAACGCGACGTAGCCCGCGATGTTCCTCGCCGCGGGCTCGGGATCGGGGTAGTACCATGCGGCGTCCTTGTTGACCTGCCCGCCGACCACGACGTCGTAGTAGGAGGCGACGCCCTTCCAGCCGCAAGTGGTGCGGGTAGCGCTGTGCCTGAGCAGCTCGCGCCTGACCGCTTCCGGCGGAAAGTAGTGGTTTCCCTCCACGATCTCGCACCGATCGCTCTCGGCGATGACTCGCCCGTTCCAGATCGCTCTCGCCATCCCGCCTCCGTTCCTGCCCCGATTGCCCGAGTCACCGATCGCGGCCACGCAACGAAGCCCGATTCACGATCTTCCGTCCCCGCCCTTCTCCGGTTCGATCCCGAGCTCCTGGATCTTGCGGGTGAGGGTGTTGCGCCCCAGCCCGAGGAGCTGCGAGGCCTCGATGCGGCGGCCGCCGGTGTGGGCGAGCGCCTTCACGATGAGCGTCCTCTCGAACTGGCGCGAGAGCGCGTCCATGACGCCGGTCTCGCCGCGCGCGAGCAGCGCCTCGACCTCCTTCTCCAGCGCCGCGATCCAGCCCGCGCAGGGGGCTGCGCCGGCCGCCGCCTCGCCGCGGAACTCCGGCGGCAGGTCCTTCACCTCGATCGTCGTCGAGGGCGCCATCACGGTCAACCAGTGGCAGAGATTCTCGAGCTGGCGCACGTTGCCCGGGAACTCCTGCGCGCCGAGATGGCGCAGCGTCGCCTCCGACAGCCGCTTGGGCTCCACCCCGAGCTCGCGCGCGCTCTTCGCGAGAAAATGCCGCGCAAGGAGCGCGATGTCCTCGCGCCGCTCGCGCAGCGCGGGCAGCCGCACCCGGATGACGTTGAGGCGATGGAACAGGTCCTCGCGGAACAACCCCTGCTTCACGCGCGCCTCGAGGTCCTGATGGGTGGCGGCGATCACCCGCACGTTGGCGCGGATCGGCTGGTGGCCGCCGACGCGGTAGAAGCTGCCCTCCGAGAGCACGCGCAGCAGCCGCGTCTGCAGCTCCGGCGGCATGTCGCCGATTTCGTCGAGAAACAGCGTGCCCCCCTCCGCCTGCTCGAAGCGCCCGCGCCGCTGCGCCTGCGCACCGGTGAAGGCGCCGCGCTCGTGGCCGAAGAGCTCGGACTCGAGCAGCTCGCGCGGGATCGCCGCGGTATTGATCGCGATGAAGGGCTTTAGCCGGCGGGGGCTGTGGCGGTGCAACGCGCGCGCCACCAGCTCCTTGCCGGTGCCGGATTCCCCGGTGATCAGCACGGTGGCGTGGGATTGCGCGAGCCGGCCGATGGCGCGGAACACTTCCTGCATCGCCGGCGCCTGCCCCAGGATCTCGGGGGCCGCCTCCGGCGCCTGCGCCACGCTCTCCCGGCGGGTGCTCTCCTCGAGCGCGCGCCGGATCAGCTCCACCGCGTGGTCCACGTCGAAGGGCTTCGGCAGGTACTCGTAGGCCCCGCCCTGGAACGCGCTGACCGCGCTCTCGAGGTCGGAGTAGGCGGTCATGATGATCACGGGCAGCCCCGCGTGCCGGGCGCGCGCTTTTTCGAGCAGCTCGAAACCCGATTCGCCCGGCATCCGGATGTCGCTCACCACCACCTGGGGCGTTTCGGTGTCGAGCGCGGCGAGCGCCTCGCGCGCCGAGGAGAAGGTGCGGAACGCGATGTTCTCGCGGGTGAGCGCCTTCTCGAACACCCAGCGGATCGAGCGGTCGTCGTCAATGATCCAGACCGGTTTCATGAGGCGCGATCCGCGATGCGCGATACGGGATGCCCGATGGGGGTTCTATACCGCATCTCGTATCCTCATTCTCCGCCCCCCTCCCGCTCTTCGACCGGGAGCAGGATCATGAAGGTGGTGGCCCCGGGAGCGCTCTCGAACCAGATCACACCGTGGTGCTGGTTGACGAAGTTCTGGGCGAGCGTCAGACCCAGCCCGCTGCCGCCCTCGCGCCCCGAAACGAGCGGGTAGAAAATGCGCTCGCGCAGCGCCTCGGGTATGCCGGGGCCGTTGTCGGCGACCTCGACCGCGACCGCGTGGCGGTAGCGGCGGCGGGCGAGCGTCACCTGCCGCGCGATGCGGGTGCGCAGCACGATTTCCCCGCTCCCGGCGCCGCCCTGGATCGCCTGCGCGGCGTTGCGCACGATGTTGAGCAGCGCCTGGATCAGCTGCTCCTTGTCGCCGCGCAGCAGCGGCAGGCTCACGTCGTAGTCGCGGCGGATGGCGATGCCGCGCGGGAACTCCGCGAGCGTGAGGCTCCGCACGCGCTCGAGCACCTCGTGGATGTTGAGCGGCGCGGGCTGCGGCGGCCGGCGGGGCGCGAGCAGCCGGTCCATCAGCGACTGCAGGCGATCGGCCTCCTTGATGATCACCTGGGTGTACTCGTGCAGGTTGGGCCGCTCGAGCTCGCGGTCGAGCAGCTGCGCCGCCCCGCGGATGCCGCCGAGCGGATTCTTGATCTCGTGGGCGAGGTTGCGGATGAGCTCGCGGTTCGCCTGGCTCTGGTCGAGCAGCCGCTCCTCGCGCGCGATCCGCAGCTGCTGCTCGATGTGCCGGAACTCGAGCAAGAACCCGCCCGCGGGCGCCTCGCCGCGCGGCCGCTCGATCGGCGTCACGGTGCACGAGAGGTGCAGTCGGGCGCGCCCGTTCGCGCCGAGCTCCAGGTCGTGCTCGGTGTAGCTGCAATTGTGGGCGAGCGCGTAGCCGATCGCCGCCCGCAGCATCGTGGTATCGGCGAACAGTTGCTCGAGCCCCAGGCCTGCCACGTTATTGCTGCTCACCTCGAACAGGTTCTCGGCCGCGGGATTGAGGTAACGCACCGCAAGCCCCTCGTCCACCAGCACCACGGCGGTGGCGAGCAGATCCAGACCCGAGAGCGCCGCGGCAGCAGTCATAGGAAGCCCGAGAAAAGACAGCAAGAAACGCGCCAGCGGCCGCCCCGGCCCGGAGGGCGGCCTTACTTGATCGAGGCGAGCTCGCGCTTGAGGCTGGCGACGTTGTCCTCGTGCAGCTTGACCTTCTTGCGGTAGGGCTCGAGGCGGTCGAGCACGCGCTGGTAGTTGCGCTCGCTGCCGAGGCGAATCGCCTCCTGCTCCGCCAGCTCCTTGCGTGCCTGGGCGAGCAGCTTCTCCTCGTTGGCGAGCTCCTGCTCGAGGATCTTGCGTCGGTCAACGTCGCGGCTGCGCTGAGTCTGCCCGTCCACCCGGGGAAAGTCGCGCGGCGCAACCTTGGCCTGGGGCTTCGCCGGGGCGGGCACGGTATTGGGCGTGCCGACGTTGAGCAGCTTGCAGCCCTTCGCCTCGGAGCGGATGTTGGTAAAGCGCTTGTTGCCGCTCTCGTCCACGCACTCCCAGATCTCCGCGCCGGCGCTGGAGGCGGCCAGCACGAGCAACACGGCTAGGGTCGGTCTGCGCATCGCCGAAAGGGCTCTCCAGTTAAATCCCGTAACTCGCCCACGCCCCCAGCCGTTGACCGCGCGGATCCGGGAGCCTTTCCTAAGTCTATGTCAGAAAAACGGAAATGGCAATGCACCCAAATGGTGCAAGCATTCTCCGGCTGGCGACAAGTCCGCGCCCAAAAAAACGAAAAGGGGGCGGCAATCGCCCCCCTCGATCCGCTCGTGATCGCGCGGAGGAATTCGCCGGCGCGGCCGGCACATTGCTAGAGACTGTAATACATCTGGAACTCGATCGGATGCGTGGTCATGCGAAATGCCGTCAGCTCCTCCTCCTTGAGCGCGATATAGGCGTTGAGCATGTCGTTCGAGAACACCCCCCCGCGGGTCAGGAATTCGCGGTCCTTGTCGAGCTCCTCGAGCGCCTGTTCGAGCGAATGGCACACCTTGGGCACGCGCGCGGCGAGCTCCGGGGGCAGGTCGTAGAGGTTCTTGTCGATCGGATCGCCCGGCTTGATCTTGTTCTGGATGCCGTCGAGCCCCGCCATCATCATCGCGGCGAAGGCGAGATAGGGATTGCAGGTCGGATCCGGGAAGCGCACCTCGATGCGCCGCGCCTTGGGATTGGCGACGAGCGGCACGCGCACCGCCGCGGAGCGGTTGCGCGAGGAGTAGGCGAGATTGATCGGCGCTTCGAATCCCGGCACCAGCCGTTTGTAGGAATTGGTGCCGGGGTTGGTGATTGCGTTCAGCGCCCGGGCGTGCTTGAGAATGCCGCCGATGTAGTAGAGCGCGAGCTCCGAGAGTCCCGCGTAGCCATTGCCGGTGAACAGATTCTGCCCGCCCTTGGCGAGCGACTGGTGCACGTGCATGCCCGAACCGTTGTCGCCGACCACCGGCTTCGGCATGAAGGTGGCGGTCTTGCCGTAGGAATGCGCGACGTTGTGCACCGCGTACTTGAGCATCATCATCCAGTCGGCGCGCTTGACCAGCGGCGCGAACTTGGTGCCGATCTCGTTCTGGCCGGCGGCCGCGACCTCGTGGTGGTGCACCTCGCACTCGACGCCCATCTCCTGCAGCGCCAGCACGATCGCCGAGCGGATATCCTGCAGGGAGTCCACCGGCGGCACCGGGAAATAGCCGCCCTTGATCGGCGCGCGGTGCCCCATATTGCCGCCCTCGAACTCCTCGCCCGAGGACCATGGCGCCTCCTCGGACTTGATCTTGTAGAAGGCCTGGCCCATCTCGATCTTCCAAGTGACGGAATCGAAGATGAAGAACTCGGGCTCGGGGCCGAAATAGGCGGTGTCGGCGATGCCGGTGGACTTCAGATAGGCTTCCGCGCGCTTCGCGATCGAGCGCGGGTCGCGGTCGTAGCCCTTGCCGTCGGAGGGCTCGATCACGTCGCAGGTGAGCAGCAGCGTCGGCTCGTCGGTGAACGGATCCATGCGCGCGGTATCGGGGTCGGGCAGCAGCACCATGTCGGAGGCTTCGATCCCCTTCCAGCCGGCGATCGAAGAGCCGTCGAAGTAGTGGCCGTCGGTGAACTTGTGCTCGCCGAATGCCGACACCGGCACCGAGACATGCTGCTCTTTGCCGCGCGTGTCGGTGAAGCGCAAATCCACGAATTTCACTTCGTTGTCCTTGATCATTTTCAGTACGTCGGCGGCAGTCGCCATCTTGTTCTCCTGAGTCGAGTGGTGGAAAAACGGACAAATCAGGACTACCGGCACAGCATGAACCGTGCCAGTGGTTTGATCGCGAAACGCATTGTGCCACAAGGGGTTTGATTCCTCGCCTCATTACGCGAGGCACCATTATGGTGCCCAGAATTATTCAATGCACCATTATGGTGCCTGTAAGATTTCCCGCGATCGGTTAGAATTTGGCTTTAATTTCCAGCCGGATACGCTTCGTCCCTTGCCGCTCGGCGGACCTGCCTCTTCCACCCCATGACCCTCGAAGAAATCCTTCGCACCGCCCGCGAGCGCGGCCAGCGGCTCGGCCTGCCGTACGAAGGCGCGCTCACGCCGAAAGAGGCGTACGAGCTCTGGAAAAACGCGCCGGGTGCCACGCTCGTGGACGTGCGCACGCGCGCCGAGTGGGACTATGTCGGGCGCATCCCCGGTGCGGTGGAAATCGAGCTGCTCACCTATCCGGGCAACCGTCCCAATCCCGCGTTTCTCGCGGAACTCGAACAGCGCGTGGACAAGCAGGCGCCGGTTCTGTTCATCTGCCGCAGCGGCGGGCGCTCGCACAATGCGGCGCTGCTCGCGACGCAGGCCGGCTACAGCCAGTGCTTCAACGTGCTCGAGGGGTTCGAAGGCGACCGCGACGAGCTCGGCCACCGCAACAGCCGGGGCGGATGGCGCGTGGCGGGATTGCCCTGGACGCAGTCCTGAGGGCGAAGGCGCACGGCAGTGAAGGGTGAGTGAAAGGCGGCATCCGTTCCGCCTCTCGCCCCCTGCCCTGCGCCTCACTCCTTCACCGCCGCCCGCACGATCGCCCCGGAGAGAACCGCCGCGCCCGCCGCAGCGAGCAGGATCGAGCCCGGCGCGAGGTGGCCGGCGAGCGCGCCGCCTGCGGCG
>DATLZE010000204.1:0-12988 GCA_035574195.1 Burkholderiales bacterium | reverse complement strand
AGCCGCTCGGCGAGCCGCGGAGCGATGTAGCGCGCGACGACGTCGCTGCCACCGCCGGGCGCAAACGGCACGATGAGGCGCACTGGCCGCCGCGGATAGTCGGGCTGCGCGGCCGCCGACGCGCACGCGAGGACGGCGGCGAGCGCCGGCCCGGCGCGCAACAGCTTGTTCACGCGCGTTCTCCCGCGCGGCCTCCCGCGCCCGGCGAGCTCAGATCCGGCTCGCGGTGACCGCCTCGAAATGCTCCGCGACCGGCGGCTCGGCGAAAAACGGCCCCACCAGCGCGCGGAATTCCTGGAACTTCGGCGACTGCCGGAAGTTCACCATGTGCGCGTCGATGTTCTCCCAGCGGATGAGGAAATGGTACTTGCCGCGGGTTTCGACGCAGCGCTCGAGCTCGTGCGAGATGTAGCCCGGCACGCTCGCGATGATCGCCGCCGCCTTCGGGAACACTTGCTCGAACTTCGACATCTCCTCGGGCTTGATTTTCAGTATCGCGACTTCGAGTATCATCGTGGCTCCTGCTTCGATCGGATCGAAAGTGTCGGCGGGCGCCGCGCTCAGCGCTCGCGACTCGTTTTCTCCTGCTCTTCCTTCAGCACCTCGGCGAATTGGATGATCGCGTGCGCGATCGCCGGCCATCCGGCGTAGTGGCCGACATGGATGATCAGCTCCATGATCTGCTCCCGGGTGATGCCGATGTGCATCGCGCTGCGGTAGTGCGAGTGGGTGCCGGCCGGTCGCGCGAGCGCGACGTTCGCCGCCAGCGTGATCAGCTCCCGCTCGCGGAGATCGAGATGCGGGCGCGACCAGATCTCGCCGAACAGGTACCCCACCGAGAGGTTGTAGAGATCGGGATAGAGCTCCTTCTGGTTGAGCATCGTGTGCTCGCGCCCCATCCGGGTCAGGATCTCCATGCCCTTTTCCCACCGCTTGCGCTCGAACTCGCTCATCGCCACGACGCCGCTCCTTTCGAACTCGGATCCACGCCTCACTTCACTGCGGACCAGATGCGCGTCGCCACGTTGGGCGAGCCCGGCGCGTGCAGCAGTTTGCGCACCAGCCGGTCGGTCCACGCTTCCATCTCGGGATTCGCCTTCTCGTGGTCGGGGAAATTGAGGTTGCGCGCCTCGAGCGAGGTGAACTCGTAGAGCACGCCGTGCTTCGCCCAGCCCCAGACCGAGACCAGTTTGCGGATTCCCGCGCACCCGGGCAGCCGCCTCATCGAGGGCAGCCGCCAGCGCGCGTACCACGCGAGGATCTCCTCGTCGTCGGCGGCGCCGGCGTTGAAGCTCCCGAGCTGGATGCAGGGGCTCAGCGCCGCGCCGCGGCTGCGGCTGCCCGCCTCGGGGCCGTCCGCGCGCGCCTCCTCGGTGAAGAGG
This sequence comes from Burkholderiales bacterium, assembly GCA_035574195.1. Classification (GTDB taxonomy): domain Bacteria; phylum Pseudomonadota; class Gammaproteobacteria; order Burkholderiales; family SG8-41; genus SG8-41. Next base: position 11,606 of record DATLZE010000204.1, on the reverse strand, counting down.
TTGGTGCGCGCGCCGCGCCGCTGGGCGAGCATTTTCCGATCCTGCTCCGGCAGCCCGGCGTGGTACTCGCTCGGCGCGGGATCGCCGAAGGCGTGCGCGTCCTGCGCGCCGAAGAGAAGGATGTAGGCGTTGCCGCCGGGCACCGCGGGATCGTCGGTGTGGCGCAGCCGTCCGGGGGCCCCGGCGGGCACGCCCGCCTGCCGCGGGCTCGGCTCGCTACGGTAGTGCGCGGCCCAGAGCACGCCCCGCCGCTCGAGCAGCCGCGGCGCGTAGCTGGCGTGCACCCAGGAAAGATGCGCCTCGCGCTCCGCCTCCGGCAGGTCGTACCAGGTGATCCACAGCGCCCGATCCAAGACGTCCCTCCCTTCCGTTGCCACGGCGCGCCGACCGCGCCGCAATGATTTCACCGCGGCTCGAGGCCGGCCTGCCGGATGAGCTCGCGTGCCCGGCGATCTCGGGCTTCACGCGCACGCCGCACTGGCGCGGGACAATCTAGCACCGCCTGCCCGCCGCCGGCTCACGCTATGAAACGGCGTCGCGAGCCGCGAGCCGCCGCCCGAGCTCCCCGACGTCGGGCAGGGCGGCAAAATCGCGGACGAGAGCGGCAATCGCCTCGCACGCGGCGAGGGGAAGGCGGCGCGCGAGCTCGTGCCGGAGCCGCGCCGCGTGATCCTGCATCGTGAACGGGCGCGAGGCGGCGCCCTTCGGCGCCGGCACGAAGGCCGAGTGCTCGGCGCCGGAGGCAAGCCGCAGCGTGACCCGCGCGCCGACCGACTCCGCGGTGCTCGCGCGCTCGACCTCCTCGTCCGGCACGCACGCCACGCGCCGCGCGAGCTGCGTCACGCCCGGGTCGGCGAGTCCCCGCTCGAAGTCATCCACCCCGAACGCGAAACCCGGCGCGGCCTCGCGCGCGTGCCGGATCGCGAGCGCGACTGCGAACGGCACGCTCATCTGCGCCGCCTGCACGTCGCGCGGCTCGCTCGCCGTGAGCCGCCCCGCGATCAGCCTGGGAATCCCGACGCGCACCGCCGCCACGTCCTCGAGGCGCACGCCGTGGGCGCGGCACAGCTCGATCGCCGCCTCGATCGCCGCCTGCACCCGGGCGCTGCACGCGTGCGCCTTGAACGAGACCTCGAGCAGCCGGTAGCGGCTGCCGAGCGCGTCCAGCATCGCGCCGAAATCGGCTGCGTCGGCGTAGGCGCGGGCAAAGCCGTCCTTTCCCTCGAGGATGTCCACCGGCCCCGAGAATCCGGACTCGGCGAGCAACGCCGCCTCGATCCCGCGCGCGGCGGCGTGAGCGGCGTGGATGCGCTTCACCGTCGAGCCCGAATGGTAGAACTGGGTGAGCCCGCCGCTGAAGGAGGCGGCGAGCCCGATCGTCTCGGCGAGGCGCCGCGCGCGGCCGGCGCCGCCGAACAGCAGATGCGCTGCCGCCACTGCGGCGCCGAAGCCGCCGCAGGTCGCGGTGCTCTGGAAGCCGCGGTGAAAATGCGACGGCTGTACGGCGAGCGCGATGCGGATCATCGCCTCGTAGCCCGCCGCGACCGCCGCGAGCACCCGCTCGCCGGAGGCCGCGCGGTCCTGGCCGAGCGCGAGCGCGGCGCTCCACACGACCGAGCCCGGGTGAGCCATCGCGCCGACGTGCGTGTCGTCTGCGTCGAGGCCGCCGGCGTAGGTGGCGTTCACGAATCCCGCCCGCACCGGGTCGGTGCGGGCGGACGAAAACAGCACGTACGCAGCCCCGCGGCCGCCGAGCCGCGCCACGAGCCCGGCCGCGTCCCGGCTCCAGGGCATGCGCTCTCCGGCCGATGCGACGCGAAGATAATCGAGCAAGCAGATCTGGAGCTGGTCGCGCACCGCCTGCGGCAGCTCCGGATGGCGAATCGCAGCGAGCCCCTCGGCGAGCGCGAGCGTCGGACCGCGGGTCATGGCGCCGGCGTGTAGGAATCCGCGCTCACCGCGGCGCGCCCGCGGCAGCGGCGGCGGCGCGGCGCTCGAGGATGAACGCGAGCGTCGCCTGCGCGCAGCGCTCGGGGTCGCTCGCCGCGACGTGGTAGGAGTCGCCCGGCAGCACGAGCAGGCGTGCGTCGGGAATGCGCGCGACCCATGCCTGCGTCTGCTCGACCGAGCCGAGCCCGCTCGCCTCGGTCGTGATGACGAGCGTGGGGCAGCGGATGCGCGCGAGGTCGGCGCTCACGTCCGCGGCCGCGACCGCGGAAAGAAACCCGGCGATCGTCGCCACCGGCGTGCGCGCCATCATCTGGATCCACCACTCCACACCCTCGGGCGGGAAATGGCTGCCCAGGCGCCCGGCCATGGTGCGGCGCGCCCACGGCTCGACGCCTTCGCGTTCGAGCCCGGCCACGCGCGCGGCGACCTGGGCGCGATCCTGGTAGCGCGGGCCGGGCGCTCCGACGAGCGTGAGCGTGAGGATGCGCTGCGGGTGGCACGCGGCCAAGCGGCGCGCGAGAGTGGCGCCGAGCTTGGCGCCGATCAGATGGCAGCGCTCCGTGCCGAGCGCGTCGAGCAGCCTCGCGCAGTCCTCCACCAGAAGATCGAGCGACCACGGGAAACCGCACGGCATGGGGGTGGAGCCGCCGAAGCCCCGCAGGTCGGGCCGCACGAGGCGGAAATGGCGGGCGAGCGTCGGCACCCATCCGAACCAAGCGGCTGCGCACTCGGCGTTGCCGTGGAGCATCAGCACGGTTTCGGCCGTGCGCCATGGATCGGTGTAATCGTCCAGCTCGTAGTGCATCTCGAGCGCGGGATCTATGCGCACCCGCGGCATGCAGATTTCACCCCTCTTCCCGGATGCCGGCCGCGCGGATGACCCTGCCCCACTTCTCGTAATCGTCCCTGAGATAGCGCGCCAGATCCTCGGGGCTGCCGCCGGCGGCGGAGGCACCGTCGGCGGCGAGCCGCTTTTGGATGTCTGCGGCTCTGAGGGCTTTGTTCGCTTCCGCGTTCAAGCGCGCGAGCGCCAGGGGCGGCGTCCCCGCCGGAGCATAGAGCCCCCACCACTGGCTCGCCTCGAAGCCGGGCAGCCCGCTCTCCGCCACCGTCGGCAGCTCCGGCGCGATCGCGGCGCGTTTCGCGCCGGTCACGGCGAGCGCCCGCAGCCTGCCCGCGCGCGCCTGCGCCGCGACGCTCGGATAGGCCGCGAACAGCAGCGACACGTTGCCGGCGAGGGTATCGATCACGGCGGGCGCGGCGCCCTTGTATGGCACGTGCACCATCTTCACTCCCGCGCGCTGCATGAAGAGCTCCCCGGTGAGGTGGCTCAGCGTCCCGGTTCCGTTCGAGGCGAAATTGAGCGCGCCGGGACGCGCCCGCGCCACCGCGACGAGCTCCTTCACGCTTTTCGCCGGCACCGAGGGATGCACCACCAGCACGTTCGGCGCGTGCGCGACCAGCACGATCGGCGCGAAGCTGCGCAAAGGATCGTAAGGCGGCTTCGTTCCGATATGCGGCCCGATGGACATCGCGCTCGAGGAAGCGAAGAGCAGCGTATAGCCGTCCGGGGCCGCGCGCGCCACCGCCTCGGCTCCGATGCGCCCGCCCGCCCCGGCGCGGTTGTCCACGATCACCTGCTGCCCGAGCGCCTCCGAGAGCCTCTCGCCGAGCTGCCGCGCCACGATGTCGGCCGCGCCCCCGGGCGGAAACGGCACCACCATGCGCACCGGTTTTTCCGGGTAGCCCTGGGCGGCGGCGCCCGGCCACCCGCACACGACGAGGGCGAGAACGGCGAACCAGCGAGTCACGGCTTCCCTCCGTATTTGTCGAGCCCGCCTCGCACCACAGAACCCTTCTCAATGATCAAGGCCGGGCATTGGCCGTCGATGAGCGCGATCAACGCGCGGATTAAATCCCCTGTTGACAGGTTCGATAACGGAATACCGGCGTTATCGGCGTCCATCGGCGGCTGCATCCGGGTTTTCGAGACCGCTAATAGGTGTTCAAGATCCGTTGCAGCTCGGCCCGCTCGCGCGTGCGGGTGAGCGCCAGCGCCAGGAGAACACGCGCCTTCCTCGGCGCCAGGTTGTCGGCGACGAGCAGGCCGCGCTCCACGAGCGCACGCCGCGCCATCACGCGTCCGCTCCCCGCCTGGCTCGCGACGGCGACCGGCACGCCCGCGCGCGCGATTTCGGCGAGCGCCTCCAGAAAGGCGCGCGGCGCGCCGCCGCTGCCCATGCCGGCCGCGACCAGCCCCTCGCACCCCGCGGCGGCGAACGCTCGCGCCGCCGCGCCGTCGGCGCCGACGTACGCGAGCGCGATGTCCACCCGCGGCAGCCGCTCCAGGCGCTCGACGTCGAACTCGGTGTCGCAGGTGTGCGCCTTCACCGGAGCGCGATAGAACACGACTTGCCCGTCCGAGTCGGCGTAGCCGAGAAAGCCGAGCTCGCCCGGGCCGAAAGCGTCGAGGCGCGAAGTGCTCGTTTTCGCGGCCTCGCGCGCAGCCAGGATCCGGTTGTTGAACACCACCAGCACGCCGCGCCCGGCGGCCGCCGGGCTCGCGGCGACCCGCACGCAGTCGAGCAGATTGATCTCGGCGTCGCTGCCGAGCGCGGTCATCGGCCGCATCGCCCCGGTGAGCACCACGGGTTTGCGCGATTTTACCGTCAGGTTGAGAAAATAGGCGGTTTCCTCGAGCGCCGAGGTGCCGTGCGTGACGGCGACGCCCGCGGCCCCGGACTCTTCGCGAAGAACCGCGTTGATGCGCCGCGCGAGCTCGAGCCAGTTCCGCGGCGGGACCTCGCCGCCGTAGACGTTGAGGTATTGCTCGGCTCTCACTTCGGCGACGTCGGCGATCTCCGGCACCCGCGCGATCATCTCCTCGATGGAGTAGCGCCGGCCGGCATGGCCGTAGTCGATGAAATCGGTGCGCGAGGCGCCGATCGAGGAAACGCTGCCGCCGGTGCCGATCACGTACACCAGAGGCCTCTGGCGGGAACCGCTCACGGGCGCCGGACAGCTTGCAACGATGCGCGCGGCGGCTTCATAGCGGTTCGATGCGCGCCGCCCGGATGACCTTGGCCCATTTCTCGATTTCCGCGCGGATGAAGGCGCCGAACGATTCGGGCGTGCCGGCGGCAGTTTGTGCGCCCTGCTGCTCGAACATCGCCTTCACCTCGGGCGCCTCCAGCACGCGCGCAATGTCGCGATTGATCCGATGCACGAGGGCGGGCGGGGTGCGCGAGGGCGCGAGCACGCCGTACCAAGTGTCGGTCTGAAAACCCGGAAAACCCGCCTCCGCGATCGTCGGCAGCTCCGGAGCGAGTGGGGAGCGCTTCGCGCTCGAGATCGCGAGCGCGCGCACGCGGTTCGCCTTGATCTGCGCCGAGGCGACCGGCATCGTCGCCATCATGATCTGCACCTCGCCGGCGAGCAGCGCGGTCATGGCGGGCCCCGCGCCCTTGTACGGGACGTGAACGATGTCAATGCCGGCGGCGCTGCGCAAGAGCTCGGCGGAAAGATGCGAGACCCCGCCGCTGCCCGAGGAGGAGAAATTGAGCTGGCCGGGCCGGCTCTTCGCGAGGGCGATCAGCTCCTTCACCGAGCGCGCGGGCACGGAAGGATGCACCACCAGCACGTTCGGCGCGGTGGCGAGCTGGGCGACGGGCGCGAAGTCCCTGACCGGATCGTACGGCAGCTTGCGGTAGAGCGATACGTTCAGCGCGTGGGACATGGAGACCGTCTGCAGCGTGTGGCCGTCGGGCGCGGCCCGCGCGACGATCTCGGTGCCGATCGTCGAGCCGGCCCCCGGGCGATTGTCCACCACTACGGTCTGTCCCCATGCCTCCGAAAGTCGCTGGGCGACGATGCGGCCGATGATGTCGGTGCCGCCGCCGGGAGCGAAAGCGATCACCATGCGCACCGGCCTCTGCGGATACGTGTCCGGTCCCGCCGTGCGGGCAGCCGGCACCGGCGCCGAAAGCCAGCAGGCGATCGCAGCGGGGAGCAGGAGCCGAGCCCGGGGTCTCATGCCCCCTGCTCCTCGATCAGCCGGGAGACGCTCAGGCTCTGGGCCCCGGCAGTGGGTAGGAACATGGATTTTCCTCCCGCGCCGCCTGCCACGATCACGATGAGATCCTCGGGCGCGCCTACGATCGGCACCATCGAGCGGTCGTCGCTGCGGTCCACGAAATCCGGGAAACGGGGGCCTTTCGACTTGCCGCGGTCTTTCACCAGCCCCCACGGCTGGCGCGCCATCTCGAACAGCGCCTGCTGCACGTCGCGCTTGCTCCAGCCCGCGGCGGCGATGAGCCGCGCGTGCTCGATGCCCAGCACCAGCACCGGGTGGCCCTGCGAATAGAGGTTGTTCACGCCGAGAGTCGCCATCGAGGAAGCGAAGGTGCGCATGATCTCGCGCGGATCGGTCTGGATGTTCTCGGTCATGCTGTGCGGCGCCTCCGCGTTCACCACGGTCACCACGCTCTGCTCGCGCTGGAAGCCGCGCTCCACGTGCAGCGGCTCCCACGGGTTTGCGGCCTCGTATTCGGCGATGCAATAGGTGTACTTGCCGGGATGACCGTGCTGCGAGGCGTCCACCTCCGGCCCGGCACCGCCGATATTGATCAGGACGAGGCGCAGCGCCCGGCCGATCGTCGCGTTCGCCCGCCAGCCGGGCCCGAAGAGCCCACGCCCACAGTTGATCCGCAGCCGCCCGGCGATCGGGCCGTTGACGATGATGAGCGGCGCGCCCGCGTGCGTCGTGGTCTGGCGGTGCGAGAGCCCGTACTGCGGCTCGCACACCGCCTGCACGGCAGCGACCAGCACCGGCAGGTATTCCGGACGGCAGCCCGCCATCACCGCGTTGACCGCGATCGCATGCAGCGTCGCTCGCCCCATCCTGGGCGGGATCACGCCGATCACCTCCTCGGCGCCGCGCCAGGCCATGCCCGCGAGCATCGTCCGCACCCGCTCCTCCGTGGGCGGAACGATCGGCAGCCCGTCGCTCCAGCCGCGTTCGTAGAAATAGTCGTTGACGCGCTCGAAGGAATCGTGCGCTGCGACGAGCGGGGGATGCTCGGCTTTCATCGGGAAGCGGTGCGCGGATTTCCTACCTCGGCATGACCGCCGCGGGCAGCGGATAGCGCTTGTTCCCGAATTCGCGCTCGAGATCTCCAGCAGGCGTGGTCAACACCCGCACGCAATCGGCTGCGATCTCCGCGCCCCGGCTTCTCACCAGCTCGAGGTCGCGATCGGCGACCGGATGAGGCACGACGACGATCGGCAGGCTCGACTGCCCGATACCCTCGGCGACCACGCGGGCGAGCGGCGCAAACGCAGTGCTGATCACGGTGACCGTGGGGACGCCCAGCTCCTCGAGCGCGACCGCGTCACGCGCGGTCCAAGGCGTCGAGGACCCTCAGTGACCGACGCCGTTCACGACGGCATCACAGGCCGCCGCCATTTCCCTCACGAAAGGCGCCGGCCTGCCCAGGTAGTCCTTGCGCCAGAACGTGACCTCCCCCACGCCGTGCTCGCGCTCGAGGACCTCGGCGACCCCGGCGAGGACCAGATCGGAGAACTCCTTGCAGTTGTCGAGAATCCCGATGCGGGCACCCCGCACCGTTTTCAACCGCGGCGCGAGCCTCTTTGCCTCCGACTGCGCATCTCCGGTCGGCAGATAAACCCTCACTGCGCCGATCGTCTCCATCTCGCGGGCCGTCATGCCAGCCTCTCTTTTCGGTGCTCTGAACTCTCCGATATTAGCAGACCGGGCTCAGCCCCGGCGCGAGTGCGCAGCCGAGCGCAGCCGCACGAGCGCCAAGGCCGCGACGGCGCACGCGAGAAAGGCGAGGATCACGGCGAGCTGCCACACCGGAGCGCATTCCGAGAACGCGATCCCGCCGCTCGCGCACGAATGCAAGTAGCGCCAGATGATTTCGAGATTGCCGATGACGCGCCTCCAGGATCCGCGATCGGGTATGCCGCCTCACTCCGGCTCGACGCCCGCCAAGCGCACCATCTCGGCGAAGCGCTTGATCTGGGACTCGAGGAAAGCCCGGAACTCGGCAGGCGTCATGCCGTCGGGCTGCAGGCGCAGCGCCTGCAACCGCTCGCGCACCTGGGGATGGGCGAGCGCGGCGCGCGCCTCGCCATGCAGCCGGGAGGCGATCTTCGCGGGCAGCCCGGCCGGGCCGAGCATTCCGTACCAGCTCATGTCGTCGAGCTCCATGCTCGGCACCCCCGCCTCGGCCATGGTCGGGACATCGGGCAGAAACTCCGCGCGCTTGCCCCCGGTATAGGCGAGCGGGCGCAGCCGGCCCGCGAGCACGTGCGGCAGGCCGGAGGGCGTGGTCACGAACATGACCTGGATCTCGCCCGCGACGAGCGCCGCGATCGCCGGTCCCGCTCCCTTGTAGGGGACGTGGACCATGCGGGTGCCGGTGCGCACGTTGAAGAGCTCGCCGGCCAAGTGTAGCGTGTTGCCGATGCCGGCGGAGCCGAACGAGAGCTTGACCGCGGGATTGCGTCCGAGCGCGATCAGCTCCTTCACCGTCTTTGCGGGCAGCGCCGGGTTCACGGCGAGGATGTAGCCCCCGCCGCGCGCGAGGTTGGTGATCGGCGCGAAGTCCCTGCGCACGTCGAACGGCAGCTTTCTGCGGATCGCGGGGTTGACCGCGAACGAGGCCGAGGTGACGAGCAGCGTGTAGCCGTCGGGGGCTGCGCGCGCGACGAGCTCGGCGCCGATCACGCCGTTCGCCCCGGGCCGGTTATCCACCACGAAGGGCTGGCCCATTTGCTCGGCGAGCTGCTGCGCGATCACGCGCGTCACGGTGTCGGGGGCGCCCGCGCCGAAGCCGACGATGATGCGCACCGGGCGCACCGGATAGTCCCGGCTCCAGCCCGCGCTCCAGGCGAGGAGCGCCAGCACCGAGACGGCGGCGAGGAGCGGCTTGCGCGGCACTGCGTCCTTTCTCGAAATCATCCCCTCAATCCACCCGGGCGCCGGAGAGTTTGACCGCTTTCGCGTATTTCTCGAAATCGCGGCGGATGAGCGCCGCGAATTCCTCGGGCGCGCCGCCTGCGGGCTCCATTCCCTGATTTTCGAGCTGCGAGCGGGTCTCGGGTGCCCGCAGCGTGCTCGAGAGCGCCGCGCTCAGGCGGGCGATCGCCCGCTTGGGCGCCTGCGCCGGCGCGAGCAAGCCGAACCAGGTGATCGCCTCGTAGCCCGGCACACCGGCCTCCGCAATGGTCGGGACCTCGGGAAGCTGCGGCGAGCGCCGCGCGCCCGCCACCCCGAGCGCCCGCACGCGCCCCGCCTTGATGTGCGCGAGCACCGGCGGAACGGAATTGAACATCATGTTCATGTGCCCGGCGAGGACGTCGGAGACCGCCTGCGGGGCGCCCTTGTACGGCACGTGCGTGATGGAGACGCCCGCCATGCTCTTGAACAGCTCCATCGCGAGGTGGTTGGCCGAGCCGTTGCCGGCCGAAGCGTAGTTGAAGCGGCCCGGCTCCGCCCGGGCGGCCGCGAGGAGCTCCTTCACCGTGCCCGCCGGCACCGCGGGATGCACGATCAGCAGGAACGGATTGGAGGCGATCAGCCCCACCGGCGCGAAATCGTTGAGCGCGTCGTACGGCACCTTGCGCTGCACGTGCGGCAGGATCGCGAGCGGGCCCGGGCTGCTCACGAGCAGCGTGTAGCCGTCGGGCGCCGCGCGCGCGGCGAGCTCGGTGCCGATCAGTCCGCCCGCGCCGGGGCGGTTGTCCACGACGAGCTGCTGGCCGAGAAGCGCCGACATGCCCGGCGCCACCATGCGCGCGACGACGTCCGGGGTGCCGCCCGCCGGAACCGCGACGATGAGCCGCACCGGCCGCTCGGGATAAGACGGCGCGGCCGCGGAGGCCGCGAGCAGGGCGAGCGCGGCGAGGGCCTCGATTCCGGAATTCATGCTGGTCTCCCGCTACGCGTGCTCGGACCGGAGAGATGTTAACCTAAAACGTCGCAGCCACGGCGAGCGACCGATCGACGAACGGGGGGTCCACATGACGGCACGAGCGGAAGCGCTGAGACCGGGTACGGAGCTCGCGGGCAAGACCGCGCTGGTTACCGGCGCATCCCGCAACATCGGGCGCGCCATCGCGGCCGCGCTCGCGGCCGGCGGGGCGGCGGTCGCGGTGAACGCGCGCGCCTCGCGCGAGCAGGCCGAGGGCGTGGCGCAGGAGATCCGCGCCGCGGGCGGCACGGCCGAGGTTTTCATGGCCGACATCGCCGACGGGGCCGCGGTCGCGGCGATGGTGGAAGCGATCGTCCGGCGTTTCGGCGGGGCGGACCTGCTGGTGCTCAACGCCTCGGTGCGGAAGGAGACGCCGTTTCTCGAGATGAGCTACGAGGAATGGCGCAGCCTGCTCGCGGTCACCCTCGACGGCGCGTTTCACTGCGTCAAAGCGTGCCTGCCGCACATGATCCGCGCGGGCGGAGGCGCCATCGTCACGATCGGCGGCATGACCGCGCTCTCGGGCGCGAAGCACCGGGTGCACGGCTCCGCCGGCAAGCACGGCCTCTATGGCATGACCCGCGCGCTCGCGCGCGAGCTGGGCGAGTACGGCATCCGGGTGAACTGCGTGGCGCCGGGCCAGATGAACACCCCGCGCGCGGCCGGGCGCTCGGCGCGCCCCGACGCCTCGCTGGTGCCGCTCGGGCGCCGCGTCGAGCCCGAGGAAGTCGCCGCCGCGGTGCGCTTTCTCTGCGGCCCCGGCGCCGCCATGGTGAGCGGGCAGCTGCTCTACGTGGACGGAGGCCAGATGATGTTCTGACGAGCGTCGCGAAAACACGCCCGACGATCCCGCCCCCCATTCCCGGAAGCCGGGTGCGGCGCGCGGTTGCATCGGGGTGGCGGTGGGACTACCCTGATGGCGCGGCCGGCACAACAGGACAACTCGGCCGCGGGCATGACACCGATACGGAGGAGGAAACCATGCGACTCAGATTCGATGCGGCGCTGCTGGCCGCGCTCGCGCTCGCGCCGGCAGCCGCGGCCGCCGCCCAGGCGGCCGCGAACTATCCGGACAAGCCGATCCGGCTCGTCATCGCGCAAACTCCCGGCTCCTCGATCGATACCATGACGCGGATCGTCGCCGCGAAGATGAGCGAGCTGCTCGGGCAGCAGATGGTGGCGGACAACCGCACCGGGGCGGGCGGCACCATCGGCGCGGGGATCGTCGCGCACGCCGAGGCGAACGGTTACACCCTGCTTGCGGTGGCCACCGCCTCCCAGGTGATCGGGCCCCAGATCTACCGCAAGACCACCACCTACGATCCGCTCAAGGACTTCGCTCCGATTTCGCTCTTCGCGATCACGCAGAACGTCCTGGTGACGAATCCCAAGGCGCCGTTCGCCAGCGTGAAGGAGTTGATCGCCTACGCCAGGGCGAATCCCGGCAAAATCAACTGGGCGAATGCCGGCACCGGCTTCCAGAGCCATCTCGCGGGGGTGCTGTTCACGCACATGGCGGGCATCGAGGTGCTGCACGTGCCCTACAAGGGCGCGGGGCTCTCGGTGGGCGCGGTGATCTCCGGCGAATCCCAGGTCACGCTCGGTCCCGCGCCCGCGCTGATGACGCATGTGCAGGCGGGAAGGTTGCGCGCGCTCGCG
>DATLZE010000203.1:0-7175 GCA_035574195.1 Burkholderiales bacterium | reverse complement strand
CCCGCCGCCCCAGCACGTCCGCGGGCCTCACCTCCTCGGCCGGCAGCGCCACCGGGGGGTCGGTGGCGAGCGCGGCGAGCCGCGCGGCGAGCCGCTCCTTTTCCTGACCGCGCTGGTACTGCCAGTAGGCTGCGGCGAGCGCAAGGGCGATCGCCGCCGCGGCAGCGATCGTGGTCACGAGGCGGGGACGCAAACGGTAACGGGCAGGCAAGGCGTTAAAGGTATATGCTTGCGCTCATCGCGGGCGCCTGCGAGCCATGAAGGCAATCGTCATCTTGTTCTTGATCCTGATCGTGGGCAGCCTCGGCTCGGCTCTCTATTTTCTGGTGCGGGATCGCGGCCGGGGCAGCCGCACGGTGAAGGCGCTCACGTGGCGGGTCGCGCTCTCGGTGGCGCTCTTTCTGCTCCTCATGCTGGGCTTCCACTTCGGGCTGATCACCGGCAAGATCCAGTGAAAAAAACGCCGCGCTCCGGGCGCGGCGCCGCTCCCCCGCTGGCGGGCTCATCCCTGTCTTGTGGGCCGCCTCGTCGCGCGTTGTGTTTGCAGGGTCCCGCCGTTCGGCTTATAGCCAGTAGACGAAGACGAACAGCAGCAGCCACACCACGTCCACAAAGTGCCAGTACCAGGCCACGCCCTCGAAGCCGAAATGGTGGTCGGGGCGGAAATGGCCCGCGAGCGAGCGCCCGAGGATGGTGATCAGCATGATGCAGCCCACGGTGACGTGAAAGCCGTGGAAGCCGGTCAGCATGAAGAAGGTCGCCCCGTAGGCCCCGGTGGTGAGCTTGAGGTTGAGATCGCGGTAGGCGTGCCCGTACTCGTAAATCTGGCAGCCCAGGAACGTCAGTCCCAGCGCGATGGTGAGGATCAGCCCGATGATCAACTGGCGCCGGTTGTTCTGCACCAGGCCCCAGTGCGCCCAGGTCACCGTCACCCCGGAGGAGAGCAGCAGCAGCGTGTTGAGCGCCGGGATGCCCCATGCGGCCATCGGCGTGAACGGCTCCTTCAACGCCGGCCCGGCCACGGGCCAGGTCGCGGTGAAGTCCGGCCAGAGCAGCTTGTGCTCGAAGTCGCCGAGCCAGGGCACCGAGAGCACCCGCATGTAGAACAGCGCCCCGAAGAAGGCCGCGAAGAACATGACCTCGGAGAAGATGAACCAGCTCATGCCCCAGCGAAACGAGATGTCCACCTGCTTGTTGTACTGCCCGCCCTCGCTCTCGCGCGCGACAGTGTGGAACCAGCCGACCAGCATGTAGCCCAGGATCGCGACCCCCGCGAGCAGCACGAACTTTCCCGGCGACCAGCCGTTGAACCAGGAGGCGGCGCCGGAGGCCATCGCGAGCAGCGCGACCGACCCGAAGATCGGCCAGTGCGAGGGTGCCGGAATGTAGTAACGGGCCGATTGACTCAGCATCTTCTGTTCTCCCCTAACCGGTGATGAAGCGCACCAGCGCGAGCAGGCCGAGCACGAGGAGCGCGGCGGCGAGCAGCCCCGCGGCGATCACCTGCGGTGGGCTGAGCGTCAACGCGTCCCGCTCGTGCGCCGTGCGCTTGCGGATGCCGATGAAGGCGCAGGCGACCGCGCCCGCCACCTGCAGCAGCGTCGCCTTGCGCGCAGTCCCGCCCGTTTGCGCCCTCGGCATCAGCCCTCCTTCCTGGTCTTGCCCTCGACCTCGAAAAAGGTGTAGGACAGCGTCACGGTGTTCAGCTCCGGGGGCAGGTCGCGCTCGATCACGAACACGACCGGCATGCGCCTCACCTCGCCTGGAGCGAGCGTCTGCTGAGTGAAGCAGAAGCAGTCGAGCTTCTTGAAGTAGCGCGCCGCAGCCTGCGGACCGTAGCTCGGGATCGCCTGGCCGGTGACCGGGCGATCCGAGAGATTGCGGATCTCGAAGGTGACCTGCGCGAGCGCCCCCGGGTGCACGCGCACGGACCGTTCGAGCGCGACGAAGCTCCACGGCAGGTTGCTGCGCAGGTTGGCGTCGAGCTCCACCGTCAAGCTGCGCGTGGCGTCCACCTGGGTGTTGACCACGGTGTCGGGCCGCACCACGCTGTTCAAGCCGAGCGCCTCGCAGATCGCGCGGTAGAACGGCACCAGTGCGAAGCCGAAGCCGAACATCATCGCGGCAACGGCCAGCAGCTTCGCCAGCATTCGCCGGTTGGCTTGCGCGCGGCTCACCATAGCCAGTGCCGGATCATGACCCCGATGAAGAAGGCGGCCGCGATCGAGGCGAGGATCAGCGCGGTCTTTAGATTGGCGCTCATCACCGGACCACCGGCGGGGTCTCCCAGGTGTGGTAGGGCGCGGGCGAAGGCAGCTGCCATTCGAGCCCTTCGGCAGCCTCCCACACACGGTCCTTGGCCTTCTCGCCGCCGCGCACGCACTTCCACACCACGTAGACGAAGATGAGCTGCGACAGCCCGAAACCGAACGCGCCGATCGAGGAGATCATGTTGAAGTCGGCGAACTGCAGCGCGTAGTCCGGGATGCGGCGCGGCATGCCGGCGAGCCCCGAGAAGTGCATCGGGAAGAAGGTCACGTTGAAGAAGATCATCGACAGCCAGAAGTGCCACTTGCCGAGCGTCTCGTCGTACATGTGCCCGGTCCACTTCGGCATCCAGTAGTAGGCGCCGCCGAAGAGCGCGAACAGCGAGCCCGCCACCAGCACGTAGTGGAAGTGCGCCACCACGTAGTAGGTGTCCTGCAGCTGGATGTCCACCGGCGTGATCGCGAGCACCAGACCGGTGAAGCCGCCCATCGAGAACACGAAAATGAAGCCGCACGCGAAGAGCATCGGGGTCTCGAAAGTGAGCGAGCCGCGCCACATGGTAGCGATCCAGTTGAACACTTTCACCCCGGTCGGCACCGCAATCAGCATCGTCGCGTACATGAAGAAGAGCTGCGCCGCCGCGGGCATGCCCACGGTGAACATGTGGTGCGCCCACACGATGAAGGAGAGGATCGCGATCGAGGCCGTCGCGTAGACCATCGAGGAGTAGCCGAACAGGGGCTTCCGCGCGAACGTCGGCACGATCTGGGAGATGATGCCGAAGCCCGGCAGGATCATGATGTAGACCTCGGGGTGCCCGAAGAACCAGAAGATGTGCTGGAACAGCACCGGGTCGCCGCCGCCCGCGGCGTTGAAGAAGTGCGTGCCGAAGTGCCGGTCGGTGAGCAGCATCGTGACCGCACCCGCGAGCACCGGCATCACCGCGATGAGCAGATAGGCCGTGATCAGCCAGGTCCACGCGAACAGCGGCATTCTCATCAGCGTCATCCCCGGCGCGCGCATGTTGAGGATGGTGGTGATGATGTTGATCGAGCCCATGATCGAGGAGGCGCCCATGATGTGCAGCGCGAAGATCGCGAGGTCCATCCCGGGGCCCATCTGGATCGAGAGCGGCGCGTAGATCGTCCAGCCCGCCGCGGTCGCGCCCCCCGGCACGAAGAAGGAGGCGACGAGCAGCAGCGCCGCCGGGGGCAGCAGCCAGAAGCTCCAGTTGTTCATGCGCGCGAACGCCATGTCGGGCGCGCCGATCATCATCGGGATCTGCCAGTTGGCGAAGCCGACGAAAGCCGGCATGATCGCGCCGAACACCATGATCAGCCCGTGCATGGTGGTGAGCTCGTTGAAGAACTCGGGACGCCAGAACTGCAGCCCCGGCTGGAACAGCTCGGCCCGGATGCCGAGCGCGAGCACCCCGCCCACGAAGAACATGATCAGGCTGAACACCAGATACAGCGTGCCGATGTCCTTGTGGTTGGTGGTGGTGATCCAGCGCATGATCCCGGAGGGATGATGCGCGTGCTCGCCGTGGCCGGGGTGACCGTTGTGTGCGTGGGCGACTTGCATCGTTCTCGCTCTCCTCGAATGCCGGTTCGCTACTTGCGCTGCGCCTTGACCTCGGCCGGGCTGACCGCATCACCGGTCTTGTTGGCCCAGCTGTTGCGGGTGTAGGTGATCACCGCTGCGATATCCACGTCCGAAAGGTGCTTGAAAGAAACCATCGCGGTAGGCTTGCCCTCTTTCACCACGCCGTTCAGCACCACCGCGATCTGCGCTTGCCTCGGCCCGGTCACGATCTTGGAGCCGGAGAGCGCGGGGAAGGTGCCCGGCACGCCCATGCCGTTCGCCTGGTGGCAGGCGACGCAGTTGCCGGCGTAGACCTTCTCGCCGTGCGCCTTGAGCTCCTCGAGCGTCCACTGCTTGGCGGGATCCAGCGCCGCGGCGGCCATTTTCTTCTTCTGCTCGGCGACCCAAGCGGCGTACTCCTCGGGGGGCACCGCCTTCACCACGATCGGCATGAAGCCGTGGTCCTTGCCGCAGAGCTCGGCACACTGGCCGCGGAAGATGCCGGGGCTGTCCGCCCGGAACCAGGTGTCGCGCACGAATCCGGGGATCGCATCCTGCTTGACGCCGAGCGCCGGCACCCACCAGGCGTGGATCACGTCGTTGGCGGTGGTGATGATGCGCACCTTCTTGCCGACCGGAACCACCACCGGGTTGTCCACTTCCAGCAGGTAGTGCTCGCCCTTGGGCGCGCGGTTCTCGATCTGCTCGCGCGGAGTGGCGAGCGTGCTGAAGAAGCTGATTCCCTCCTGCAAGTAGTCGTAGCCCCACTTCCACTGATAGCCGGTCGCCTTGATCGTGAGATCGGGCGCGGAGGTGTCCTTCATCGCGATGACGGTCTTGGTGGCGGGATAGGCCATGCCCACCAGGATCAGAAACGGGATGATGGTCCACACGATCTCGACGGTGGTGTTCTCGTGGAACTGCCGGGCCTGGTGCCCCGCCGCCTTGCGGTGGCGGACGATGGCCCAGGTCATGGTGCCGAACACGCCCACGAAGATCACCACGATGATCCACATGATCAGCGTGTGCAGGTCGTAGATCTCGCGCGCGATGGGCGACTGCGGCTCGGGCAGGTTGTACTGGGCGAGCGCTGTGCCCGCCGCGAGCATCGCCGCCGCCAACCCAAACAGCCGCATCCCCTTGCCGATCATGCCGTCCCTCGCCTGGTGTGCTCCGTCTTCACTGCGTCGCGGCGCGCAGCCGGCGCTTGAGCTCGCGCGCCGCGGCCAGCCGCTGCTCCTCGTTCATGTGGTGGCCGATCTCGATCTCGCGCCCGTGCGAACGCAGCGCGAGCCGGCTGCCGTCGGGCGCGGCCACCACCTGCGCCCAGTAGCGGTTGAACTCGTGACGCTGCAGGCGCCCCGCCTCGAAACGCTCGACTCTCACCCGCTCGCCGTCAACCGCGATGAGCTCGTAGTCCCCGGCGTGACGCTCGATGTGGCGAAACGCGCAATAGAGCGCCAGCATCTCCAGCCCGGCGAACGGCAGCACGAGCCAGGCTCCGAAGGCAGCGAATGCGGCGGCGATCGTGAACGGGACGACGAGGATCAGGGCGAGAATCAGGGCGCGTGCGGCGGAGGTGAGCGAGTTGTTGCGCCGGGCGAGCAACGTGAACCCGGCAGTGTGTATCCCCTCGCTGCATTCGGTGCCTGCGGTCATCGTTTTCGCCGCTGAAATAGCGCTCCCGCGTCAAGGCTGCGGACTTTATCACAGGCCACCCCGCCAGGCAACCAAACAGCCGTCAAATCGGGCGCTTACGCGCTGCTCCGGTGGCTCGCCTGCGAGGCCATTTGCGGGCGGCCGCTCGAGGCTCGCGCGAATCAAACGCGCGCCGTCGCATCGCGCGTCCCCCGTATCAGCAAGGAGAGATCGAGCGCCGAAGCGAGCGCGCGGGGGTCGGGCGCCGCCGCATGCGCGATGCGCCCGATGAGCGGCGCGGCGATGCGCTCCTCGAGCGCGCCCACGTTCTGCTCTGCCGCCGCCATCCCGGGATCAATCTGGTTCGCGACCCATCCGGCGAGCACGAGCCCGCGCGCCGCGATCGCCTCGACCGTCAGCAGCGCGTGATTGAGACAGCCGAGCCGCAGCCCCACCACCAGTACTACCGGCAGCGCGAGCCGCGCCGCGAGCCGCGCGGTATCGGTGCTTCTGCCGAGCGGCACGAGAAAGCCGCCCACGCCTTCCACGATCACCACGTCGGCGCGGCGGGCGAGCGCGCGATAGGCGGCCACGATCGGGCCGAGCTCGATCGCGATGCCTGCTCGCTGCGCAGCGATGTGGGGCGCGATCGGCGGCTCGAAGCAGTAGGGATTGACCTGCTTGCGTGGCGCAGCGACATTGCCTGCGGCGAGAATCCGCTCGACGTCCTCGCTGAGCAGCCCGCGCGGGCTGCGCTCGGCGCCGCTCGCCACCGGCTTCATCCCGACCGCCCTCATCCCGCGCGCTGCAAAAGCGCGCAACAGCGCGCACGCCACCGTCGTCTTGCCGACGCCGGTGTCCGTTCCCGTGACGAAAAACCCGCGGCACGAATGCCGCCCCCCGCCTCGCGTGCCTCCGGATTGCGGGCGCGCGAGCAGCGACCCGCGACCTGCGACCCGTGATCCCCGGCCCATAAGGTCAGCGCGGTCTGATCTCGATCACCGGGCGGCCGGACGGGCCGAGGCGCGGGTGCGGCTTCCAGGCGTGGCCGTAGACGATCTCGAAGGTGGCCGGAAGCCGCCCTTCGCGCCGGAACGCCTCGTAGTTGCGCGCCACCTGCTCGAGCAGCGCCTTGCCGGTGAGCGCGCCGGGCCGCCCGCGCGTCAGGTTGCGCGCGCCGATCGCCTTGAGCTCCCGCATGAGCTCGCGCACGTCCGCATAGCTCAGCGTCACCATTTCCATGTCCATCACCGGATCGGCGTAGCCGCAGGCGACGAGCATGTCGCCGAGATCGTGCATGTCGAGGAAGCGGTGCACGTGGGTGTGGCGGTCGAGCCCCTCCCACGCCGCGCGCAGCTCCTTGAGCGTGTCCGGGCCGAAGCTGCTGAACATGAGCAGCCCCCCGGGCCGCAGCACGCGGGCGAATTCGGCGAACGCGCGCCGCGGCTCGTTCACCCATTGCAGGCTCAGATTGGACCACACCATGTCGGCGCTCGCGCCCGCGAGCGGCAGCGCCTCGATGTCGCCGCAGACGGCGGCGAGTCGCGCGCCGCGCCGCACGAACCAGCGGCGCCACCAGGGCAGCCGCGCCCGCGCGCGCCGCACCATGGCGAGCGCGAGATCGAGCGCGATCAGGCGCGCGCGCGGGTAGTGCGCGGCGAGCCCTGCGATCGCGTTGCCGGTGC
>DATLZE010000202.1:0-4643 GCA_035574195.1 Burkholderiales bacterium | reverse complement strand
GTGGTGGCGGCGCTCCAGGACCCCAATCCGCTGGTCGCGGGGCGGGGCCTGGCGCGGCTGCGCGAGCGCGGCGTTGACGCCGCGTGCGGCCTGCTCGAGGAGGAAGCGCGCGAGATCAACATCGGGTTCGTCTCGCGCATGACCCGCGGGCGTCCCTGGGTGAGGATGAAGATCGCCGCGAGCCTCGACGGCAAGACGGCGCTCGCGAGCGGCCGCAGCCAGTGGATCACGGGCGAGGCGGCGCGGCGCGACGGCCACCACTGGCGCGCGCGCGCGTGCGCCGTGCTGACAGGCGTCGGCACGGTGCGCGAGGACGACCCGCGGCTCACGGTGCGCGAGGTGCGGACCCCGCGCCAGCCGCTGCGCGTGGTGGTGGACAGCCGGCTCGAAATTCCCCTCACCGCGCGCGTGCTCGAGGGCGGCCCCGTGCTCGTCGCCGCGGCGCGCGAGGACCGCGCCAGGATCGCGGCGCTCGAGAAACGGGGCGCGGAAGTGGTGGTGATCCCGAACGAGTCCGGCAAGGTCGAGCTCGCCGGGCTGCTTCGCGAGCTCGCGCGGCGCGGCGCGAACGAGGTGCACGTCGAGGGCGGCTGGCGACTGAACGGCTCGCTGCTGCGCGAGGGGCTGGTGGACGAGCTGGTGGTCTACCTCGCCCCCTGCTTGATCGGCGGGGCGGGGCGCGGCATGTTCGAGCTGCCGGAGCTGCAGGACCTCTCCGAGCGGCGCGCGCTCCAGATCCGAGAGCTGTCCCTGATCGGGACCGATATCCGGGTGATCGCGAGGGTACTATAATGTTCACCGGCATCGTCGCGGCCGTCGGCACGGTGCGCGAGGCGCGCCCCGCCGCGGGCGGAGGGCTGCGGATCGCGGTGGAGGCGGGCGGGCTCGATCTCTCGGACGTCGCGGTCGGGGACAGCCTCGCGGTGAACGGCGTGTGCCTCACGGTGGCAGCGCGCGGGGCGCGTGCCTTCGAGGCCGACGTCTCGCGCGAGACGCTCGAGTGCACTGCCGGCTTCGCTGCGGGCGAGCGCGTGAACCTGGAGAAGGCGCTGCGGCTCTCCGATCGCCTGGGCGGGCATCTCGTGAGCGGCCACGTGGACGGCGTGGGGCGCGTGATGCGCGTCGAGCACGCCGGCGAGAGCCGGCTGCTGGCGGTCGCCGCGCCGCCGGAGCTGGCGAGATACATCGCGCGCAAGGGCTCGATCGCGATGAACGGCGTGAGCCTGACGGTCAACGCGGTCGGCGGGGCGGAATTCACGGTGAACCTCGTCCCGCACACGCTTGCCGCGACCACGCTGGGCGAGCTGCGTGCGGGAGATCGGGTCAATCTGGAGGCCGACCTGATCGCGCGGTATCTGGAGCGGTTGTTCGACACCGGGCGATGAGGCGATGCGGCGACGAGGTGACGGAGTGACTGCGAACGAACGGCGGGCGGGAACAGGTGGCGAACGATGAGCTCCAGGCCTGAGACCGGCATCAGCCCGATCACCGATATCATCGCCGACGTGCGCGCCGGCAGGATGGTGGTGTTGGTGGACGAGGAGGACCGCGAGAACGAGGGCGACCTCCTGATCGCGGCTGAATACGTCACTCCCGAGGCGATCAATTTCATGGCGCGCCACGCCCGCGGGCTGATCTGCCTCACGCTCACCGAGGAGAAATGCCGGCAACTCAACCTGCCGCTCATGGTCGCCAACAACCGCTCGCCGCTCGGCACCAACTTCACGGTCTCGATCGAGGCCGCCGAGGGCGTGACCACCGGGATTTCCGCCGCCGACCGCGCGCGCACGGTGCAGACCGCGATCCGGGCCGACGCTCGCCCGGAGGACTTGGTGCAGCCGGGGCACATCTTCCCGTTGATGGCGCAGGAGGGCGGCGTGCTGGTGCGCGCCGGGCACACCGAGGCGGGCTGCGACCTCGCGCGGCTCGCGGGGCTCACTCCGGCCGCGGTGATCTGCGAGATCCTCAAGGACAACGGCGAGATGGCGCGGCTGCCGGATCTGGTCGAGTTCGCGGCACGCCACGGGCTGAAAATCGGCACCATCACGGATCTCATCCATTACCGCAGCCGTACCGAGTCGCTGGTCGTGCGCGCCGCCGAGCGCGACATCGAGACCGTGCACGGCAAGCTGAGGCTGCACGTGTACAGCGACCGGATCGCGCAGGCGACGCATCTCGCGCTGGTAAAGGGACGGCCCGCGCCGGAGCGGGAGGTGCTGGTGCGGGTGCACGAGCCGCTGTCGGTCATTGATCTGCTCGACGTGCGCAGCGCCGCTCACTCCTGGAATTTCCACGACGCGCTCGCGGCGGTGGCGCGCGCCGAATGCGGGGTGATCGTGCTGCTGCACCGGCCGGAGAGCGCGCAGGAGCTGCTCGAGCGCGCGCGCCCGGGAGCGGGCCGCGCGGCCGCTCCCGGGATGGCGCTGCGGAACTACGGCATCGGCGCGCAGATTTTGAAGGACCTCGGGGTGAGGAGAATGCGGCTGATGGCGCTGCCGCGCCGCATGCCGAGCATGGCGGGCTTCGATCTGGAGGTCACCGGCTATCTCCAGCCGCCGTCGAAGGAGCGGTGAGGCGGTGGCCAGGCGGCACGGTAACGGCGACCAGAGACGAGCAACGATCGCGGACTCAGGATGGCGCGCAAGAACGATACCGGGGAGCACGGGCCGGAGTTGAACGGCGCGGGGCTTCGCATCGGCATCGTGATGAGCCGCTTCAACCGCGAAGTGGGCGAGGCGCTGCTCGCGAGCTGCACCGCAGCGCTGGCCAAGCACGGGGTGCGCGAGGGCGATGTGCGGGTGGTCACGGTTCCGGGCGCGCTCGAGGCGCCGCTCGCGCTGCAGAAGATGGCGAACACCGGCAAGTACGACGCGCTGATCGCACTCGGCGCGGTGATCCGCGGGGAGACCTACCATTTCGAGGTCGTCGCCAACGAGTCGGCGGGAGGCATCGCCACGGTGGCGCTCGATACCGGCGTTCCGGTCGCGAACGGCATCCTCACCACGGACAACGAGGAGCAGGCGCGCGCCCGCGCGCGCGAGAAAGGCGCCGACTGCGCGGCGGTGGCGATCGAGATGGCAAGGCTCATGAAGGCGCTCGACGAACGCTGATGACCAAGACGAGCAGGCGCCGCGCGCGCGAATTCGCGCTCCAGGGCCTCTACCAGTGGCAGCTCGCGAGGACCGATCCGGCGGCGATCGCGCGCCAGCTCGCGGAGGCGCAGGGCTTCGCCAAGGTGGACGCCGAGTACTTCCGCGTGCTGCTCGAGGGCACGATCGCCGCGGCCCGGGAGCTCGAGCGCGAGATCGCGCCGCTGCTCGACCGCGCCTATGCGCAACTGTCTCCGGTCGAGCGCGGCATCCTGCTGCTCGGGGCCTACGAACTCGCGCACCGCCCGGAGGTCCCGTACCGCGTGGTGATCAACGAGGCGGTGGAGCTCGCCAAGGCCTACGGCGGCACCGACGGGCACAAGTACGTGAACGGCGTGCTCGACCGGCTGGCGGCGCGGCTGCGCGCCGCGGAACAGGAGTCGTGATGCACGACAAATTCAGGAATCGCGTATTGGCTTTCTACGTGGCGGGGTTTCTCAACCTGGTGCTGGGGCTCTACGTCCTGATACACGGCCGCGCCCTGGTCGAGCAGACGATGTGGTACATCCTGCTCTTCTTCTTCTTCGGCTTCGCCGCGGTGGACTTCTGGTTCGCCCGCAACCTGCGCCGCAAATGGATCGAGGCCTACCAGGAGCACCTCGCCCGGCAGCAGGAGGCGAAGGGCAAGGGGCAAGGCGGAGACCAAGGATGAGGAGCGAGGCCGGTTCCCGGTCGAGAGCTCCGGGTTCGAGGTTCAAGGCCCGGTGCTCGCCGCGGAACATCGCGCTTTGGACTGCGAACAGGATGCCCGCCATCGCGTCGCTGCGCCACCCCGCCAACCCCGCCACCCCTTCGTCCGCTTGATGCCTCTCTCCGAGTTCGAGATCATCCGCCGCTTCTTCACCCACCCGGCAGCGGGCGCGCGCATCGGGGTGGGTGATGACGCCGCGGTGGTGCGCGCCCGCCCCGGCGCCGAGATCGTGCTCACCGCCGATATGCTGGTCGCCGGCCGGCACTTCCGCCCCGACGCCGACCCGCGCCGGCTCGGGCACAAGGCGCTCGCGGTCAACCTCTCCGATATCGCGGCGATGGGCGCCGTGCCCCGCTGGGCGACGCTCGCGATCGCGCTGCCGCAGGCCGATGCGCGCTGGCTCGCGGAATTCTCCCGCGGCTTCATGCGACTCGCGCGCCGGCACCGCGTGGCGCTCGTCGGCGGCGACACCACGCGCGGGCCGCTCGCGATCTGCGTGCAGGTCGCGGGCGAGGCGCCGGCAGGGCGCGCGCTCACGCGCTCGGGCGCGCGCGCGGGCGATGACGTCTGGGTCTCGGGCACGCTCGGCGATGCGGCGCTCGCGCTCGCGGCTCTCGAAGGCCGGATCGCGCTCGCCGGCAAGGAACGCGCGCGGCTCGAACGCCGGCTGCACGCGCCGAACCCGCGGCTTGCGCTGGGCGCCGCGCTGCGCGGTCTCGCGCACGCCGCGATCGACGTTTCCGATGGGCTGCTCGCCGACCTCGGCCACATCTGCGAGCGCTCGCACGTTGCGGCGGTGATCG
>DATLZE010000201.1:0-13525 GCA_035574195.1 Burkholderiales bacterium | reverse complement strand
CGCGCCGGCCTTTTTGCAGGTAGAGAAGGCTCGTCCGGTTGAGCAGGCCGATCGCGACGCGCCGCCGCGCGATGCGCAGGATCTCCGCGAGCGCCGCGCGCTGCGCCTCGATGAAGCAGAGCGAGGTCACCGCGATCGCGCAATCGAAGCTGCGCGCGGCGAAAGGCAGCCGCTCCGCCCGCCCCGCGAGATAGACTTCAGCGCCCGCGGCGTGTGCGCGGGCGTAGCGCAGCCGCTCGAGGTCGGGATCGACGCCCGCGACGGCGGCGCGCGCCTCGCGCGCGAGGCGGCGCGTGAAGTATCCCGTTCCGCATCCCACGTCGAGCACGGTCTCGCCCGGCGCGAGGCGCAGCGCCTGCAGCAGCAGGCGGAACTCGGTATCGCCGATCCAGCGGCCGCGCGCGGTGCGGTACCAGGCGTCGTACTGCTCGGCTTGCACGCGCCGATTACATCACCGCGCGATCGCCGCCCGCAAGCGAGTCGCGGTCAATGCAGTGCCGGGCGCCGGCGCGCGAGCCGACGGCCGCCGGCCTCCCCCCGCAACGGCTGCAGCAGCAGCCGATCGAGCCGCTGCTCGAGCGCGCTGTCGAAGCGCCCGATGCCGAGGACCATCGCTTCGTGCCCCGCGCGCGGATCGCAGCGATAGGTGCCGAACAGGCGATCCCACCAGGGTACCGTGGACCCGAAGTTGGTGTCGGCCTCCTGCGGGTTCGCCGAATGATGGACGCGGTGCATGTCGGGGGTCACCAGGAAGAGCCGCAGAGGGCGCTCGAGCCGGGAGGGCAGCCCGAGATTGGCGTGGTTGAAAAGGGAGCAGGCGGCGAGCAGCGTCTCGAAGACGAGGACCGCGAGCGCGGGAGCGCCGAGCGCGACGATGACGGCGCTCTTCCACAGCATCGAGAGCAGGATCTCGAGCGGGTGGAAGCGCAGGCCCGTGGTGAGATCGAGGTCGGGATCGGCGTGATGCACCCGGTGCAGGCGCCACAGCACGGGCACGGCGTGCAGCAGCACGTGCTGGAAATAGACCGCGAGATCGAGCGCGAGCACCGACAGCAGCACGGCCACCGCGGGGGGCGCCTCGAGAAGGCGCAGCAGCCCGAGGCCGTTCGCCTCGGCGAGGAGCGCGACGCCGACCGCAGCCGCCGGGAACAGCGCCCGCACGAGGAGCAAGTCGAGCAGGCCCAGCGCGAGGTGGTGGGGCCAGCGCAGCCTTCTCGAGAACTGCCGCCGGCGCCGCGGCAGCAGCCCCTCGGCCAGCGCGAGCAGCCCGAAAGCGGCGAGAAGTGCCCCCGCGCGCAGCCAGCTTTCCTCGCCGATCAGCGGTTCCATGGTTACGGGCGCCCGGGATTAGCGGCTAGAATTCAGTGGCGGTGGGGAGCGGATGTAAATAAAATATTCAATTGACTACTTGAATTATGCTAGGAAGCCGCCCGGCCGATGTCAAGCAACCCATGGAAGCATAGTGTTTTCAACGAGTTGGCCCGCGTGAGCAAGGCCATCTCGAGCGGGCGCCGACTCGAGCTCCTCGAATTCCTCGCCCAGGGCGAGCGCAGCGTGGAGCAGCTTGCGCGGATGACCGGGCTCACCGTGGCGAACGCTTCCCAGCACCTCCAGCAGCTGCGGCGCGCGGGGCTGGTCAACAACCGCAAGCAGGGCCAGCACGTCTACTACCGCATCGCGGGCGACGGGGTGGTGCGGCTGCTCTCGGCGCTGCGCGAGGTCGCGGAGAACAACTTGGTCGAGGTGCAGCACCTCGTGAGAAGCTACCTCTGCGAGCGCGACGCGCTCGAGCCGGTGCCGGCGAAGGAATTGCTCGCGCGCGTGCGCAAGGGGCTCGTCACCGTGGTGGACGTGCGCCCGCCGGAGGAATACGCGGCGGGCCATATCCGCGGCGCGCTCAACATCCCCCTCGCCGAGCTCGAGAGCCGGCTGCACGAGCTGCCGCGCGCGCAGGAGGTGGTCGCCTACTGCCGCGGTCCATACTGCCTGCTCTCGGTGGAAGCGGTGGGAAGGCTGCGCCGCAGGGGGTACCGCGCGCGCCGGCTCGAGGAAGGCTACCCGGAGTGGAAGAGCTCCGGCTATCCGGTCGAGATCGCAGCGTAGCGCCGCGGGCGCAAGCCGCCCGGATTCGCGGCCGCCGTGAACGAGTTCACGGGCGCCGGATTGTCACCCGGGCATCGCGCAAGTAACCTCCCCCTGGCATGAGGTCGTTCTACCCGCGCTCCTTCCCGAAGCTGCTGGCGATCGGGTTCACGCTGGTCGCGGCTCCACTCACCGTCGCGCTGGTCAACAACGCGATCTCGGTGGACCGGCTCGCGAACCGCAGCCAGAGCGCGGTCTATCAGGCGGTGCTCGCCACCCAGAGCAGCCGGCGGCTGGCGGAGCTGCTCACCGCGCTCGAGCGCACCGCACGCCAGATCGTGATCCTCAACGACCGCTCGCTGCTCGATGCCTACGAGATCAACCGGCGGCAGCTCGAGCGCGCCGCGGCCGAGTTCGCGCGCCTGCCGCTCGACGCCGAGCAGCGGGGCGCGCTCGAAGAAATCGTGCGCGGCGAGGCCGCGGTCTACGCCGTGCTCGCGGACGCCGGGGCGAGGGGCGCACAGCTGAGGGCGGCGGTCGAGCGCTATGTGGAGCTCGCCGACCGCGCCCGGGAGATCGTCGCGCGCTCGAACGCGCTGATCGACCGCGAGGTGGAGGCGATGCGCGCCACCGCCGACCAGGCGCAGCGCATCACGTTGTGGCAGCTGCTGGCGCTCGTGCCGGTGGTGATCTTCCTCGTGGTCGGCTTCACCGTGCTGATCGCGCGCCCGATCCGCCAGCTCGATACGGCGATCCGCAGGCTGGGCGGCGGGCAGTTCGGCGCGCCGGTGGCGGTCTCGGGGCCGCAGGACCTCGAGCAACTGGGCGAGCGCCTGGAATGGATGCGCGAGAGGCTGCTCGAGCTCGAGCAGCAGAAGAACCGCTTCCTGCGGCAGGTCTCGCACGAGCTGAAGACGCCGCTCACCGCGCTGCGCGAGGGCGCCGAGCTGCTCTCCGACCAGGTGGTGGGGCCGCTCACGGCTCAGCAGCGCGAGATCGCGGAAATCCTGCGCCATAACAGTATAGAATTGCAGAGGCTGATCGAGGACCTGCTCTCGTTCAGCGCGAGCCAGTTCCACAAGGTGGGGCTCGATCTCAGGCCGATCGCCGTGCGGCAGATCATCGGCCGCGTGAGCGAGGATCAGCGCCTCGCGCTCGCGGCGCGCCGCCTCCGGCTCGAAGTGGCGGCGGAGGACTTGTCGATCACGGTGGATTCCGAAAAGTTGAGAGTGGTGCTCGACAACCTGGTCTCGAACGCGGTGAAGTTCTCCCCTCCGGGCGGCGTGATCCGCATCGCGGCGCGGCGCGCAGGCGCCGAGTTCCTGCTCGAGGTGAGCGACGAGGGGCCCGGCATCGCGCCTGAGGACCGCGAGCGCGTGTTCGAGCCCTTCTACCAGGGGCGCGGGCAGGCGGCGGGCCCGGTGCGCGGCACCGGGGTGGGGTTGTCGGTGGTGAAGGAGTACGTGGCGGCGCACGGCGGGAGCGTGGAGATCGCGGACACCGCGCGCGGCGCCTGCTTGCGCGTGCGGCTGCCGCTCGCGCCGGAGGCGAAAGCGGCGTGAGGAGCGCCCGGCTCGCGGTCTCCCTCGCCGCCTGCGCCTCGCTCGCGGGCTGCGGGGTCACGCGCGGGCTCGAGAGCCCGGAGCCCGCCCCGTGGGTGCAGGCGGGCAGCCCGCAGCCGGCCACCAACGCCGAGAGCCTGTTGCTCTATTTCGCGCATCTGAAGAAGCTCGCCGTCGCGGATCTGGCGAAGGAACACGAGTCCGCGCGCCAGGCCTACGGCCGCGCCCGCACGGATTTCAACCGCGTGCGCTATGCAATGGTGCTCGCGCTGCCCGGCACCGCGTTCAGCGACGCGGCGCGCGCGATCGAGGTGCTCGAGCCGGTGGCGAAGAACGCGAACGGGCAGCTCCACGCGCTGGCGCTGATGCTCGCCTCCCAGCTCCAGGAGCAGCGGCGGATCGAGGCAGGCGCACAGGCGCTGCAACAGAAGCTCGACGCCCTGCGCTCGCTCGAGCGCACGCTCATCGAACGCAAGCGCTGACGCCGGCTCCGATGCCGCGAGAGTGATGAAGCGTGACTCGCGAGCCGTGTCCGATGGTGCCGATTCGTCCTTGTTTCTGGGCGCTCCCCGCGTCCTCGGCGGCGAGAGCCGGAGGTTCATGAGGTGACGACCGCGCAACGCGCCAGCATACTCGTCGTGGACGACGACCCGGATCTGCTGCGGCTGATCGAGATCCGGCTCACCGCCGCGGGCCACGCGGTCACCACCGCGGAGAGCGCGGAGCGGGCGCTCGCCCGGCTCGCCGTCGCGCGCCCGCAGCTGGTGGTCACCGATCTCAAGATGGGCGGCATGGACGGCATGGCGCTCTACGAGGCGATCCGCGCCGAGCATCCGACGCTGCCCGTGATCATCCTCACCGCGCACGGCACCATCCCCGACGCGGTGGCGGCGGTGAAACGCGGCGTCTTCGGCTATCTCACCAAGCCCTTCGACCCCAGGGCGCTGCTCGCCGAGGTCGAGCGTGCGCTCGCGGTGGCGGGGGCGGCGCCCGCGGCGCAAGGGGAGGAGTGGCGCGCCGAGATCATCACGCGCAACCCGGCGATGGAGGACGTGCTCGCCAAGGCGCGGCTGGTGGCCGAAAGCGACGCGCCGGTGCTGATCTACGGAGAATCCGGCACCGGCAAGGAGCTGCTCGCGCGCGCGATCCACAAGGCGAGCCCGCGGCGCGAGCGCCCGTTCGTTGCGGTGAACTGCGGGGCGATTCCCGAGCAGCTGCTCGAATTCGAGCTCTTCGGCCACGTGAAGGGCGCCTTCACCGGGGCGACGCGCGATCACAAGGGGCTATTCCTCGCCGCGGACAAGGGCACGCTGCTGCTCGACGAGATCGGCGACATGCCGCTCGCGCTTCAGGTGAAGCTGCTGCGCGTGCTGCAGGAAAAGCGGGTGCGCCCGGTCGGCTCCACGGAAACGCACGAGGCCGACGTGCGCGTGATCTCGGCCACCCACCGCAATCTCGAGGCGGAGATGGCCGCGGGCAATTTCCGCGAGGACCTCTACTACCGCCTGAACGTCGTCGCGCTGCAGCTGCCCCCGCTCGCCGAGCGGCGCGAGGACATCGCGCTGCTCGCGAACCACTTCCTCGCCGCGCTCGCCGCGAAATACAGGAAAACCATCAACGGCTTCGCGCCCGAGGCGCTCGAGCTGCTGGTGGCGGCCTCCTGGCCCGGCAACGTGCGCCAGCTCTACAACGTCGTCGAGCAGTCGGTGGCGCTCGCGACGACCCCCCTCATTCCGGTCGCGCTCGCGCAGCAGGCGATCCAGAACCAGCAGGCCGAATTCGCCTCCTTCGAGCAGGCGCGGCGCCGCTTCGAGCGCGAGTACCTGACGCAGCTCCTCAAGATCACCGGGGGCAACGTCACCCAGGCGGCGCGCCTCGCCAAGCGCAACCGCACCGAGTTCTACAAATTGCTCGCGCGCCACCAGCTCGATCCCAAGCTCTTCAAACCCGTCGAACCCTGACAGCGCGCGCGGGCGCCCGCGCTGCCGGTTCGACCCCGCGTGCTCCAATGGACGCCGCGCGCCGCTCACCGCGCGGCCGGGAAGAGGTTACCGGCCCGGCCCCGTTCGAACGCGCCCCGCTGGCCGGCGGCAGCGCTGCTGTTGTGGGCTCGCGCTGCACGTTGACGGTGGCGATCGGCGCGCTTTGTCGCTCGGGTGCGACAGCAAAACCCGCGCTGAATCAGGCCGCTGGCGGGCAGGCGCAATGCGCCGTTGCCCCAGGGCGACAGCCCGTGATCCGCCCGCTGGACCATTCGATTGATTTCGTTGAAGTAATCTTCTGGCACGGGGATTGCGTGCGTCTCCGGCAGGCTGAGTTGTTGCGCAAGGAGCGGCGTGATGGAAACGACGGGCACGGTGGGCAGGCGCAGCGGTTTGCTCTACCCGGCGATGGTGGTCGCGGCGATCGCGGTGACCGTGTTCAGCGTGGCCGGCATCGCCACCATGATGGGCTGGCTGCCGAGCGCGCAATCGAGGGACGGGGAGCCGCCCAAGGCCCAAGGCGCAGGCGGTGCCGGGGCGGTGCCGGGCGCGAAATCCGGCGCGAGCCGCCCGCGCGCGCTCGCCAGTGCCACCTGCCCGGAGTGCGGCGTGATCGAGGCGATCCGCGCGGTCGAGGTCAAGGGCCAGGCGAGCGGGCTCGGCGCGGTGATCGGAGGGGTCACCGGCGGCGTCCTGGGCAACCAGGTCGGCGGCGGCAGCGGGCGCACCGCGATGACAGTGATCGGCGCGGGAGCCGGCGCCTACGCCGGGCACGAGATCGAGAAGAGCATGAACCGCGCGGTGCGCTACCAGGTGCGCGTGCGGATGAACGACGGCACTTACCGCACTTTCTACGAGGCCGCGCCGCCGGCATGGAGCGTCGGCCAGAGAGTGCGCGTGACCGAGAGCGGCATCGTGGCGGCCGGCTGATCGCTCGGGGCCTGCCGTGCGAGCGGCCGTGCAGAGCGCGCTCGCCGGCGGCGCGCGCGGCGTTCGAGAAGAGAGCGGGCCATGAAGCCGGTGAACCACGGGCGCATCAAGCGCATCCACGCCGAATTCCGGGGCGACGAGGCGGTCGAAATCGATATTCTGGAGGTGATGCTGCGCATGGGCGAGGTCTCGCGCTCGCGCATGGAGTGCGACACCAAGCTGGTGCGGCTCGCGCTGAAAGCCCTCGACCGCGCCATCGCCGAGTACTGCTCGCGCACCGGCCAGCGCTATCCCACTTACAGCGTGCTCGCCAGGCACCTCGAAGAGACAGACGGCGCGGCGGCGGCCGAGCCGACGCGCGTGGTCAGCATGCAGAAGTGAGGCTGGCGGCCGCCCCGCGGCGGCTCCCCAGGTGGCATGCAAGAGCGGCTGCTCCCGCCCGCGGAGCGGGCGCAGATGGCGGGGCCGCGCCAGATCGTGAACACGGGAAACTGGAAATGGGCGTGCAGTGGGGGAGCGCTCCTCGCGCTCCTCGCCGCCTGCGCTGCGCTCGAGCCGCAGCCCCGGGCGCCGGATGTCAACCTCGGTGGCTTTTCGCACTCGTTCAAGCAGGGATACGCCGACGGCTGCGGGAGCGCCGGCGCGCGCCGCCCGCGCCGCGACGAGGCACGCTATCGGAGCGAGGGCGACTACCGCACGGGCTGGAACGACGGCTACGCCATTTGCGCCCGGCGCAAATGAGCCCCCGGGCCGCGAGCCCCCGGCTCCTGCCGCAGGCTCTGGCTTGCGCCCGGCGGACCGGACGCTTCTCTCAAGAATCGAGATCGAGCATCAGCCGCAGAAGGCCGCCCCCGAGCGAGGCGGGCGAGATTCCGCTGCCGCCCGGGGTCGGTCACGAAACACCGGCGTTCGTCGGCGGTGGCGCTCGGGTTTCCGAGGCCGCCTCTAGCCTTTCACCCGTGACAGGCGGACGACCTCGGGGATGCGGCGCAGGCCGCGCATGATGCGCGCAAGGTGCAGGCGGTTGGAAACCTGCAGCGTGAAGTACATGTTGGTGTAGGTCCCCCCGTCCTCGGGGTCCACCGCCACGTTCTGGATGTTGGAACCCGCCTCGGCGATCTCGGCTGCGACCTTGGCGAGCACGCCGCGCTGGTTGGCCACCATCAGCCTGATGCTCACGTCGAAGATTTTGCGCGTCTCGGCATCCCACGCGACGTCGAGCACGCGGTCGGGATCGTGGCGCGTGCGGGCGACGACCGGACAGTCGTGGGTGTGGATCACCATGCCCTGACCCTTGCTGATGATGCCGATGATGGGATCGCCCGGAATCGGCTTGCAGCAGCGCGCGAACTGCACCGCCATGCCCTCCGAGCCGCGGATCACGACCGAGCCGGGGGCGGGCGCCTCGCTCGGAGCCGGCTCGCCGAGCGAGAGCAGGCGCCGCGCCACGACCGCCGCCAGGCGCTTGCCGAGCCCGATGTCGGCGAGCACCTCCTCGCGCGACCTCGCGCCGGCGTCGCGCATGAACTTCTCCCATTGCGGCTCGCGGATGCCGGACGCCGGGAGGGAGCCGAGCGCGGCGAGCGCCTGGTTGAGCAGGCGCTCGCCGAGCTGCACCGATTCGCGGAAGTGCATCGTCTTCAGGAAGTGACGGATGCGCGAGCGCGCCTTGCCGGTCACCACGAAATTGAGCCACTGGGGGTTGGGCTTGGCGTGCGCCGCGGTGATGATCTCGACCCGGTCTCCGTTCCTGAGCTCGGTCCTGAGCGGCATCAGCTCCTGGTTGATCTTCGCCGCCACGCAGCGGTTGCCGATGTCGGTGTGCACGGCGTAGGCGAAGTCCACCGCAGTCGCGCCCCGCGGCAGCGACAGGATCTTGCCCTTGGGCGTGAACACGTAGACCTCGTCCGGGAAGAGGTCCACCTTGAGGTGCTCGAGGAACTCGACCGAGTCGCCCGACTGCGACTGGATCTCGAGCAGGCTCTGCAGCCACTGGTGGGTCTTCTTCTGCAGGTCGGAGAACGTGGCGTCCGAGCTCTTGTAGAGCCAGTGGGAGGCCACCCCCGCCTCGGCGATCTTGTGCATCTCCTGGGTGCGGATTTGCACCTCGATCGGCGTGCCGAACGGGCCGAAGAGCGTGGTGTGCAGCGACTGGTAGCCGTTCGCCTTGGGGATCGCGATGTAGTCCTTGAACTTGCCGGGGATCGGCTTGTAGAGGGCGTGCAGCGCGCCGAGCGCGAGGTAGCAGGAGGCGACGTCCTTGACGATCACGCGGAAGCCGAAAACGTCGAGCACCTGGGCGAAGCTGAGGTGCTTCTCGCGCATCTTGCGGTAAATCGAGTAGAGATGTTTCTCGCGCCCGTGCACCTCGGCCTCGACCCCGGCGTTCTTGAGCTTGCGCTTGATCGCCTCCAGTACCTTGCCGACCACCTCGCGGCGGTTGCCGCGCGCGGCCTTCACCGCTTTGGAGAGCACGCGATAGCGCGCCGGGTAGAGGTGCTTGAGCGAGAGGTCCTCGAGCTCCTGGTAGATCGCGTTCAGCCCCAGGCGGTTCGCGATCGGAGCGTAGATTTCGAGCGTCTCGCGCGCGACGCGGCGCCGTTTCTCGGGCTCGACCGCCTCCAGCGTCCTCATGTTGTGCAGCCGGTCGGCGAGCTTGATCAGGATGACGCGCACATCGCGCGCCATCGCCAGCAGCATCTTGCGGAAGTTCTCGGCCTGGGCCTCGGCCTGGGTCTCGAACTCGATCTTGTCGAGCTTGGACACTCCGTCCACGAGCTCCGCCACCGGCCTTCCGAAGGCGCGGGAGATCTCGGTCTTGGTGACCGAGGTGTCCTCCATCACGTCGTGCAGCAGCGCGGCGGTGAGCGCCTGGGGATCGAGGTGCCACTGCGCGAGGATGTTGGCGACCGCGAGGGGGTGCGTGATATAGGGCTCGCCGGAGCGGCGGAACTGGCCCTGGTGCGCCGCCTCGCTGAAGTGGTAGGCCGACTCGAGCTGCGAGATGTCCTCCGGCTTGAGGTAGCCGGCCCACTCCTTGAACAGCGTCGCGGCGGCCTGCATCGAGTTTCGAGTCTCGAGCCGCGAGCTTCGGGTTGAGCCCGCGGCCCGAGGCCTGCAGCTAGAGCTGCGTCTGGCCCTTGTACAGGATCTCCGGTCCGTACTTGCCGGCGGCGAGCTCGCGCAGCGCGATCACCGTGGGCTTGTCGCGCTGCGGCTCCACCATCGGCTGGGAGCCGTTGGTGATCTGGCGCGCGCGGTAGGTCGCCGCGAGCGTCATCTCGAAGCGGTTCGGGATGACCTTCAGGCAGTCGTCAACGGTAATGCGTGCCATGGAGCGGATCTCCGTTACTTCATGCGGTTGATCAGATTGCCGTGGCGGGAGAGCTGGCGGGAGAGCCTGAGCCGTTCGGCCCGGATGATGCTCCGCAGATCCAGCGCCGCCCGGTCAAAATCCTCGTTAATGATAACATAATCGTACTCGCTCACGTGCCCGATCTCCTCGCGCGCCGCGGCGAGCCGCCGCGCGATCGTCTCCGCGCTGTCCTGGGCGCGGGAGCGCAGCCGCGACTCGAGCGCCTCCAGAGACGGGGGCAGGATGAAGATTCCGACCGCCCCCGGCATCAGGCGCCGCACCTGCCGCGCCCCCTGCCAGTCGATCTCGAGCAGCACGTCGCGGCCTTCCCGGAACTCGCGTTCGATCCATTTCTGCGAGGTGCCGTAGCGGTGGCCGTAGATCACCGCGCTCTCCAGGAATTCGCCCGCCTCCAGCATGCGCTCGAACTGCGCGGGTGACACGAAGTGATAGTCGCGGCCGTCCACCTCGCCTGCGCGCGGCGGGCGCGTGGTGTAGGACACCGAGAGCCGCAGCGCGGGCTCGGCCTCGAGCAGCGCCTTGATGAGGCTCGTCTTGCCGCCGCCCGAAGGGGCGCTGACGATGAAAAGCGTGCCGGTCATGAGGTAGCCAGGCCGCGAACGAACGGGCGTTCGCGGGAGGGGAGCGAATGGTATCGGGTCACGGCGAGCTGTTCGATCACTCGAGGTTCTGGACCTGCTCGCGCATCTGCTCGATCAGGAGCTTGAGCTCGAGCGCGGCCTGCGTCACCGCGAGGTCCGCCGACTTGGAGGCGAGCGTGTTCGCCTCGCGGTTCAGCTCCTGCATCAGGAAGTCGAGCCGCTTGCCGACGACGCCGCCGGCGGCGAGCACGCGCTTGACCTCCGCGACGTGCGCCCCGAGGCGCGAGAGCTCCTCGTCCACGTCGATTTTCCCCGCGAACAGCGCCACCTCCTGCCGGATGCGCTCCTCCTCGCCGCTCGCGAGCGCCTCCTTCAGCCGCGCCGCGAGCCGCTCCTGGTAGGACGCGATCGCCTGCGGAATGCGCGGCGCGATTCCGGCGATCAGCCGCTCGATGGCGCTCGTGCGCTCGAGGATCGCCTGCGCGAGCCTGCCGCCTTCGCGCGAGCGCGCGGCGCAGAATTCGTCGAGCGCGGCGGCGAGCAGCTCGCGGCACGCCACCTTCAGCTCCTCCACCGGCAGCGCCTCCGCGCCGAGCATCCCCGGCCAGCGCAGGATCTCGGCGGCGGTGAGCGCGCCCGCCTCGGGTGCTGCCGCGCGCACCCGCGCGGCGAGCGCGAGCAGCTCGCGCATCAGCGGCTCGTTGAGCTGCAACGCCTTGGGCGCCGCGTGCGCGGCGGTGAAGCTCACGCGGCACTCGACCTTGCCGCGGGTGACGCGCGCCGCCACCGCCTCGCGCAGCGCCGGCTCGACCGCGCGCAGCTCCTCGGGCAGGCGGAACTGCAGGTCGAGGTAGCGGTGGTTGACCGAGCGCAGCTCCAGCGCGAGCGCGCCGTAGGGAAATTCGCGCGCGGCGGCGGCATAGCCGGTCATGCTGTGAATCATGGAGGCCCCGTGAATCGTGCAACGGTGAATCGTGAATCGCCGAGCGGCGCGCCGGGCGCGTTTTTTTCGATTTACGATTTACGATTCACGATTTACGATACGGCACCCGGCAAAGATAGCATACTCAGGCGATT
Source organism: Burkholderiales bacterium (assembly GCA_035574195.1). GTDB lineage: Bacteria > Pseudomonadota > Gammaproteobacteria > Burkholderiales > SG8-41 > SG8-41. The sequence goes on along the minus strand of DATLZE010000201.1, from coordinate 1,935 downwards.
GCATGCGGCCGAGCGGCAGGAGACCCGACGAGCTGCGGGCGGTGCGCATCACGCGCGGCTACACCCGCCACGCCGAGGGCTCGGTGTTGATCGAGTGCGGCGAGACGCGGGTGATCTGCACCGCGAGCGTGCTCGAGCAGCAGCCGCCCCACCTGAGGGGGCAGGCGCGGGGATGGGTCACCGCCGAGTACGGCATGCTGCCGCGCGCGACCGGCACGCGCACCGAGCGCGAGGCCGCGCGCGGGCGCCAGTCGGGCCGCACCCAGGAGATTCAGCGGCTGATCGGGCGCGCGCTGCGCTCGGTGGTGGACCTCGCGCGGCTCGGCGAGCGCACCTTGCACCTCGACTGCGACGTGATCCAGGCCGACGGCGGCACGCGCACCGCCGCCATCACCGGCGCGTTCGTCGCGCTGCACGACGCGGTGACGCTGCTTCTCGAGCGCGGCGCGATCGCCGCCTCTCCCGTGCGCGACTTCGTCGCCGCGGTCTCGGTCGGCATCTACCGGGGCGTGCCGGTGCTCGACCTCGACTACGCCGAGGACTCGGGCTGCGAGACCGACATGAACGTGGTGATGACCGGGAGCGGCGGGCTGGTCGAGGTGCAGGGCACGGCGGAAGGGGCGCCCTTTTCGCGCGCCGAGATGGACGCGATGCTCGCGCTCGCGGAGAAGGGCATCCGCGAGCTCATCGCCGCGCAGCGCGCGGCGCTGCAGCGATAGCCGCGCAGGACATGCAGGCCATGGAGAAGAGCGGAGGCGACGATCGGGCACGGGCGAGCACGGGCCGATACGGACCGAGGCCGGTGCCGACCGAGTTCTTGTGTCGGCTGACCCGTATTCATCCGGGGCCGTCGGCTTTTTCGGTTCGCTGCCCTGCGCGCGCTGCGGCTGCTGGGCCGTTATGAGAAGGCTGGTCCTGGCGAGCGGCAACCCGGGGAAGCTGCGCGAGTTCCGGCAGATGCTCGCGCCGCTCGGCATCGAGGTCGTGCCGCAGTCCGAGCTCGGCATCGCGGAGGCGCACGAGCCGCACGGCACTTTCGTCGAGAACGCGCTCGCCAAGGCGCGCCACGCGAGCCTGCATTCCGGGCTGCCCGCCTTTGCCGACGACTCCGGCATCTGCGTCGAGGCGCTGGACGGCGCCCCGGGCGTGTACTCGGCGCGCTTTGCCGCGAGCCCGCCGGGGGCTGCGGCGCCCGCGCGCGAGGAGCAGGACCGGCTCAACAACGAGAAGCTCGTCGCACTGCTGCGCGGGCGGGCGGACCGGCGCGCGCACTACTACTGCGTGATCGTGCTGGTGCGCCACGCGGGCGATCCCGAGCCGCTGATCGCGGAGGGGCGCTGGCACGGCGAGGTCGTCGCCGAGCCGCGCGGCGCGAATGGTTTCGGCTACGATCCCCATTTCCTGGTCCCGGAACTCGGGCGCACCGCGGCCGAGCTCGCCCCCGAGGAGAAGAACGCGCTCAGCCACCGCGGCCAGGCGATGCGGCGGCTGGTCGAGCTGCTGCGGCACGCCGAATACCGGCTTTCGTGAGGGGCGGGCGTGAGAAGCGAGGCGAAGAAACCGATCGCGGCGGCGCCCGGCTCCCGCCCGATGCCCCGCGCCGCGCCGAGCTTCCGGGCGCTGCCGCCGTTGTCCCTTTACATTCACATCCCCTGGTGCGCGCGCAAATGCCCGTACTGCGACTTCAATTCGCACGAGGCGCGCGGGGCGATCCCGGAGGCGCGCTACGTCGCCGCGCTCGTTGCCGATCTCGAGAGCGCGCTTCCGCAGGTGTGGGGTCGGCGCTTGACGAGCGTGTTCTTCGGCGGCGGCACGCCGAGCCTGTTCACGGCGGGCGCGATCGACGCGATCCTCGCCGCGGTGCGCGCGCGCCTTGCGCTCGCGCCGGACGCCGAAGTGACGCTCGAGGCCAATCCCGGCGCGGTCGAGGCGGGG
>DATLZE010000200.1:0-10659 GCA_035574195.1 Burkholderiales bacterium | reverse complement strand
GGGAACCGATCGGGCCGCTCGCGCGTCCCCTTGGAGGTGCCCGGACCGTGGGCATCATGTCATGGAGGGGGGTCATGAACAGGCCATCTGTCCTGCTCGAAGTTTCCGTAATCGGATTCGCTTTCGGCCTGTGCGCTGTCGCCCCGGCGGCGGCGCAGTCGGTGTACTCGGGCGGCCGGCCGTATATCATCGGCCCGGACCAGCTCGCTTGGACCGATGCCCCGGCGGTTGCGCCGGGCGCGAAGATCGCCGTGATCGAGGGTCCGCTCGACAAGCCGGTGCCGTTCACGTTCCGGCTCAAGATCCCGGCCAACTCGAAGATCGCCCCGCACACGCACCCGGCATACGAGCGGGTGACGGTGCTCTCGGGCACTTTCCACTTCGCGCACGGGGACCGGTATGATCCCGCGCGGACCAGCGCATTGGGGCCCGGTAGCGTCGCGATCATGCCGGCCGGCACACCGATGTTCGGCTACACCAGGGAAGAGACGATCATTCAACTCCACGGCATCGGCCCGTGGGGCCTGAATTATCTCGATCCGGCCGACGATCCCAGGAAGAAATAGGAGGCGGTCATGTCCACCGTGTGTCCGATCACCCTGGACCGGGAAGTGCTCAAGTCCGAGGTGCGTGCGATCTATGCGAAGGTCGCGGAAGATCCGCGCGGCGAGTTTCATTTCCACCGCGGTCCGGAATACGCCGCGCGCCTCCTCGGCTACGACGCGCGGGAGCTCGCCGCGCTGCCGGCCGAGGCAACCGCCTCGTTCGCCGGCGTCGGCAACCCGTTCCTGATGGATCCTCTGCCTGCCGGCGCGACCGTCGTTGACATCGGCTCGGGGGCGGGCATGGACTGCCTGCTCGCCGCGCGGCGCGTCGGGCGCGCCGGCTCGGTGGTGGGTATCGACATGACCGATGCCATGCTCGCGCGGGCGCGCGCGGGCGCGGCCGCGGCCGGGCTGACCTGCGTGCGCTTTGAAAAGGCGGACATCACCGGGCTGCCGCTGCCGGCGGAGAGCGTGGATGTCGTGATCTCGAACGGGGTGATCAACCTCGCCCCCGACAAGGAGGCGGTGTTCGCCGAGCTCTACCGCGTGGTGAAGCCGGGCGGGAGGCTGCAATTCGCCGATATCATCGTCGGTACCGAGCTCTCGGAGCAGGTGCGCAACAACATCGACCTGTGGACCGGGTGAATCGCCGGCGCTCTGCAGGTTGCAGAGATGATCGAAGTCATTCACCGGGCGGGTTTCCGCGACGCCCGCGCGTGCCAGTTCTTCGACAGCTTCCTCGGGACGACCAAGGAGGCGGTCGCACGCAAGTACGGCGTTCGCGGGGCGAACTTCGTGGCTCACAAAGCATGAGGAAGCCGTTTACCGCGCTCAGCGTTGTGGTGCTCGCCCTTGCCGCGGCTGCCCATTTATTGCGACTCGCCTACGGCTGGGATGCGACGATCAACGGCACCGCTGTTCCGATGTGGGTGAGCGTGCTCGGTGTCCTGATCCCGGGTGCTCTGGCTGTCGGTCTGTGGCGCGAATCCCGCAAGTAATCGGTGGCCGAGCCTCACGATCTCACCGTTCCGTCGGCGTGGGTCGTGCGCTGGGCTGAGCGCGTCCCCGCGGGCGGGCGCGTGCTCGACATCGCTTGCGGGCACGGGCGGCACGCGCGCTTCTTCGCCGCGCGCGGCCACCCGGTCGAGGCGGTGGACCGCGATCCGGACAAGCTCGCCGCCCTCGCCGACGTTCCCGGCGTCACGGCGCGCTGCGCCGATCTCGAGGGCGGGCCCTGGCCGTACGCGGGCGAGCGCTTCGCCGGCATCGTGGTGGTCAATTACCTGCACCGGCCGCTCTTTCCGCACCTGCTCGCCGCGCTCGCTCCGGAAGGCGCGCTCATCTACGAGACTTTCGCGCTCGGGACCGAAAAATTCGGCCGCCCCTCCAATCCCGACTTCCTGCTACGCCCGGGCGAACTCCTGGAGGTAGTGCGCGGCCGGCTGCGGGTGATCGCCTACGAAGATCTATTTGTCACCGATCCGCGCCCGGCCATGCTCCAGCGCCTGTGCGCGATAAATTCGCTCTGATTCTCAGGTGGGCAAGCCTCACCTTCGGGGGTGGCAGGAGGTGACGCAAGGCGAGCGATAACGGGTTCGAGCGCGTGAATTTATCGAGAGCAGAATCAAATGGTTAGAACGAGGGGCTGGCTGGCAATGCTTCAGGCCGTGGCAAGCCCTCTACGGGCCCGTGACGCGATGTCGCCGGGCGTTCCGGCTTGCCCGGTTTTTTCTCATCCATGAAACGCCACTCCGGTCGGCATTTCTTGTCGCAATCGCGCAACAATCGGCAGGGGAAATCGCGCAATCCGGGGAACCTTTTGACCTTTTCGCAACTCGGTCGTTATAGAGTGCTGAATATGGATTCCAAGCTCGAAAAAACGGTGCACGGCCTCGATCCCGAATACGGGCTCGACGTGCTGTGCGCGAGCTGGAACCCGCTGGTTGCGGCGCTCGCCGAACCGATGCAAGCCTGCCACGAGTTCGTCGCCGAAATCGCCTCGGCGGACGCCGAGTCCTTCCTCGCGCGCTTCTACACCTGCCAGCAGGGCTGAGCTGCGCGGCCCCAGCCGAAACCCGCTGCATCCGCGGCGGTCTCATTTTTCCGTATCCGGCGTGCACCCGTTAGGGTAAAATCGCGCATTATTACCGGCCCGCGCGCCTGTTTTTAAAGGGAAAATCCATAAAATGGCAGCGTTCCAGGGAAGCCTGGTCGCGATCGTCACGCCGATGCGGGAGGACGGCGCGCTCGACCTCGATGCGTTTCGCCGGCTGATCGACTGGCATGTCCGGGAAGGCACCGACGGCATCGTGGTAGTGGGTACCACGGGAGAATCGCCCACGGTGGACTTCGAGGAGCACCGGCTGCTCATCCGCACGGCGGTGGAGCACGCTGCAAAGCGCATCCCCGTCATCGCCGGCACCGGAGCGAACGCGACCCGCGAAGCGATCGAGCTCACTGCCTACGCCAGGGAGGCCGGCGCCGACGCCTGCCTTTCGGTGGTGCCGTACTACAACAAGCCGACGCAGGAAGGGCTCTACCGCCACTTCAGGGCGATCGCCGAGGCAGTGGATCTGCCGATGATCCTCTACAACGTGCCGGGACGCACTGTCGCAGACCTGCAAAACGAGACCGTGCTGCGGCTTGCCCAGGTTCCCAACATCGTCGGCATCAAGGACGCCACCGCCAACCTCGAGCGCGGCGCGGACTTGATTCGGCGCAAGCCGCGGGATTTCCGCGTGTTCAGCGGCGACGATGCGACAGGGCTCGCGCTGATGCTGCTCGGCGGCCACGGCGTGATCTCGGTCACCGCCAATGTCGCCCCGCGCCTCATGCACGAGATGTGTGCCGCAGCGCTCGCGGGCGAGGTCGCCAGGGCGCGCGAGATCAACCACCGGCTGCTGCCGCTGCATCGCAACCTCTTCCTCGAGGCGAACCCGATCCCGGTCAAGTGGGCGCTCGAGCAGATGGGGCTCATTGCCGGCGGCATCCGGCTGCCGCTGACACCGCTTTCGGCCGCATACCACGAGGCGGTGCGCGAAGCGCTGCGCCACGCCGGCATCGGGGTGGAGGCGAGAGGCGGGAAATATGCGGCTGCCTAGGGCGGCAGGCTGGATTCTCGGCTTCACGCTGGGCGCGGCACTCGCTGGCTGCAGCGGGCTGCCCTCGATCCAGATCGAGACCAAGAAAGTGGACTACAAGTCCGCCGGCAGGCTGCCGCCGCTCGAGGTGCCGCCCGACCTCACGCGCCCGAGCGGCGATGAACGCTTCGCGGTTCCCGACATCAATCCCCGCGGCACGGCGACCTATTCCGAGTACAGCCGCGAGCGCTCGGGCCAGCAGCGCTCCAGCGTTTCCGCGGTCCTGCCCAGCGTGGAGAACGTGCGCGTCGAGCGCGACGGCAACCAGCGCTGGCTGGTGGTGAAGGGAAGCCCGGAGCAGATCTGGCCGGTGGTGAAGGAGTTCTGGCAGGAGAACGGCTTCATCGTCAACCTCGAGATTCCGGAGGCGGGCGTGATGGAGACCGACTGGGCGGAGAACCGCGCCAAGATTCCCGAGGGTGGAATCCGCGGTGTGCTCGGCAAGCTGCTCGACCAGGTCTACTCGACCAGCGAGCGCGACAAGTTCCGCACCCGGCTCGAGCGCGGCGCCGAGCCCGGCACCACCGAGATCTACGTCAGCCACCGCGGCATGGAGGAGGTATATACCTCGACCTCGGTGGACAACAAGGACACCCGCTGGCAGCCGCGCCCGCCCGATCCCAACCTCGAGGCCGAGATGCTGTGGCGGATGATGGTGCGCTTCGGCGTGGAGGAGACGCGTGCCAAGTCGCAGCTCGCCGCGGCCGGGCGCGCCACCCCGCGCGCCAGCCTGCACAAGGGAGCGAACGGCGCGAGCGTGCTCGCGCTCAGCGAGCAGTTCGACCGGGCATGGCGGCGGGTGGGGCTCGCGCTCGACCGTGTCGGTTTCACGGTCGAGGACCGCGACCGCTCCAAGGGGATCTACTTCGTGCGCTACATGGATCCGCAGCTCGACGCGAAGCAGCCGGAGAAGGGCTGGTTCGCGAGGCTCAAGTTCTGGGGCGGGGGCGAGAAGCCCAGGCCCGAGCAGTACCGCATCGAGGTGAAGGGCGGCGAGCAGGGCTCCGAGGTCAAGGTGCTCAACAAGGACGGCGGCCAGGAAAGCTCGGAGACCGCGAACCGCATCCTGACGCTGCTCTATGATCAACTGAAGTGAAGGGCGAAGGGTGAGAGTGCGTGAAGGATAGAACCGCAGCCCCTCCCGCGATCGCGCTTCCCGCTCTTCACTCCTCGCTTCTCGCCCTTCGCTTCCGATGATGCGGTTCGCATCGCTCGGCAGCGGCAGCTCGGGCAACGCCCTTCTCGTCCAATCCGGCGCGACGCTCGTTCTTCTCGACTGCGGTTTCGGCCCCGCCGAGACGGGCGCTCGGCTCGCGCGCCTCGGGCTCGACCCCGGCGACCTCGATGCGATCCTGGTCACCCACGAGCACGACGATCACGCAGCAGGCGTGGCGCGCCTCGCGCGGCGGTGGGGGATCGCGGTGTACGCGACGCACGGCACCGTGCGCGCGATGGAGCAGGCGCAGGAGCTTCCCTCCGGGACGGTGGTGATCGACAGCCACGCCCCGTTCGCCGTCGGCGACCTCGAGGTGCGGCCGTACCCGGTGCCGCACGACTCGCGCGAGCCGGCGCAGTTCGTGTTTTCCGACGGCGCGGCGGCGCTCGGGGTGCTGACCGACGCGGGAGAGGTCACGCCGCACATGATGCGGGTGCTCTCGGGGCTCGACGCGCTGGTGCTCGAGTGCAACCACGATCTCGGTCTGCTGATGGGCGGGCCGTATCCCCCACACCTCAAGGAGCGCATCGCGGGGCGCTTCGGGCACCTCGACAACGGGGCTGCGGCGCGGCTCGTGCGCGGCATCGACCACAGCCGGCTCAAGCACCTCGTCGCGGCGCATCTTTCGCGCAAGAACAACACGCCGGAACTCGCGCGCGCGGCACTTGCGCAGGCGCTCGGCTGCGCGCCGGGGTGGATCGGGGTGGCGACGCAAGAAGACGGATTCCCCTGGCGGGAAATCCGGTGAAAGCGGAAGAAAGCGCGATGGAAGCGATGAAGGATGCGAGCCGTCGCTACGAGATCGAGCGCCGGGCCGGGCTCTGAATCCATGTGCCCCGGCGGCATGGGGATTTTTCTGCGCGCGCCCGGGTAAAAGGGGTGGCCCGGCTCCGGCCTTCGCCGGGCCTCGTGGCCTGCCCGACAGAAGGCCGCGGGAAGACGCGCGCCGCGCCGCAAAGTGCGGAATGGAGCCGAGACACCGGACATCCGCGGCGCGGCGGGCTTCGTGAGGGCCGCGTTCCGGCTGTTCGGGAGGGCCGCTTCGTAGCGGGCTTAATGTTCGGAATCCGCTCGATCAGCCGCTCGGTCGGCCCGGCGCGGGGCTTGTCGGCCGCTCGTTCGGCGCGGTGCGGACCTCGGGGACCGTCGTCAAGGTGAGGAAGGAGCCGGGCTGGCCGCGGATTTCCAGCGCCATGGCGGTGGTGGAGCACGATGCCCCCACAGCGATTCCGCGTCGAAGCCTTGGCGCATTCCTCGAACGCGCCGCCCGGAAAAAGAAAAGCCGGCGTGTAGCCGGCTTTTCCGAAACCCGCTGGCGGGTTACTTCTTCTCTTCCTTCTTTTCTTCCTTCTTCATTTCGCCTGCGGGCGCGCCAGCCGGAGCGGCGGCCTCGGGCTTGGGTGCCTCGGCCGCCGGCTTCGCCGCATCGGCGGCGGGTGCGGGCGGCGGAGGCGGCGTCGGGGCCGCAGCTTGCGGCTGGGCGGGTTCGGGGGCTTTCTGCGCCGGCGGCGAGGATTGCTGGCCGCAGGCGCTCAAGCCGAGCGCCACGAGGGTGGCGATGAGGAGCGAGCTACGTTTCATTTTGTGTCCTTTATGACAATGGTTGATGATCAGAAACACAGACGCGGTCGGCAGAACCGACCCGACCATAACGGACAGCTAGTGCCGGCCGTTGGGCTGAAATTCTAGCAGCTTCAGGCACGCCCGGCGTCAAAGCCCGCTGGTGCTGGCCGACACTGCCTGGGCGGAGGCCTCCCAGATCTCGGCGAACCGGTCGAGCAGCAATTGCGCCCCGGCCACGTCGTTGGTGCCCTCGGCGGCCCGCAGATGGTTGTAGTGGAAGCGGTGCACGTAGTGGACGGTGTCGAACACCACGAACGGATCGTAGACGTGCTTGGCCATCTTGAGCGTTTCGTGGATCCGGACGGAGGTGCCGAACTGCCGCAAGAGGTCCATCATGCGCGGGCATTCGCGCTCGATCGGCTCCGCGTCGTGGACCACGATCAGCAGGCGGTTCAGGCGGCTCGCCATCAGGAACCGCCGCAGCGCCTCGTGGCGCTGCGGCGTGTTGTAAGCCCGCGAAAGCCTCCGGTCGAAGACCCGGATCGCGCGCTCGGCTTGCGGGATCAGGCTGTCAATGGCCGCCTCGTACTCGCGCAGGCCCTCGAAGCGGCGGTAACGGGCGTGCGGCAGCCCGCCGGCCGGCGCCCGGGAGGTCTCGTCGCCGCTTGCCCCGTCACCCATCACCGCTGCGCTCTCCCTCGACTGGCGTTGGCCTCATCGCCCGCGGCTTCGGCAAGAAGGGGGATGACCGGTCACTTGACGTCAGCGAGTTCAATATATCCCGCGCGGTACCACTGGTAAAGCCGCCGTGCAGACTCCCGGTCGAGCCGCGTGCGGGGGGCGAGCGAGCGCCGGTCGGCGAGCGCAGAGAGCAGCCGCGCGGCAGCCGGGCCGGCTGTGCACTGCTCGCCGTTGATGAAAAGCGCGCCGCCCCGATACAGCATCCGGGTGGCAGGGGCGAGTGACAATCCCGCACGCTGCGCGCGCGCGACGAAGGCGCGCCCGGAGAGCGGCCGCGCGGGCCGCGCGAACACCACCTGGGGCGCGGGCTCGGTGAGATAGCAGCCGAGGAAGCGCACGACATCGCCCCCGCTCCAGCGGATGCGGCCGAGCAGCGCCGCGGCCCGCCGCAGCATCGCCTCCTCGAGCCGCGCCGGGCGGCGCGCCGGAGCAGGACGGGGATCGGCGCTCGAGCCCGCGAGCCGCAGGTGCTCCTGGAGATATTCCAGAAAGCGCCTGCCCAGCTCCTGCGCGCACGGGACGCGGAACCCGATCGAATAGGTGATGCAGTCCTCGAGCGCCACGCCGTCGTGCGCGCAGCGCGGCGGCAAATAGAGCAGGTCGCCCGGGTGCAGCACCCATTCCTGCTCCGGGCGGAAGCGGCGCAGCAGCTTCAGCGGCGCGCCGTCCCGCAGCGCGAGGTCGCGCTGCTGGCTCACGCGCCAGCGCCGGCTGCCTCCGCCCTGCAGCAGGAATACGTCGTAGCTGTCGAAGTGAGGACCGACTCCGCCGCCGGCGGGCGCGTAGCTCACCATCAGGTCGTCGAGGCGCCAGTACGGGATAAAGCGGAATTCCTGCAGCAGCTTCCATGCTTCGGGCAGAGCGCGCTCGACGCCCTGCACCAGAAGCGTCCAGCCGGCGCGCGGTAGCCGCGCGAGATCGCGTCGCGAAAAGGGGCCGTGGCGCACCCGCCAGCGCCCGCCGCCGCGCAGCACCATGCGCGATTCGAGGTCCTCGCGCTCCGCCAGCTCGAACAGCGTTTCGCGCCGCACCAGAGCGGCATGTTGCGGCAGGGCGCGGCGCGCGAGCAGCGGTCGCCTTCGCCAGTAGTGGCTGAGAAACTCGTCCGCTGGCAGGCCGGCGAGTCGTCGTTTCGTCATGCAAAACAATCATAGCGTACGCGCGATTCGCGTTCGTGCAACACGGGTTGCGAAAACCCTTGACCGCGGCCACCGATGTTCACACAATGCAGCCGATGCTTCCGGAAACCGCGCACAACCATGTCGCCCTCGTGCAGCCGGGACAGCCGGCGCCGGGCTTCGAGCTTCCCGACGCCGACATGAACATGGTGAGCCTCGAGAATTTCCGCAACCGCCGCAACGTCGTGCTCTACTTCTATCCCAAGGACGACACTCCCGGCTGCACCATGGAGGCGATAGATTTCAGCGAGCTCGAGGAGGAGTTCGGGGCGCTCAAGACCGTGGTGCTCGGCGTGAGCATGGACGACTGCCTCTCGCACGGGGCGTTCCGCGACAAGCACGGGCTCTCGGTGCAGCTGCTCGCCGACGTGGACGGCGAGACCTGCCGCCGCTACGGCGTGCTGTACGAGAAGGAGAGCGAGGGCAAGCGCAAGACCTGCGTGCTGCGCTCGACCTTCGTCATTGACCGCAAGGGCGTGGTGCGGCACGCGCTCTACGGCGTCAACCCGCGCGGCCATGCGCGCCAGGTGCTGGAGCTCGTCAGGGAGATCGCGCGGTGCAAATAGCGAAAGACACGGTGGTTTCGATCGCCTACGAGCTCTACGATGCCGAGGGGCAGCTCATCGAGAAGTCCGGCGATCCGCTCCAGTATCTACACGGTGGCTACCACGGCATCTTCCCGCTGGTGGAGCAGGCGCTCGCCGGCAAGAGCGTGGGCGAGGGCTGCCGCGTGCGGCTCGAGCCGCAGGACGCCTTCGGCGAGTACGATGCCGGGCGGGTGCACGTCGAGCCGCGCGCCAAGTTCCCGCCCGACGTCGCCGTCGGCATGCAGTTCGAGGGGCGCAGCGCCGACTCCGGCGAGACGCTGATCTACACCGTGACTGACGTCGCCGCCGACAAGGTGGTGGTGGACGGCAACCATCCACTCGCAGGACGCACTCTGCATTTCGCCTGTACCGTCACCGCGGTGCGCGCTGCCACCGCCGAGGAGATCGCCCACGGACACGTGCACGGCCCGCAGGATCATCATCGCTGAGAGGGCGGGCCGTCGGTCGTGTCCTGTTTTTGGACGTGGGCGAGCGGGCGACCGGGGACCGATCGCTTCTCAGGAGCCGGGCGAGACGGCGAAGGTTATCCGCCCGCCCTGCTCGCGCACGCGGATCCGTACCCAGTTCATCTCCGGGCTGCCGAATACTTCCACGCGCGTGAAGTTGGCGAGCGGCTCGCCGCCGGGCGCGCGCAGCGGCCGGTCCACGCGGTAGCGGTGGGTGTCTCCGTGCACCAGCAACACCTCGCCGGGAAAGTCGCGGACGAGGCCCGCGAGCGCGGCGATGAGCTCGGCGAATCCCCGGCGCGGCCGGCCGGTCGCCAGGCTCCACGGGTTGGCATGCATCATCACCACCACCGCGCGCAGGTCCCGGGAGCGCGCCAGCCGGAACGCCTCCTCCAGCCACCGCAGGCTCGCGGCCAGTCGCCGCGCGTGCTCCTCCGGCATGCGCCGGGCGTGGTTGTCGGGTCCGGGCGCGTTCAGCGTCACGAACAACACGCCCCCGTGCTCCCAGCGCGCGTGCTCGGGATAGTCGCGCGTAGCACGCGAGAGCTCGGACTGGCGCGCGAGCGCGAGCGCGCGCTGGCCCAGGCTGCGCGCCTCCCGGAAGAAGATTTCGCGCAGCTTCGCGAGCCGCTCCAGGGGTTCTCGCGCCCCGGCCAGGGGGCGCGTGCAGTCGGTCCATTCGTTGTCCCCCGGCACGTACACCAGCGGATGGTGCGAGAGATCGAACCAGCCCCGGCGCTCGAGGAACAGCTCGTCGGTGCAGGCGCTCCACGCGCTCTTGAAATCGCCGACGTGGACTACGAAGGCGAGCGCCTCGCGGTTCATCTCGGCGATGAGATCGGGAAACCGCTGCTCTTCCTCGCGCGTGTAGGGCAGGTCGCCGAAGGCGCCGAAGGCGAACTCCGCGGCATCGGCGGCGCAGCACAGCGCCGCCCACACAGCGACTGCAGCGATTGCGCCGCGCCACGGGCAGCGCGAGTGGCGGGCGGGGTGGGTGCGCATCGCGGTTTGCCCCAGGACCGGTCCCTTGCGGCAGCACGGCTACCGCAACGCCCGCCCGCCCTGTAACATGTCACTGGCGCGGAGAAGCCGGGCGAGCACGGTTGCGGCGGACTCGGGCGCAGCAGAGGCGGAGGGCAGAGCATGAAACCACGCGTGGCGGGGCTCCTCTCGGTGCTCCTGGCGGTGGGCGGCTGGCCGGTGGCCTCCTCCGGCGCCGAGA
>DATLZE010000199.1:0-4637 GCA_035574195.1 Burkholderiales bacterium | reverse complement strand
ACGCCGAACCGCGCGCGGCGGCGGGGACGCAACGGTTTAGACGAGGAGAAGCTTCGGAGGTGCCGTGTCCGGTTCCCGCACCGGATCGCGGTACGGCCGGGTGCGCGGCCGCGGCAGGACGTCCCGCGGTGCGGCGCGCGCAAACATCTGCACCACCTGCGACGCGGCCACCGGCAGGCAGGATGACCCCGCCGTCGCACAGGCGGCGCCCGGCTCGAGGCAATCCGGGCAGCCGCCGCCCGAGTGCTGCGCGGCGCCCGCCTGCGCGTCGGCCGCCATGACATGCGTGGCCGCCAATGACGGCGCCGCGCCGAGCGCGAGCACGCACGCAAACAGCAGAGCCGCGGCATGTCTTATCGCGCTCACGGATAAAGGCTAGCAGCGCGCATCATGTCAGTCAACGCGCAAGCGCGAGGGAGCAAGCCGCACGCCTCGCCTTGCACGGCTCCTACTTGGCCGGGGGCTTCATCGGCTGCTGCATCATCTGCTGGTGCTGCATCATATGCTCCATCATCATGTGCATCATGTCCATGCGCAACTCCATCATCTCGGCGCTGTGTCCGCGGCCGCCCCCCTTCATGCCTTCGCCCATCATTGGGCCGCCCATCATCCCGCCGCCTCCCATCATCATGCCGCCGCCCATCGCGCGCATCATCTGCATCGTTTCCTGCATGCTCTTCATATGCTCGGCCATGAGCTTCTGGCGCTCCGCCGGGTCGGTGCTCTGCCGGATCCTGTCCATCTGCGCCTGCATCTGCTTCATGCGCTCCATCATCTGCTCGCGCATCTTCGGGTCCATCGGCGCGCCGGCGCGCGGTTTCGCGGCGGGCTTTTCGGGCGCCTGCGCCCCGCTCCAGAGGGGTTGCGCGGCGAGCGCCGCAGCGATCAGTGCAACAGCAATCGGTGAGCGTTTCATGGCATCACTCCTTCGCTTGATGAGGGCAAAGCTGCTCATGGGGTCTCCTCTTTCCCGCCGGGCGACACGCGATCGAGCCGGGGAATGAACGCCGGCACCGATTCCCGGTAGCGGCGGTACTCCTCGCCGAGCTGCGCCAGCATCTCCGCTTCCTCCCGCTTCGCGAGGCGGGCGTACATGAACACGAGGATCGGGAACATCACTAGGGTCACGAGCGTCGGCCACTGCAGCAGGAACCCGAACATGATCAGCACGAACGCGGCGTACTGCGGATGGCGCACGCGCGCGTAAGGGCCCGTGGTCGCAAGGCGCTGTCGGCGCTGCGCCTCGTAGAGCACCTTCCACGCCGAGGCAAGCAGCCAGAAGCCGGCGATGATGAAAGCGTTGCTGAGCAGGTGAAACGGGCCGAAGTGCGGGTTCGACCGCCAGCCGAACAGAGTTTCAAGGAGGTGCCCGGTGTCGTGCGCCAGGAAGTCCACTCCCGGAAAGCGGCTCGCCAGCCAGCCCGAAAGAACATAGATCGTGAGCGGAAAGCCGTACATCTCGGCGAACAGCGCGACGAGAAACGCCGAGAACGCGCTGAACGAGCGCCAGTCGCGCCGGCTGCGCGGTTTCGTAAAGCTGAAAGCGAAAAGGATGAAGACGGCCGAATTGATGATCACCAGCGACCAGAGGCCGTAGCCGGGCGTCTGACCGGATTCGTTCATCTCGGATCCCTCCTTTCCGATTCGTCCCCGCCGTGGCCGCCGTGCCCGCCCCGGGCGTGGTGGAAAAGGTGCAGCAGCGGGCAGGCGAGGAGCAGCACGATCGGCAGGAACTCGATGGTGTGCGCGAGATGCTCGGTGACGAGGAAGTAACCCGCGATGAGCAGGAACCCTCGGAACACCCAGCGGCCGCGATCGCCCCCGCGGGTGCGGTTCTCGTGCGAATGTTCAGCCATGCGGGATGCCTTGCGAGGTTTCGTATTCGGCCGACGCCTGCGACTCGACGCCGCGCGTCCAGGTGAAGTGCTCGTACACCCCTGCCCAGTACATGCCGAAGGCGAAGCCGAACACGAGTTCTTCGAGCGGGATGCCGGCGATCCGCACGCCCGAGAGTGCCGGAAGGTTCCACACCGCCTCGATGTAGCCGGGCGCGAACGCATCCAGAAGCAGCACGAACAGCGCGTACAGCGCAAGAAAGAGAGCACCCCCGAGGAGCGTCTTGCGCGCGAGATCGGGGCGGCAGAGCACGTTCGCCGCGCCGCCGACGGCGAGCGCGACGATGCCCGCGTAGATCGGGTTCCACGGCAGAGCGTAGAGCGGCGCAAAGGCGAGGAACGGTGCCGCGAGCGCGATGCGGTGAAAACGGTGCCCGCGGCCGCGGCGCTCCGCGCGTGGAACCGGCCGCAGCCCGCGTCCGGCGAGCGCGTCGTAGAGCACCGCGCCGATGCCACCGATCGCGAAGCAGAAGACGAGGCTCTCGACGTCGAAGCCGGTGCGCCGCGCGAGTTCAAACAGGCTTGGAGGGTTCCAGTACTCCGGCACGAACAGCGGCTCGGTGAGGCCGAGCAGGCTCGTCGCCGCGCTCACCTTGAGCATCCGGCGCCGAAAGCCGGGCCGCGCGAGATACAGCGCGAGCCAGGGCACGAGAAAGGCGCTCGACCAGACGAACCAGACGTAGTGGTATTTCACGCCGCCTCCGCGAGCTTTGCGCGCTTGAGGAGCGCGGAATTGACGACGACCGAAAGCGAGGAGAGCGCCATCGCGGCGGCGGCGAGGATCGGGTTGAGAAGCCCGAGCGCCGCCACCGGAATGCCGAGCGCGTTGTAGAGGAACGCCCAGAACAGGTTCTGCCGGATGGTGCGCATGGTGGCGCGCGACAGGCGGATCGCCCTGACGACGTCGCGCACGTCGTCGCGCACCAGCACGATGCCACCGGTCTCCTTGGCGACGTCCGAGCCCGAGCCGATCGCGATGCCGATGTGCGCGGTGGCGAGCGCCGGCGCGTCGTTCACGCCGTCGCCCACCATCGCGACGATCCGGCCCCGGGCCTGCAGCTCCCTGATGACTTTCGCCTTGTCCTCGGGCAGCACCTCGGCGATCACCCGGTGCATGCCGAGCGCGCGCGCGATGGCCCCTGCGGTGCGCTCGTTGTCGCCGGTGAGCATGACGACCTCTACGCCCTCGCGCCGCAGCCCGGCGATCGCCTCGGCGGCCTCGGGCTTGAGCGTGTCGGCGACCGCGATCACGCCGGCGAGCGCGCCGTTTGCCGCGACGAGCATCGCGGTCTTGCCCTCGGCCTCAAGGCGCGTCATCACCTGTTCGGCGGGCGCCGGGTCCACGCCCTCGGCGTCCAGGTGGCGGCGGTTGCCAAGGAGCATGCGTACGCCGTCGACCTGGCCCTTGATGCCGTGCCCCGGTACCGCTTCGAAACGCTCGACCCGGGCGGGCTCGATGCCGCGGTGCTTCGCGGCCCGGACAATCGCTTCGCCCAGCGGGTGCTCCGAGCCGGCCTCGACGCTCGCGGCGATGCGCAGAAGCTCGTCCTCGCCGCTTGCCGCGAGCGGCACGAGGTCGGTGACGCTCGGCTCGCCCTTCGTGAGCGTGCCGGTCTTGTCGAACACCACCGTGGTGAGGTCCTGCGCGCGCTCCAGCACCTCGGCACCGCGGATGAGGATGCCGGCCTCGGCCCCCTTGCCGACGCCGACCATGAGCGCAGCGGGCGTCGCCACGCCGAGCGCGCACGGGCAGGCGATGATGAGTACCGCGACGAACGCGAGCAGCGCCTGCGGAAAGTCGCCCGCAATCCACCAGCCGAAGAAGGCGAGGAACGCGACCGCGACCACCGCCGGCACGAAGTACGCGGTCACCCGGTCGGCGATGCGCTGGATCTTGGCGCTCGAAGTCTGCGCTTCCTCCACCAGGCGGATGATCTGCGCGAGCGCGGTATCGGCCCCGACGCGCGTCGCGCGCACGCGCAGCATGCCGCCGCGGTTCATCGTGCCGCCGATCACCGGCGCGCCGGGGGCTTTTTCCACCGGCATGGACTCGCCGGTGAGCATGGATTCGTCCGCCGAGGAGGTCCCTTCGATCACCTCGCCGTCGGTGGGGATGCGCTGGCCGGGCCGCACGATGCAGATCTCGCCCGCGAGCACGCTCTCGACCGGCACTTCCATCTCCTCGCCCCCGCGCACCACGGTCGCGGTCGCGGGCCTGAGGTCGAGCAGGCGCCGCACGGCCGCCGAGGAGCGCGTCTTGATGATTTCCTCCATGTATCTGCCGAGCAGCACGAAGGCGATGATCACCGCCGAGACCTCGAAGTACACGTCGCGCTCCTCGACCTTCACCGGCAGCACCTCGGGGAAGAAGAGCACCGCGACGCTGTAGAAGTAGGCGACCGAGGTACCGAGCGCGATCAGGAAGTCCATGTTGATGTTGCGCGTGCGAATCGCGTTCCAGGCGCCGACGTAGAAGCTCCAGCCACCGATGAACTGCACCGGCGTCACGAGGAGAAAGAGCCACATTCCCCAGGTGAACCAGGGCAGCGCCGGGATCGGCGCCCAGGTGACGAGGGTCGCGCCGGCGGCGAGCGCGAGGAAGGCGCCCGCGCGCAAGACCGCGAGCGCGAGCACGCCGGTGAGCGCGATCGCGACCCGCGTGCGCATGGACTTCAGCTCCCGCTCGGGCGACTCGAACGTGCGCCGGCAGCCGGCCGAGCAGAAGTACCAGGTGCGCCCGCC
>DATLZE010000198.1:0-2640 GCA_035574195.1 Burkholderiales bacterium | reverse complement strand
GACCGACCGCCGCCGCGGCTTCGTCAACTCGGCCGGCCAGCCCGGCGCGCTGCGGCGCGACGAGGACGACCATGTCGCCGCCACCGGCGCCTACGCGCAGGCCGAGTGGCGCATCGCCCCCCGCTGGATCGCGCTCGCCGGCGTGCGCGCGAGCCGGGTGGCGTTCCGCCTGGATGACTTCTTCATCGCGCCCGGCAATCCCGACGACACCGGCAGCCGCACGTTCCGCGCCGTGACACCGGCGTTCGGAATCCTGTACCGCGCGACGCCGGCGGTGAGCGTGTACGCCAACCACGGCCGCGGCTTCGAGACGCCAACCTTCACCGAGCTGGCCTATCGCCCTGCCGGCACTGGTCTCAACCTCGCGCTCGAAGCCGCCCGCAGCCGGCACGTCGAGGCGGGGGTCAAGGCGGTGCTCGGTGCCGGCGCGCGCGTGCACCTCGCGCTCTTTGACGTCGCCACCGACCGCGAGATCGTCGTGGATACCAACGTCGGCGGCCGCACGACGTTCAAGAACGCCGGTCGCACGAGGAGAAACGGCCTGGAGCTGGGAATCGAGACCTTGCTCCCGGCGGGGTTCGAGGCGGCGCTCGCCTGGACCCGGATGAATGCGACCTTCCGCGACGCATTCACCGGCGGCACGCCGCCGGTGACCGTGGCGGCCGGCAACGTGCTGCCGGGGGTCGCGCCGAGCACGCTCTTCGCCGAGCTGCGCTGGCGCCACGAGCCTTCGGGTTTCGCCGCTGCGCTGGAAGTCCAGCGCAAGGGGCGTGTGGCTGTCAACGATACCAACACCGATTTCGCCGAGCCGCACACCGTCACGAACTTCGCCGCAGGATTCACGCAGAAGGCGGCGCGTTGGAGTCTGACAGAGTTCGTGCGCATCGAGAATCTCGGCGACCGGCGCTACGCCGGCTCGGTGATCGTCAACGCGGCCGGCGGGCGCTTCTTCGAACCCGCACCGGGACGCACCGCGATGATCGGGTTGCAGGCGTCGCTCACGTTCTGAAGCACCCTCCTCCCGCGCCGGGACATGGCGTAAGCTTTTGAGCGGGAGGCGGCACGCGTGAGGGCGGATCGGCCAGCGAGCGGAGCACTGCACATCGAGGCGGCGGCGCTGACGCACCGCGGGCCGGTGCGGGCGAGGAACGAGGACTGCCTCGCCGTGAACGGCTGGATCGCGCAGGAGAACATGTCTGCGGCGCGCGTGTTTGCTCAGGCGCTCGGTGCGCCGTTCGTGTGCGTCGTCGCCGACGGCATGGGCGGGCATCCGGCCGGCGACGTCGCGAGCCGCCTCGCCGCCGAGTGTCTCGCGAAGATGCTCGCCGAGGTTCCCGAAGAGCGCGTCGGCGCGACGCTGCGCCAGGTCAATACGCAGTTCTACGCCGTCATGCAGCGCTTTCCCCAATGCGCCGGAATGGGAACCGTGGTCGCCGGGCTGGTCGCACGCCCGCGTGGCGTCACCGTGTTCAACATCGGCGACAGCCGCGCGTACCGGTTCGCTGAGGGCAGGCTGGAGCAGCTCTCGGTGGATGACAGCGCCGAACCCGAGTGGGAGGCCGGCGCGTTCGTGCCGCGCTCCGGGATGGTGACGCAGTCCATCGGCGGCGCCTGGGAGTTCATGGACATCGAGCCGCACCTGCGCGCGGAGCCCTGCCGGCCCGGCAGCATTTATCTCCTTTGCAGCGACGGGCTCTACGACGCGCTCGCGCCGGAGGAAATCGTCGCCCTGATCGGCCCGGATCTTGCCGCCTCGGCAAACGCGCTGTTCGAGGCCGCGATGGCGGCGCCGGCGCGCGACAACGTCTCGCTCGCGCTCGTGCGGATCGGCGCCGGGAAGCCGGAAGCCGCGCAATGATTCCGGCGGCCGAGCTGCGGTCCGGCACCGCCTTTCGCCATGGCGGCGAGCTGCTGCTCGCCACCGGCGCCGAGTATCGCGTCGCCGCCGGCAAGTTCGGCAGCCTAGTCTTCGTCAAGGCAAAAGCGCTGAAGACCGGGCACCTGAAGGAGCTGCGCTTTCATCCCGACGACAAGATCGAGGACGTGGAACTGGAGCGCCGGCAAATGGAGTACCTCTATTCCGACGGCGACAGCTTCACGTTCATGGATCCCGAGAATTTCGAGCAGGTGAGCCTTGCCAAGGCGGCGATCGCCCCTCTCGACCGGTTCCTGCGCCCGGGCATGAAGATCCCGGTCGAATTCGACGAGGGCGAGCCGGTGCGCGTCGTTTTCCCGGAGGCGGTCGAGCTGGCGGTGGTTACCGCGCCGCCGGGCCTGAAGGAGCACGAGGGCACGCCCTTCAAGACCGTGGTGCTGGAGAACGGCATGGAGATCCTCGCGCCGCAGTTCATCAAGGAGGGTGACCACGTGCGCGTCGAGGTCGCCACCGGCAAGTACCTCGAACGGGTGCGAAAGGACGCGCGCAGGGTCTGAAGGTCAGCGGGTGAGCGACTATTTTCTCGGCGCGACGCTCGCGGGGGTGCTTTACCTCGTGCTCGCCGCCGCCGCCGGATATCGGCTCAGACGCCATCACTTCGAGACCTGGAAGAAGATCCGCGGCGACGTCGGCGAGTTTGTTCGCTTCGCGTTTGGGCGTGGGTACGCGCGCCTCGAGGATCGCGTGCTTTCAGTCCTGTCGGA
>DATLZE010000197.1:0-5782 GCA_035574195.1 Burkholderiales bacterium | reverse complement strand
AGCTTGCTGAGCCAGTACTCCATCTGCCGGCCGGCCGCCTCCCGCCCGCCGAGCCCGAAGGAGAGCGCGATTGCGACCGCCACCGCGCCGAAAGTGATGCCGAAGGCGAGGTTCACGATGTCGTCGGCGATGCCCATCGCGCGCAGCCCCATCGCGATCACCAGCCCCAGGATCGCGAGCTGCGCGATGCGCGCGAGCCCCTTCGCGTTCGCAGTGCCGGTGCGCGCGATCGCCGCGTGCACCAGGTTGGCGAGCCAGAAACCGACGAGCAGGATCACGCCGCCGAGCAGCACGTCGCCGCCGAAGCGGATGAAGGTGGTGACGACGTCGCGCACCTGGGTGAAGCCGAGCTGGTTCGCAGCCTCCACGGTGGCGAACAGCATCGCGAAGAACAGGATCACCGCGCCGACCAGCCCCGAGGGCTTGAGCCGGCCCTCGAAGGCCTGCGCCAGACCGAGCTTCTCGGGCAGCGCGTCGAAGCCCATGCCGGAGAGCAGCCGCGCCACCAGGGCGGAGGCGAACTTGGCGACGTAGTAGGTGACGACCAGGATCAGCGCGGCGGCGACGAGGTGCGGCACCGCATTGAGGATCTGCGCCAGCATTTCGGTCGCGGGGCGCGACACCGCCTCGATCTGCAGCGCATCGAGCGCGGCGATCAGCGTCGGGATGAAGATGAAGATGAAGACCAACGTGCCCACGACCCGCGACAGGTGCACGGAGGGATCGAGCCCCGCGCCGTGAGCCGCCTTGTCGGCGCCCGCGGCGGCGAGGAGATTGGTCACCAGCCCGCGCATCACTTTCGCCACGAGCCAGCCCACGAAGCCGATCACCAGCGCGGCGAACACGTTGGGCAGCACGCCGAGCACCTTGTTGATCATGCTTTGCACCGGCGCGAGCAGACCCTGCAGGTCGTAGGCGCCGAGGATTGCCGGGATGAACATCAGGATCACCAGCCAGAACAGCACGTTGCCGACGTTCCTGCTCATCGGCTCCATGCCGGCCTGCGCGGCGAGCTTGTCGTCCCAGTCGGTCTTCTCCAGCACCCGCGTGACGAGCGCGCGCAGCATGGTCGCCGCGAGCCAGGCGACCAGCACCAGCAGCGTGCCGGCGATGAGCCGCGGGAGATAACCGAAGATCTGGTTCGCCAGCACCTGGAAGGGATTGGAGACGAGCTCCAGGTCGAGCGCGTTGAACATGCCGAGCAGCGTGAGCAGCAGGATCAGCCAGAACACACCGATGGCGATGCCCTTCTCGACGTCGAGCGCCTGGCCGGTGCTCTCGCGGATGCGCTGATTGACCAGCAGCAGCTCGAGCAGGCGCAGCACGCCGGCGCGCGCGAGCACCGCGATCAGCCAGCCGACGACGAGGATGCCGAGCGCGCCGAGGATGTTGGGCAGGTGCGCGCCGAGCGTGTTTTGCAGCGAAGTGACGAGAGTCGAGAAATCCATGGCCGCCTCCCTGTCGGATGCCCCGGGCGGGACTCCTCGGGGCGGTTCCAGCATACGGCAACGCGCGAGCCGGGCACAAGCGAGGCCGCCCGCGCCGGCGGCAGGCGCCTGACCGCATTGATTCCCTTCTTTTTTTCAGGCGGTGCCTTGCGCGGCAGGCGGGGTGATCTTTCCCTCCCCGGACGAGGGTGAGCGGGGTTCGAAGAAGGGGCCGGCGCCCCTTCGGGCCGCCTTCGCCCGTCCTGCTCGGCGGGACCGAGGACAGGAGCCGCCGGGATCAGGCGATGCCCTCGGCCACGCGCCGGGCGTAGTCCTGCGTCCCGAGCGGGCCGCCCAGGTCCGCCGTGCGCGTGCGCGGGTCTTGCAGCGCGGCGTCCACCGCGCGCTCGATCGCTTGCCCGGCTGCGGCGAACTCGGGCCGCGAGTGCTGCGCGCCGAGCCATTCGAGCAGCATCGCCGCCGACAGGATCAGCGAGGTGGGATTGGCGCGGTCCTGCCCCGCGATGTCGGGCGCCGAGCCGTGCTGGGCCTGCGCGCAGCAGCGCTCGTCTCCCGCCATCACCGATCCCGCGAGCCCTAGACTGCCGGAGAGCTCGGACGCCTCGTCCGAGAGGATGTCGCCGAACATGTTGCCGGTGACGATGCAGTCGAAGCGCGAGGGATCGCGCAGGAGCAGCGCGGCCATCGCGTCCACGATTTTCTCCTCCAGCGCCACGTCGGGGTATTCCTTCGCCACCGCGCGCACTTCGCGCAGGAAAAGCCCGTCGGAGACGCGCAGCACGTTCGCCTTGTGCACGGCGGTGACCTTCTTTCTGCGGCGCCGCGCCCATTCGAAGGCGACGCGCGCGATGCGGCGCGACTGGCGCGCGGTCACCTTGCGCACCGCGAGCGCGACGTCCTCGGTCGGCATGAACTCGCCGCTGCCCGTGTACATGTTGCGGTCGGCGTAGAAGCCCTCGGTGCACTCGCGGAAAATCACGAGATCCACCGGCTTGCCGGTGAGCCCGACGCCGAGGCGCGATTTCGCCGGGCGGATGTTGGCGAAGAGGTCGAGCTTGACACGCAGCTCCCCCGAGGGATTGAGGCCGCCTCGCTCGCGCGGGGGATAGTCGAGGTGCGAGACCGGACCGAGGATGATGCCCGGGGCCGCGCGCGCCGCTTCCATTACCGCCTCGGGCAGCGTCGAGCCGTGCCGCTCGAGCGCCCGCAAGCCGATATCCATGATCCGCCACTCGAGCCCGAGCCCGAAGCGCTCGCTGGCGCGCTCGAGCACGGCGAGCGTCGCCCCGGTGATCTCGGGGCCGATGCCGTCGCCGGGGAGAACGAGGAGCTTCACCGCGGCCTCCGGAAAACGGCCGCCGGGGCGCCGGGAGCGCAGAGCCGTGGGACGGCGTTCTTCATGGCGAGCTCGACCGGGATGCAGTTCATGGGACCGCCGGAGCGGAGGCGGGCATTGTTATGCCGGTGCGGCGATTGTACTATCGAGCGTTTTCGACCGGATGCGGAGGCGGTTTCATGTACGAGGGCTTCGAGCGCTTCGAAATCCAGACTTCCGACCCCGAAGTGAAAATCGTCGGGCGCCGCGGCGGAAGCGGGCCGGCGCTGCTGCTGCTGCACGGCAACCCGCTCACGCACCTCTCATGGCACCGCATCGCCCCGCGGCTCGCGCGCGATTTCACAGTGGTGGCGACCGATCTGCGCGGCTACGGCGACAGCGGCAAGCCCCGCGGCAGGCCCGACCACTCGAACTATTCCTTTCGGCGCATGGCGCAGGACCAGGTCGAGGTGATGGAAAGCCTCGGCTTCCGGCAGTTTTTCGTCGCCGGGCACGACCGCGGCGCGCGCACCGCGCACCGCATGGCGCTCGATCATCCCGAAAAAGTGCTCAAGGCCGCGTTTCTCGACATCCTGCCCACGCATCACGTGTGGACCCACGTCAGCATGGGCTGGGCGATCAACTCCTACCACTGGCTCTTCATGGCGCAGCCCTACGATTTTCCCGAGCGGCTGCTGCGCGGCAACGAGGAGTACTATATCCGGACCAAGCTCATGAAGCAGGGGCTCGGCAAGGGCGGCTTCACCGAGGAGGAGATCCGCGAATACATTCGCGTCTGCACGCCGGAGCAGATCCACGGCGTGTGCGAGGACTACCGCGCGGCGGCAACCGTGGACTTCGAGATGGACCGCGCCGATTTCGAGGCCGGGCGCAAGGTCGCCTGTCCCGTGCTCGTGCTGTGGGGCGGGCTTTCCCATACCGAGCATCATTTCGACCCGCGCGCGGCCTGGCCGCGCTATTGCTCGAACATCGCCGGCATGCGGGCGCTGCCCTGCGGGCACTATCCTGCCGAGCAGGCGCCGGAGGACACTTACCGGGAGCTTTCGGCTTTCTTCAAAGGCTGAAAGCCCGCTCCTGCCGCTGGCTTCCGCCCCCCGCCTTTCGCCTTCGGGCATGGACTTCCTGATCGAGCCGCGCGCGCTCCTGAACCGCCCGGGCGAGATGCTGGTGGTGGACGCGCGCAAGCCTGCCGAGTACGCCAGGGGACATATCCCGGGCGCGGTCAACTTCAGCGGCTACGACTTTTTCGCGCTCGACACGAGCCCGGCGGGGCTCTCCGCTTTTGCGCGCGAGATGGCCGCACGCTACGCCGAGGCCGGAGTCTCGGCCAGCCGTCCGGTGGTGGTGTACGAGGAGGATACCGGCATGCGCGCGGCCCGCGACCTGTGGCTGCTGCGCTATCTCGGCCATCCCGATGCGCGGATGCTGCACGGCGGGCTCGCCGCCTGGCGCGCGGCGGGCGGCGAGCTGGCGCGCGATCGGCCCGAGGAGTGGACCGTGGCGCTGCGCGTGCAGGAGCGGCCGGAGATCGCCATCGGCCGCGAGGAGATCGCGCGGCGCATCGGCGAGCGCGGCTTCACCCTGCTCGACGTGCGCGACGCCGACGAGCACCGGGGGAGCGACCGCACGCCCTGCTGCGCGCGGCGCGGCCGCATTCCCGGATCGGTGTGGATCGAATGGACGCGGTTTCTCGAAGGCGGGCGGTTCAAGCCCCCCGAGGCGATCCGCACGCTCGTGCGCGATGCCGGCGTCAACCCCGAGGACGAGATCGTTCCCTACTGCCACCGCGGCGCGCGTTCCGCGGCCGTCTACTACGCGCTGCAGCTCGCCGGCTGCCGCCGCGTGCGCAACTACCTCGGCTCCTGGCACGAGTGGTCTTCGCGCCCCGAGCTGCCGCTCGAGAAAGGCTGAGCGCCGGGGCGCTGCGGGCGGGCTGCCGGCCGCTCAGAGCGCGATGCCCGCGCGCTTGACGACCTCCGCCCACTTGTCGAGCTCGGCGCGGATCAGCGCGGCGAACTCCTCCGGAGTGCTCGGCTGCGGGATCACGCCCGCAGCCTCGAGCACCTTGCGCACCTCCGCGCTCTCGAGCGCTCTCGCGATCTCGGCGTGCAGGCGCTTGATGGCAGAGGCGGGAGTTCCCCGCGGCGCGAGCACTCCGCCCCACAGCACGTTGACGTAGCCCTTCACGCCCGCTTCCTGCATCGTCGGCACCTTCGGCAGCACCGCGACCCGCTCGCCGGTCGTCACCGCGAGCGCGCGCAGGCGCCCGGCCTGGATGAAGGGGAATGCGGCCGGCATCGTCGGAATCGCCATCTGGATGTGACCGGCGACGAGGTCGGCGGTGGCCTGCGGGCTGCCCTTGTAGGGAACGTGGCGCAGTTTCACCTGGGCGAGCAGCATGAAGTGCTCGACCGCGAGGTGCGTCGTCGCGCCCACGCCCGCCGAGCCGAAGTCGATCTGCCCGGGGCGCGCGCGGGCGAGCTGCACGAGCTCGGCGACCGATCGCGCGGGCAGCGCCGGGTGCACCACCAGCACGAGCGGGATGTTGCCGACCAGCGCGATCGGGGCGAAGTCGCGGAGCGGGTCGTAGCGCACCTTGGGGTTCACCACCGGATACTGGGTGAGCTCCGAGGTCGAGCCGAGGAGAATCGTGTAGCCGTCCGCGGGCGCCCGCGCGGCGTACTCCGCGCCGATGCTGCCCGCGGCCCCCACCCGGTTCTCCACCACGATCGGCTGCCCGAGCTGCTCGCTCATGCGGGTGGCGACCGCGCGGCCCACCGTGTCCGAGCCCCCGCCCGGAGGAAACGGCACGATCATGCGGATCGGCTTCTCGGGATAGCGCTGCGCGAGCGCTGGCGCGGCAAGCACGAGCAGGCACGCGACGAAGGCGAGCTTCGGAATCTTCATGGGCGGTTTCCTCCGCGGCTTGCGGCCGCGCCGGGCGCGGCGCTTCTTTCATGCTAGCATGATCCTGCGGCCCACCGCGCGCTCTCGGCGG
>DATLZE010000196.1:0-42763 GCA_035574195.1 Burkholderiales bacterium | reverse complement strand
CGCTCTCGGCCGAGACCTCCACGTCGCCCCCGCCGGCGTTCACCGCCGCGCCGCCGCGCAGCTCTGCCGTGCTGGCGACATCCACGAGGTTCAACGCGAGCGATCCGGCGATTCCCACCCTGCCTCCGCCCGCGCCCGCTCTCGCCTCCGCCTTGAATGCATTGGCGCTGTCGCCGCCGACGTCGGTCATCCCCGCGCGCACGATCACGCCATCCGCCGTGATGGTCGCCGCGCCGATGTAGGCTTCGGCGAGCGCATTGACCTTGTTGACTGCGACCGCGGCGCCGATTCCCACCGTGGCGATGCCTCCCGCCGCGCTGCCGTCGGCGGCTGCCCTTGCATCGGTATTGTTGGAAGCCTCCACCCTCAGTGCGCCGGTGGTGTTGACGGTGCGCCCGTCGGGAATGAACGCCTGCGCCTTGGAATCGGCGACGTTCGCCGCGACGGCGGCGGCCACGCTCACCTTGCCCTCGCCCGATTGCGCCGAGCCTTGCTGCTGGCCCTGGTTGGCGCTTCCCGCCTTCTGCTTGCTCTTGCCGTAGGAGGCCTGCTTTCCGACTTCCTGATCCACCCCGTCCTGCTGGGTGTTCTCGTCCTCCTGCTTTCCGCCCTTGGCGCTTGCGGCGGCGGTGGCCTCGGTCGTCTGGGAGGCGCGCGCGAGGAAGGCGACCTCGCCGTTCGCCTGAATGTCGCGGTTCGTCGTCGCGAGCGCGGAGTCGTTGGCGATCGTCACCGCGACCGCCAT
The DNA here is from genome assembly GCA_035574195.1 of Burkholderiales bacterium. Classification (GTDB taxonomy): domain Bacteria; phylum Pseudomonadota; class Gammaproteobacteria; order Burkholderiales; family SG8-41; genus SG8-41. The sequence continues at coordinate 42,018 of DATLZE010000196.1, read as the reverse complement.
CCCGATCGCCGCTTTTGCGCCCTGGCTCGAGCCCTTCGCGCTCGTGGTCACCGTGCCGGCATGCGTCGCGCTCACCGTGGCGCCGCCGGAAAGATTCACCCCGTCGCCCGCGCCAAGCCGCGCGACGGTCTGATTGTCGGAAACGGTCACCGCAGCCGAAGGCGTCACCGAAATGCCCCCTTCGGAGCCGGCCTCCGCCTCGGTCCTCACCGCGTGCTCGCCGGCGGCCGCGACGGCGAGGGTGCGCCCGCCGTCGAGCCTCGCTCCGTCGGCGAGTTCGGCGCGCGCCTCGTTCGCCACGACGTTCACCGCAACCGAGGCTCCGATGCCGATCTTCGCGCCGGAAGCCCCGCCTTCGGCCGGCAGCGCCTTGGCGCCGGACTCGGAGCGGTTTTCGGCCTCGATCCTGACGTCGCCCGTTCCCGCGTTGACAACTGCCCCGCTCTCGATCTGCGCGACACTGGCGTGGTCCACGACGTTCAGCCCGAGGGAGCCCGCCACCCCCACGTTGCTCGAGCCGCCGCCGGACTTCGCCTCGGCGCCGAAGCTGCTGGTGGTGTCGCCCGTGTCCTTCATCAGCGCTTCGAGCGTCACGCCCTGCCCGCTGTGGGTTCCCGCACCGAGACTCGCCAGGTTGGTGGACTTCACGACGTTGATCGCGACGGCGGCCCCGACGCCCACTGCCGCATCGCCCACCGCGGCCCCGTCGGCGGAGGCCGCAGCGTCGGTATTGTTGGAGGCGGAGATCCGCAGCTGCCCGCCGCCTGCGCTCGCGTTGCGGCCGGCGGGCACCGAAGCCTCGGCCCTCGAGCCGGCGACGTTTACCGCGATCGCGGCTGCCACGCTCAGCTTGCTGGTGCTGCCGCCCTCGCCCGCGGTCTCGGCCGACGCCGGCTGCTGGCCCGCGTTGTTGTTGCCCGCCGCCTGCTTGTCCTTGCCGAGCGCGGCCTGTCTTCCGATCTCCTGGTCCACGCCGTCGTTCTGGGTGTCGCCGCTCGTGTCCTCCTTTCCGCCCTTGGCGCTCGCCTTGGCGCTCGCGCTGCTCGTGGAATCCGAATGCGCCTCGAAAGCCACTCCGCCGCCGCTCGCCACATGCCGTGCCGTGGTGGCGAGCGCCGCGTCGTTCGCGATCGTCACCGCGACCGCTGCGCCGATCGCCGCCTTCTCGCCTACCGTGTCGGCCTTCGCCGAGGTCGCGGTCGTGCCCGAGTGCAGCGCCGAGACCAGCAGATCTCCCGCAAGCGTCAGCGCGCCCGTGTTCAGGCTGCCCAGCCGCGCCGTGGTCGTGTTGTCCACGACCGCGACCGCGACGACCGGTGTGAGCCCGATGCCGCCCTGGGCGCCCGCCTCGGCTTGCACCGCGGCGCCGTGGCTGCCGCTCGCCGAGAGCGTCAGGTCGCGCGCGCCCTCGATCCTGCCTCCGTCCTCGACCTCGGCGCGCGTCTCGTTGGTCGCGACGTGCACCGCAACGGAGGCGCCCAGGCCGAACTTGTCCCCGGTCGTGCCGCCCGCCGCTGGCTGCGCTCTGGCGGCCGCCTCGCTCGCGTTTGCGGCGAGGAGCGTGACGTCACCGCCGCCGGCGTTCGCCACGCCGGTTCCGGTCACGAGCGCCTTCGTCCGGTTCTCGATCACGTTCAGCGCGAGGGCGCCCGCCACCCCGACGTTGCTCGCCGCCGCGCCGGAGGTGGCCGATGTGATGAATTCGTTCGCTTCGTTCGGGTCAGCCATCACGGCCCCGACCGTCAGTCCGGCCGCATCCACCGCCTGCGCGATGTACGCCGAGTTCGCGAGCTTCGCCAGATTGAGCGCGACGCCGACACCGACGCCCACACCGCCCTCGGCGGAGCTGCCGTCGGCGGTCACCTGCGCCTGGTTGAGCGCCTTGCTCGTGACCGTCAGCGCCCCGCTCGTTGCGACCGGGGCGGACGAGCCAAGGTAGGCCTGCGTCGTACTCTCGAGGTCCGACACCGCCACCGCGGCTGCGACCTGAACGCCGCCGTCCGAGGTCGAAGCCTGCTCCTGGTAGGCGCCGAGCATCTGCTCGGTCTTGCTGTTCGAGGCGCCTTTCTGCTGAGCGCCGCCGGCAGCGGCCTTCGCGCTCGCGACGATGGTATTGGTGGATTCGGCAGCGAGGTTGATCGCGGCCGCCTGCGTGACGGTGGCCGCGCCGCCGATCGCCGCCCGGGTCGTGGTGTCCACCACCGCCACCGACACCGTGCCGCCCACCGCCGTCGAGCCGCTCGCCGAGGCATCGGTCTTCGCTTCCACGTTGACCGTGTTGCTCGCCGCAATCCCCAGTGTGCCGGCCGCGCTCGCCGTCGTGGACCCGGCGATGTCCACCGTCGCCTTGCTGTCCACGATCACGACGGCAACGCCCGCGTCCCCGGGCAGGCTCGCGAAATCGGGTAGCCCCGGGAGCGCTTTCGCGGTCACGGTGGAGCGCGCCGAAAGCGTCGCGTTGCCCGCGGCGGAGAGCGCCGAGGCCCCGCGCACCGACACCGCCGCTTCCGAGTCCACGTCGATCGTGCCGAACGGCAGGACGTTCGGCGTGGAGGAGTTCACCAAGGCGGTCGCGCTGATCGCCAGTGTTCCGGTGGCGTCGATGTTGCTCGAATCGATGTCAACGACGGAGCGCACCAGCTTCGATACGATCGGCGCGATGCCGCTCGTATGCGACGAAGCCGCGGTCAAGGTGACGTTGCGGCCCTTGACCGCCGCGCCGGTGAGGCTGATTCTCGTGTCGGTTGCGGAGAAGGCGTCCAGCTCGCCGCCGTTCTTCGTCGCGGTGAGGGTGATGTCGCCGGGCTGAAAGCCCCCGTCGGCATGCGCCAGCAGCCTGCTGCCCGCCTGTAGCGCGATCGAGGGCGCCTGCAGCGTGAGGTTGCCCGAATCGCCCACCGAGCTGGCGCCGCCCTGGTCGGCTGCAGCGCCTCCGGCCACGTTGCGCGTGGAGACCGTGACGCCAGAGTTGACCGTGATGCTCTGGTCGGCCTGGATGAAGTGATTCGCACCGCCCGAGTAAAAGTCGGCGCTCACCGTCACGGTCTCCGGGTCGACCAGCACCGTCCCGCGCCATCCGCCCGCGGCCGCGGCGCGGAATTCGCCCCCGGCGAGCTCGACCGACTTCCTCGCGCTGAACTCGATGAAGCCCCCGTCCCCGCTCGCGCCAGCGCTCGCATCGATCACGGCGCCCTGGCGCAAGGTGGCGCTGTGACCGGCCCACACGCTGACCGTGCCGCCCGAGGAGCGCTCCCCGTTGCCACGCGCCACGAGGCTCGCACCGGGGTCGAGCTCGACGCTGCCCCCGGCGCGCACCGCGATCTCGCCTGCGCGCACGCCGGCGCCCCCTGGCGCGGCCACCGTGCCCGAGACCGCGACATCGCCTTCGGCGACCAGCACGATGCGCCCCTCGCGCATCACAACGTTGGTCGCGGAGGCGACCCCGTTCACGTTCACCACGTCGCGGAAGTCCGGGGCGCTGCCGGCGAAACGCGCGCCGCTGTAGAGCGTGCCGCCGATTCGAATCGAGCCCGCATGGAAATGAATGCCCTCGACCGCGTTGACTGTGCCCTGGATCGCGATCAGGCCCGTGGCATTGCGCGGTGCGGTGCCGGAGAGCAGTTGCTGCACCGCCGCCTCGTTCGGCGTGCCCGGCGCGAGGAAGAAGTTATTGACGAAACCCTGGGTGGGCGTGGCGACCGCGAGGCTGCCCACGTTCACCACCCCGGTCGGCCCCACCACGAAGCCGTGGGGATTGGCGAACCAGACGTTGCCGCCGATGCGCCCGTCCTTGATGGAGTTGAGGATGCCGTGGACGTTGGTGCGCTCGTCGCGCACGATGTTGATGAGATTCGCCGCCGCGGTCGGAACGTGCAAGTTGACGACGTTGCCCGCCTCCACTCCGAAGCGCGAGAACGAATTGAAAGCGTTCGCCCCGGAGAGCGTCGCGGTGGTGACGTTGGTGAGATTGCCCGAGACCGCGAGACTCGTCGCGGTGCGCCCGTCGGGCACGATCTGCTGCGCGAGCGCCGGCGCGCTCGCGGCGACGAACACCGCACAGACCGCCGCCGCGCACGGCCTCGGCCGCAGCGCCCGCACCGGCGCAGCCGGTGCAAGCTGGCGCATACGGGACAAGCGCGCCCGGGCGCGATGCGAAACGCGGGCAGCCGCGCCGCCCATCACCGTCTCGCTGCGCGCGTTCCCGATGCGGCTTTCGACACCCTCCTCCTCCGCGTTGGCAAGCGCCGGTTTCGAGGTTGATCGGTTTTTTTTCGGCCGGATGCTAACCTCAACCAGCGCCTAGTGGCAAGCGGAATTTGGCCCAAGCGCGCAGCAGGCCCGCCCCTGCACGGCCCCGGGCGGGGGGCGTGCCGCACCGCTTGCGGCTCACCGCCCGCGGCGGAGGCGCCCCTGTGGCGGGAGTGTGACTTTTTTCACGTCCCTGCAGCGGTGGGGCCCCGCGTCCGGTTGCGGGGCGCGTTTTTTTCCGAGCGACAAAGGAGTGGGTCTGGTTGGATTCGAACCAACGACCAAGGGATTATGAGTCCCCTGCTCTGACCGGCTGAGCTACAGACCCGAGGAATTCGCCGGGCAGCCTCCCGCCGAATTCTCTACCAAGGAAATTTTACAGAACAGTGCGGCGGCAACGAGGTGCGGAAGCGCCGTTCTCACGCGCCACCGCATTGCGCGAAGGCATCGGCCAGGCGCGATGCCGGCTAACTTTCTTGATCGAGGAAGCTGCGCAGCCGCTCGGAGCGCGAGGGGTGGCGCAGTTTGCGCAGCGCCTTCGCCTCGATCTGGCGGATCCTCTCGCGCGTGACGTCGAACTGCTTGCCGACCTCCTCCAGCGTGTGGTCGGTGTTCATCTCGATGCCGAAGCGCATGCGCAGCACCTTCGCCTCGCGCGGAGTGAGCGTATCGAGCACATCCTTGGTGACATTGCGCAAGCTCGCGTAGACCGCGGCGTCGCCGGGGGCGACCGTGGACTGATCCTCGATGAAGTCGCCCAGGTGCGAGTCGTCGTCGTCGCCGATCGGGGTCTCCATCGAGATCGGCTCTTTGGAGATTTTGAGGATCTTGCGGATCTTCTCCTCCGGCATCTCCATCTTCTCGGCGAGCAGCGCCGGATCCGGCTCCTGGCCGGTCTCCTGCAGGATCTGGCGCGAGATGCGATTCATCTTGTTGATGGTCTCGATCATGTGCACCGGGATGCGGATCGTCCTCGCCTGGTCGGCGATCGAGCGCGTGATCGCCTGCCGGATCCACCAGGTCGCGTAGGTCGAGAACTTGTAGCCGCGGCGGTATTCGAACTTGTCCACCGCCTTCATGAGCCCGATGTTGCCCTCCTGGATGAGATCGAGGAACTGCAGCCCGCGATTGGTGTACTTCTTCGCGATCGAGATCACCAGCCGCAGGTTCGCCTCCGTCATCTCGCGCTTGGCGCGCCGCGCCTTCGCCTCGCCGGTGGACATCTGCCGGTTGATCTCCTTCAGGTCCTTGATCGGGATGCCGACCCGCGCCTGCACCGAAAGCAGCTTCTGCTGCTGCTCGACGATCGCCGGCTCGAAGCGCGCGAGCGCCTCGCTCCAGGGATGCCCGGCCTCGATCTCGTTCCTCACCCAGCGCAGGTTGCCTTCCCGGCCCGGGAACTCCTTGAGGAAGTGCTGGCGCGGCATCTTCGCCTTGTCCACCGCGATTTCCATGATGTTGCGCTCGTAGGTGCGCACCTCGTCCACGAGCTTGCGCACCGAGTCGCACAGCGCCTCGATCTGCTTCGCCGAGAAGCGGATCGTCATCAGCTGGTTGGAGATCGCCTCGCGCGCCTGGAGGTAGGCGCGGCTGCGCGGGCCGCCGCGCGCGAGCGCGCGCGTCATGCGGTTGTAGAGCGAGCGGATCGCCGCGAAGCGCTTGAGCGCCTCCTCCTTGAGCTTGAGCATGTCGGCGCTCTGCACGCTCCCGCCTTCTTCGTCCTCGCCCTCGGCCGCCTCGAGCTCCTCCTCCTCGACTTCCGACTCCTCCTCGGCGAGCTCCTCGATCGGCTCCTGCTCGGCATCCGGATCCACCAGCCCGTCCACCACCTCGTCCACGCGGATCTCGTCGCGCTCGATCTTGTCCGCGAGCGCGAGGATCTCGGCGATGGTGGTGGGGCAAGCGGAGATCGCCTGGATCATGTGGCGCAGCCCGTCCTCGATCCTCTTGGCGATCTCGATCTCGCCCTCGCGCGTGAGCAGCTCCACCGAGCCCATCTCGCGCATGTACATGCGCACCGGGTCGGTGGTGCGCCCGAACTCGGAATCCACCGTCGAGAGCGCGGCCTCGGCTTCCTCCACCGCCTCCTCGTCCGCGACCGCCGGGGTGACCTCCGACATGAGCAGCGTCTCGGCGTCCGGGGCCTCGTCGTACACCTGGATGCCCATGTCGTTGATCATGCTGATGATGTTCTCGATCTGCTCGGCATCCAGCATGTCATCGGGCAAGTGGTCGTTGATCTCGGCGTAGGTGAGATAGCCCCGCTCCTTGCCGAGCATGATCAGGTTCTTCAGCCGCGTGCGCCGCGCCTCGGCGTCCTGGGGCGAGAGCTCCCGGCGCTCGAATTCCTTGACCAGGGCCTTTTCCTTGGCGGTCAGCCCCCGCGTCGAGCGCGGCCGGCCCTCGAGCTTCGCCTGCGCGCGCGCAATCCGCTCCTTGAGCAGCGCCCGCTTCAGCGTCGCGTTATCGAGCTTGCGCGGCTTGCCCGGAACCGTCTTTGGAGAGAGCTTTTCCTTGGGCTGCGCCCGCACTGCAGGGCGCGCCTTGTGCGCGGGCTTCGCGCGCGAGGCCGCAGGGCGCGCCCGGCTCTTGAGCCGCTGCGCGCGCACCGCCGCCTTCGTCTTCGGCCTGGCAGCGCTCTTGCCGCGCGCCGCGTGCCGCGTTTTCGCCTTCGTTCTCGCCTTGCTCGTCTTCGCCATCTCGCCGATCCGGTGCGGATTTTTGAAAAAAGGTGCGAATTATACCCTGATTCGACACCCGCTACACCCCAAAGTTACAGGTATAGCTCCTTGTTTGCTCAAGCAATTTTTGCGCCAGCCTGGTCCGCCAAAAGCCTCCACATGGAGCCGCCGGCCGGGGTTTTCAATCGCGGCTCCGTGCCTCACGGCCGGGGGCGGGCACCGTCCGCGGCCACCCCCTTGAGCTCGGCCAGCCGGCGCATGAGCTCATAGTAGCGCTCGTTGCGCATCCCGCTCGCGATGAGCGGCGCGAGCTCGTTATTCACGCGCTCCTGCTCCAGCTTGGCGAGCGTGCCCTCGAGATCGGCCCGCGCCGTCTCCTCCTCGTAGGCATGGGCGAGCGCCTCGACGCAAGCCTGCTCGATCGCCCGCTCGTGGGGCGAGCCGCGCGCCGCCTCGAGCAGCATCGCCGAGTTCACCGCTGCGCTCGCCCGCGCGAGAGCGATCACGCCCAAGACGGGCTCCATCTCCGGGCCCTCGAGCAGCTTTCTCTGCTGCTCGGTGAGCCCGGCGGCAAGCTTGGGGTGGGCGACCAGCAGGCGTAGCAGCGTGCGGGCGAGCGGAGCAGGCGCCGCGCGGGCGGGGTAGGCGGGCACCGGTGGCCGCCGCGCCGCGCCCCGCAGTTCGCAGAGCTGCGCCACTTCCTCCGGCGCCATGCGGCATTGTTGCGCAATCTCCCGCACGAGCTGCAGCCGCAGCGCGTTCGGTTGCATCTGCCCGAGCAGGGGTTTCGCCGCGTGCACGCAGCCAGCGCGCCCCTCCGCGGTGGCGAGGTCCACGCGCGCAGCGAGCTCCTCGAGCAGGAATCGCGACAGCGGCACGGCCCGCGCGAGCAGCGCCTCGAATCCGGCGCGCCCGTGGCCGCGCACGTAGGTATCCGGATCCTCGCCTTGGGGGAGAAACAGGAACTTCACCTGTTTGCCGTCCGGCAATTGGGGCAGGCTCGCCTCCAGCGCGCGCCAGGCGGCGCGCCGCCCGGCCTCGTCGCCGTCGAAGCAGAACACGACTTCCTCGGCCTGGCGCAACAGCTTCTGGACGTGCTGGCCGGTGGTCGCGGTGCCGAGGGTGGCGACAGCGTACTCCACCCCGTGCTGGGCGAGCGCCACGACGTCCATATAGCCCTCGACCACCACCACGCGGCCCGCGTCGCGGATCGCGCGGCGCGCCTGGTAGAGCCCGTAGAGCTCGCGCCCCTTCTCGAACACCGCGGTTTCGGGCGAGTTGAGGTACTTGGGCTCGCCCTCGCCCAGCACCCGGCCGCCGAAGCCGATCACATTGCCGCGCACGTCCACGATCGGGAACATGATGCGGTTGCGGAAGAGGTCGTAGCGCCGCCCCTCCTCGCTCGTCTTGGTGAGCCCGGCGGCGGCGAGCGCTGGCCCCTCGTAATCGGAGAACGCCGCGGCGAGGTTCTGCCAGCCCTCCGGAGCGTAGCCGATGCCGAAGCGCCCGGCGATCTCGCCGGAGAGCCCGCGCCCCTTGAGATAAGCGATGGCGTGCGGCGCCTTCTTCAGCTCCTCGCGGTAGTAGCGCGCCGCGCGCAGCAGCACCTCGGTCAGACTCTCGCTCTCGGCCGCCCGGCGCTCGGCCCGCTCGGAGCGCACCTCGGGCACCTTCAGGCCGACACCGGCGGCGAGCTCCTTGACCGCTTCCACGAATCCCATGCCGGCGTATTCCATCAGGAAGCCGACCGCAGTGCCGTGCGCACCGCAGCCGAAGCAGTGGTAGAACTGCTTGGTCGGGCTCACCGTGAAGGACGGCGTCTTCTCGCTGTGAAACGGGCAACAGGCGACGTAGTTCGCCCCGGCACGCTTGAGCTTCACGTGCCGGTCCACCACCTCGACGATGTCCACCCGGCCGAGCAACTCCTGGATGAAGGACTGCGGAATCATGCCCGCGGGAAACGAGATCGGAGATCGGGCGAATTGATCGCGCGCATGATTGACGAACCTGCCGGAACCCGTGCAAACCCGCCTTAATTGATTATAGCGAGGCCACGGGCGAAAAGCGCAGAAAACTCGCCATCGGCGGGGAAAGCAACTATCCTGCCAGCGCGCCCTGGCGATCGGTCAACGAGGAGCCGATTCGGGACGGGCCGCCCGAGCGCTACCCCGAGAGCTTCGCCTTGACCATGGCCGAGACCTTGCCCATATCGGCCCGACCCGCGAGCCTGCCCTTGAGCGCGCCCATCACCTTGCCCATGTCGGAGGAACTCTTCGCGCCGGTCGCGGCAATCGCCTCGGCGACAGCCGCAGCGACCTCCTCCTCCGTGAGCGCCTGCGGCATGTAGCTCTGGAGCAGCTCGAGCTCGAAGCGCTCGCTCGCCGCGAGGTCCTGCCGCCCGCCTTTCTCGAACTGGGCGATCGCCTCGCGCCGCTGCTTGATCAGCCGCTCGAGCACGGCGAGCGCCTCGGGCTCCGCGAGTTCCTTGCGCTCGTCCACCTCGCGCTGCTTGAGCGCCGCGAGCACGAGCCGCAGCGCGTCGCGGCGCCGGGCATCGCCTGCCCGCATCGCCTTCTTCAGGTCATCGTCGATGCGTTGCTTGAGAGACATGAGAGGAAGGGGGCGAAAGAGAAAAAACAAAAAAGGGCGAGGACCGGGTCCTCACCCCTCTGCGCTCCCCTCTCGGGGTGATCAATACATCCGCGGCGGCAGCATCTGCGCGCGCAGCCGCTTGTGATGGCGCTTGATCGCGGCGGCGAGCTTGCGCTTGCGCGCTGCGGTGGGCTTCTCGTAGTACTCCCGGGCGCGGAGCTCCGTGAGCAGCCCCGTTTTTTCCACGGTGCGCTTGAAGCGCCGGAGCGCGACCTCGAACGGCTCGTTTTCCTTGACGCGTACTGTCGGCATAACTCCCTGCCGGATTCCGGAAAACGCGTATTATATCAACCACCCACACACTTTGCCAGACGGACGCCCATGCTGGTGCTGGGCATCGAGACATCCTGCGACGAGACGGGGGTCGCTCTCTACCACGGCAGCCGCGGGTTGCTCGGCCACGAGCTGCACTCGCAGGCGGGGCTGCACGCCGACTACGGCGGCGTGGTGCCGGAGCTCGCCTCGCGCGACCACGTGCGGCGGCTGCTGCCGCTGACGCGGCGGCTCCTCGAGCGCACGGGCTGCCGCCTAGAGGAGCTCACCGCGGTCGCATATACCGAGGGCCCGGGGCTCGCCGGCGCGCTGCTCGTCGGCGCCGCCGTGGCGCACGGCCTCGCGTACTCGCTCGGCGTTCCGGCGCTGGGGCTGCACCACCTCGAAGCACACTTGCTCTCGCCGCTGCTCTCCCGCCCGGCGCCCGCCTTCCCGTTCGTCGCGCTGCTCGTCTCGGGCGGGCACACGCAGCTCGTGCGCGTCGCCGGCGTGGGCGACTACGAGCTGCTGGGGGAGACGCTCGACGACGCCGCGGGGGAGGCTTTCGACAAGACCGCCAAGCTCCTCGGCTTGGGCTATCCCGGCGGGCCCGCGCTCGCCGCGCTCGCGCGCCAGGGCCGGCCGGGCCGCTACCGGCTGCCGCGCCCGATGCTCGCGAGCGGAGACCTCAATTTCAGCTTCAGCGGGCTCAAAACCGCGGTGCAGGCAGCCCTTCGCGGCAGGACGCTCGACGCGGCGGAGCGCGCCGATCTCGCCGCCGAAATCGAATCCGCGATCGTGGAGGTGCTCGCGACCAAGGCGCTCGCCGCGCTGCGCGCGACCGGGCTGGAGCGGCTGGTGGTAGCGGGAGGCGTGGGCGCCAACCAGCGGCTGCGCGAGCGGCTCGGCGCGGCGGCCCGCGACTGCGGCGCCACCGTGTTCTATCCCGAGCCCGAGTTCTGCACCGACAACGGCGCGATGATCGCGCTCGCCGCCGCCAAGCGGCTCGAAAACCCCTCGCTCCTCCCGCCTCGCCCCTGCCTCGGGTTCACGGTGCGGCCGCGCTGGGATCTCGAGGCGCTCGCGCACTCCGGCTAGGGGCGCGGTGCGCCGGCGCCGCCCCCGAAGCGGCTTTCGGTGCCCGCGAGCAAGTTGCGGATGTTGGCGCGATGCCGCCACACGAGCAGCGCCGCGATCACGGTGATCGCGAGCGCCGACTCCAGGGCGATGCGGCCCATGCCGTGGAGCAGGAACGAGAGCAGCGGAGCGACCCCCGCCGATACGAGCGCCGCGAGCGATGCGATGCGGAAGCGCAGCGCGACGGCGAGCCACACGGCGAGCGCGCCGGAGGCGAGCCAGGGCTCGATCGCGATCAGCACGCCGAGCGCGGTCGAGACACCCTTGCCGCCGCGGAAGCGGAAATAGACCGGATACAGGTGCCCCAGGGTCACCGCGAGCGCGGCCACCGCGACGGTCGCATCGGCCGTCCCCGTCTCGGCAAAGCGGCCGGCGAGCCATACCGCGAGCCAGCCCTTGCCCGCGTCGCCCAGCAAGGTAAACGCCGCGGCAGCCTTGCTGCCGCTGCGCAGCACGTTGCTCGCGCCGGGATTGCCCGAGCCGTAGCTGCGCGGGTCGGGCAGCCCGAAGGCGCGAGCCACGATCACCGCGAACGAGATCGAGCCGAGCAGGTAGGCGAGCGCCGCGAGCGCGATCAGAGTCATCCCAAGAAGCGGGGCCACGGCCCACGTTACAATCAGGCTATTCTATCGGAATCGGCGCGCGGCGCAGGGGCTCCCGGCTCCGGCCACCCGTGCTTCACTTATGGATGTCATCTTCATCCACGACCTGCGCCTAGATCTGCTGATCGGCGTCTACGAGTGGGAGCGCCGGGTGCCGCAGACCGTGCAGCTCGATCTCGAGATCGGCATTCCTGAGACCGGCCGGCCGCGCAGCGACCGCATCCGCGACACGATTGATTACGCCAAGGTCATCGAGCGCGTCACCGCTTCGCTCAAGCAGGAGCGTTTCCTGCTGGTCGAGCGCCTGGCGGAGCACCTCGCCCAGCTGCTGATGAGGGAGTTCGGGGCGCCCTGGGTTCGGGTCAGCGTCAGCAAGCTCGCGGTGGAGCGGGACGTGAAGCGGGTCGGCATCACGATCGAACGAGGCACCAGAAAGTGACGAAGTGACGCGGTGACGAGAGGCGGGCCTCGACTTCGTGATTCGGCCGCCCACTGCGGCGGCTGCGAATGGCTTCCGGCGCCGCATCAACCTGCGGCACCGGGTCAGCGCATCACCCGCGCGGGTGGTGCCGGGCGTGCAGCTGCTTGAGCCGCTCGCGCGCGACATGGGTGTAGATCTGGGTGGTGGAGATGTCGGAGTGCCCCAGCAGCAACTGCACCACGCGCAGGTCCGCGCCGTGGTTGAGCAGATGGGTGGCGAACGCGTGCCGCAGGGTGTGCGGCGAGATCGGCTTCCTCAGTCCGGCCTGGCGCGCGTAGCGCCGCAACAGCTCCCAGAACATCTGGCGCGTCATCGCCGCGCCGCGCGCGGTGACGAAGAGCGCGTCGCTCGCCCGCCCGCGCAGCAGCCGCGGCCGCGCCTGCTCGAGGTAGCGCCGGATCCATTCGAGCGCCTCCTCGCCCACCGGCACCAGCCGCTCCTTCGAGCCCTTGCCGAGCACGCGCACGACACCGGCGTTGCGGTCCAGCTGCGCGAGCTTGAGCTGCACCAGCTCCGAGACGCGCAGCCCGCTCGCATAGAGGGTCTCGATCATCGCCCTGTCGCGCAGGCCGAGCGCGGTGTTGACCGGCGGCGCCGCGAGCAGCCTCTCGACCTCCTCCTCCGCGAGGCTTTTCGGCAGCGCGCGCGGCAGCTTGGGCGGGGCAATGGCGAGCGTCGGGTCGGTCCGGACCTTCCCTTGGCGCAGGCAGTAGCGGTAGAAGCGCTTGAGGCTCGACAGCAGCCGTGCGGCGCTCGAGGCGCGCGTCCTCCTTCTGAACCGATGTCCCAAGTAAGCCTGGATGTCAACGGCGTCGCCATCGAGGAGCCGCTTGCCGCGGTGCGATTCCAGCCACACTGCGAACTGCGACAGGTCGCGCCGATACGCGTCGAGCGTCGCGCGCGCAAGCCCGTCCTCGAGCCACAGCGCGTCGCAGAATTCGTCGATGCAGTCAGAAGGCTTAACCACAAAACCCGAAATCAGCCGCAGATAAATCCTGTTCCAATGGCTTCTGCCATCTCCTGATGATTAATGGTCCGCCACACGCCGTGAAAATGGACATTGGAACGAGATAAACGCGGATGAAACCCAAGAGCTAATTCAGCCACAGATACACACAGATAAACACAGATGAAACCCTCGGCAGAATCGGTCGTGATTTTCATTCTGCACTCATCATTCCGCATTCATCATTGCGCTTCCTCGCCCCCGATGGCCGCAGATAGAGTCAATCCTAAACCATCCATCAAGACGGACCCGGATGTTACGGATCGCGCGGCTCGATCAGCAGGTGAACGCCGTCGAGGACCTCGCGGATTCGCTTCGCCGAAATCGCTCCAATCCTGTCGCCAAGCTGCGACTTGTCCAAGGTGAAGATCTGCGAAATGTTCACCACGCTGCGCTTCGTCAACCCGGCTTCGCCGGTTGCGAGGAGCACATTTCTCGGCGCGCCAGCGGGCTTCAAGTTGGAAGTGATGGAACACACAACGACGGTGTTGATGCGGCTCTGGTTGAAGACGTTGTTCTGAATCACGACGTGGGGATGCCGATAGCCCGGCTCCGAGCCCCCCTGGCTCGCCAAGGTCCACCCAGTACACGTCGCCCTGCCGGATCAACCGTCGCTCTCGACTACGCGGCGGTGAGTGCGGCGCATCGCCCGCTGCAGTGCCCGTTCCGCCGCGTTAAGCGCATCCTCATGGCAGCATAGATTTGCTCCAGCAACCGGCGAAACCGGCGCTGGCGGATGAACTCTTCCAGCGCCAGCGTAAACAGCCGGCAGCGGGAGATCTTCAGCTCGCTCGCCAACGCCTCGCCCTGTTCGTAGAGCCTGTGGTCGAGCGAAACAACGGTCTTGACGTGTTCCATGCAGTTGTACTTACGGTATGAAGCGCAATACAAATTGCACCCGTTAACGTGGGCTGTCAATGCTGGCTGGTCCATCCATGGAGGGCGCTTCGTTGCTTGTCGAAAATTTTTACACGCGCACAGCATGCGTGACCTCCACGGGGAAGCGTAAGCTTCTAATTCTCAGCCACTTCTATTTCCGCCCGAACCGGTTTCTCCAGTTAGCAGGCGCAAGAGGCTCTGGATGGGGCAGAAATTTGTCGGAACCCCGACCCGACCATCGCGCCGGGCATCCCGGTGCAGGTGCCCGCACCCTCGGCACTGAACTTTTTCGGCGTCAGCGGGCCTCTCAACGGCTTCTCCTACACCTTCGATTTTGCCGGCCCGGTCGACTTCGTGAGCTTCACTCCGCCGGCGCTGTGCAGCAGCTCGACGATGGCCGCCTGGATCGCTACGGCGCTTTCAGCAACGAACATGGTCTTGTCGCGGATCAACCACAATTTCATCGAGAGCCCGAATACGCCGCAGGCGACCTGGACGCTCCAGGGCCTGAATATCGACCGCATCGAATTCTTCTCGAACGTCCAGAATTTCGCGGGGAACAACCTGATATTCGACGACGTCACTTTCTCGCCCGCGGCCGCGGCGCCCGAGCCCGCGGCGTTCTGGCTGCTGATCGCCGGCCTGTTCGGGCCCGCCAGCCTGCATCGCTGGGGAATCGTGATTTTAGGTTAAGGATAAATGGGGGGATAGTCAGATTTCCGGATCAAGGAAACCGACACTGGCCCCGAGGTCCTGATCTGACGTTTCTTTCGCCATCCGGGCCACACGCGCTTCGCTGCCTTGCTTCGGCCGCGGGAACGACGACTCGAATAATGCAACTGGTGCCGACGAAGATGGTCGCCTCAGCGCGCGTCATTCCCTCGCCGCTCGATCCTCGAGCAGTCTCGCGCGCGTCTGCTCCACCGTTTCGTGCGTGAGCTTCGGCAATTCCTTCTGCGGCACGGCCACGAGGAGCCGGCCGCGGCGTTGCAGGCGTACGGCTGCGGGAGCAGGCTCAATCTCGATGCGACCGTTCCGCCATCGGACCTCCAGCGGTGTCCCGGGAGCGAGCCGTGCTTCGCGCCGGACCCCCTTCGGGATGACGAGCAGCCCGGCACGATCCATGGCCGTTTTCATGGGCAATATCCTACCGTCGTCCACCCCACAGTACTCCACCCCATAGCACAATGGATCTGTGCCAGTTTCACCCGCTAAATCGGGTCATGGTCGGATTTCCGGATATCTGCGGCTGATCCCGGCCTCTTGACTCGTCGGCGATCATCGGCGGCCAAATCTTGTTGCGTTCTTCGCCTTCCGTGTATTTTCCGGGTGGTTCCGCCTCGTCAGAGGCGCGGCCCCTAACGGGGTCCTGGCTGATTGGATTTCTTTCCTCAGCCTTGGTAATGGGGTCGTAGTGAGACTTCCGGATTACGGAAAACTGACTCCAACCACGCCGTAGGCTAAGGCGGGACAGCCGACGCCGGCATAGTCATAATATCGGAATTGCGATTGTCATTCACCGAGTGGGCAGCCGATGACGTCGTGGTTCTTGTCGGGTAAGATGAAAAGATGAAGTTCCTGATCGTCGATGACCATGCACTGGTGCGGGAAGGTCTGCGCCACGTGCTGGAGTCACTGGACGATCACGTGACGGTACTCGAAACCGAGAACGCGATTGAGGCTTACGCACTGGTGGAGCAGCACGCCGATATCGACTTGGTGCTGCTCGATCTGCGGTTACCCGGGGTCCATGGCTATACCGCGATGCAGGAGTTGCACCAGCGCCACATTACGCTGCCTGTGGTGATTCTTTCAAGCACGGACGACACCCAAGGTGTGGTCGCGGCGTTGAAGATGGGCGCGGTGGGCTTCATCCCGAAGTCGTCGCCGCGGGACGTCATGCTGCAGGCACTGCGCCTGGTGCTCTCCGGCGGTGTCTATATTCCGCCGCAGGCGCTCGGACTGGCGGGGCCTGGCGGCCCCAGGGAGTCATCGAACCCCGATCCGAAATCAATCGGCAAGCCGGTATTGACCGACCGGCAAGCGGAAGTCCTTGCCTTAATCGCGCAGGGCAAGCCCAACAAGATCATCGCTGGCGAGCTCAACATCTCCGAGGCGACAGTAAAGGCGCACGTAACCGACATCATGCGCGCACTAAAAGTCACGAATCGCGCGCAGGCGGCAGTCGCCGCGCGGCGTCTGGGTATCTGCTAGAACCACACGACCGGGGGCCGCGAAATTCCTTCGGCCTGTTCAATGCCCCGGTCATCGACCACCGTCTCTGAATGCCCGCGAGTTCTCGCGGCGCGCGATGCCGCGATGTCCGCGCGCAGGCTCTCCGCGTCGTATTTACCGGCATGCAGAAAACAGAGCCAGGCACCGTATCCAAGACCCGCCAGGGCCAGCAACTGGCCCAGAGAGAACAGTATGTCCATGCCGGCCTCCCGCAATTCGACAAGCCCGTCAATCGCATCGGCGGCAACATTGTCACGGTGAATGATGACAGGAGTGTGGCGTTCGGAGTATTAGACAAAGGTCGGTAGCAGACCGAATCCGGTCGTACGACCTGCCCCCCACCCACCTGCCCGGATCAAGGGATCGCGCTCTGGCGCGACAGCAGACGCTGCATGACCTGACGCAATTTTGCGGGCTGCACGGGCTTGTGCAGGAGTTCAAAGCCGCTGGCGTGCGCTTCCTGCAACCGATCGGGCGCGGTATCACCCGTAATCAGAATCGTCGGGACGTTCGTTCCAAGCGCGCGGTGGATGCTCTGGATCACCAGCAAGCCGGTGCGGCTGTTACGCAAGCGATAATCGCAGATCAGCACGCCGGGCGTCGCACCTTCCGCCTTCAGCTTGCCGAGCATCTCGGCTTCCGATCCGGCGGTGGTGACGATGCACCCCCACCGCTGGAGAATCTCTGCCATTGCCTGGGTGATCGCGGCTTCATCGTCGATGACGGCGACCCGTACTCCGGCAAGACAATCGGCGGCAAGCTCTGCCGCCGGAGGCTTCTCCATCACGACCGCAGTGCCATAAGGCACCTCGATTGCAAACACGGAGCCACGACCGGGCACGGACCGCAGACGAATCCGATGATCCAGAAGCTGTGAAAGACGCTTGACGATCGCAAGTCCCAAGCCGAGGCCCTTGCTGCGATCGCGTTCCGGATTTTCCAACTGGAAGAATTCTTGGAAAATGTCCTGCCGGTGCTCGTTCGGGATGCCGGGTCCGGTATCCCACACCTCTATCGACAGCGCGTTTGCGTGTCGGCGGCATCCGATGACCACCCCGCCCGATCGGGTGTACTTGATTGCGTTCGAAGCCAGATTTTGCAGAATGCGGTCGAGCAACACGGGGTCGCTTCGTGCCCACGCACCTGACGCTATCACGCTGAAGCGCAAGCCCCGCTCGATCGCGAGCGGCGAGAACAACGTCTCGAGGCGGTCGAGGAGGATCTGAACGGGAAAGTCTCGCGTTTCCTTCTCGACCACACCGGCATCGAGTCTGGAAATATCGAGCAGTGCGTTGAATAACCCGTCCATCGCCTCGAACGAGTCCTGGACGCGCTCCACCAGAGCCAGCGCGCGCGGCTCGTTGCCGACTTCCTCGCGCAAGCCAGCCGTAAAGAGACTCAGGGCGTGCATCGGTTGGCGCAGATCGTGACTTGCCGCCGCAAGAAAACGGGATTTGGCGACGTTGGCGCGTTCGGCCTCCGCCGTGCGCAGCTTCAGGTCCTCGACCAGATCGATGTTCTCGAAGCGCAGCTTGAGCGAGTCGGCCAGCAGCCGGTGCATGTTCCGCCCGAATACCGCAGTGACCGCCACGTAGATCGCCGTCATGATCGCCAGTACGATGTGCAGCGCTCCCCCCTGAAGTGCAAATACCACACCCGCCGGAATGATGCTCGGCAGGAGAAACGCATAAAACGCCGGCAGAAAGGGGGTAAGCGAGTACACGGCCGCAGAGCCCATGCCGATCAGCACAAACAGGAGCAGCAGCTGAAAGTCGATCTGATCGGGCACGAAGAGCACGATGGCTCCGATTCCCCACACCGTCCCCGACACGGCGGAACCGAGCGTGCTCCAGATGGCCCACCGAGTTGCGCCCTGTGGCGGAGGCTTTACCCGTTGATAGACGAGCCACAGGGCGAAACGGCCAAGGCATTGGGCAACGATCGCAGCCAGCCAGAGCCCCTTCACAAGAATCGGTATGGCGAGAGGAAGAACATAGACTAGCAGGGCGGACATCAGCACATTGCCCGCCAGTACCATCGGCGTATTGCGGTAGAGCGCCGCAGTCTGCTCGGCCAGGACGAGCGTCGTCCGTGGCAGGACCGTCGAGCGATCGGGTGCGCGCTCGACTGAAAGCTTCACAGCTTCGCCGTCGCGCTGGCTACGGACCATCTGGTCGGAGGCTGTTGCAATGAGCGGCTCCGTCATCACAAGTCATCTCACGGTGTATCAGTCACAGCCCTCGTGCCGCAGCAACCAGCGCTTTACTTCCAGCGGAAAACCGCCTGTCGCGTTCATGAAGCCGCCGAGCCCGTCGCAAGCCACCACCCGGTGGCAGGGAACCACGAGCGGGATGCGGTTCGCCCCGCACGCGGCGCCGACGGGGCGCGGCGCTGTGCCGAGCCGCTGCGCGATGTCCCGGTAGGTGAGCGTGCTGCCGGCTGGAATCGCGCGGATCGCCTCCCACACGCGGCGCTGGAACGCGGTGCCGCGGTAATCGAGGGGCAGGTCGAAGCGGTAGTGCGGGTCCTCGAGGTAGCGCTCGATCTGCCGGCAGACGCGCTCGGCGAGGCGGTCGAGCGGAGCGAGAAGCGCAGCGGTCTTGGGCAGATAGCGGATGCGGGTCAGCCGCTCGCCCGAGGTGCAGATGCCCAGCACGGCGAACGGTGTCGCGAGGCGGGCGGAATCGCCATCAAGCGGAGGGGGCGGCTTCACGTCGCAGCTTCTGCGCGGCGAGCACGATCGCGATCAGCACGATTCCAATATAGTCGAACGCCGCGCGCGGGTAAACCAGGGCGAGCCCCGCGGCGATGAGCAGCCAGCGCTCGAGGCGCGTGGTGCGTTTGAGCAGCCAGCCCTGCATGCCGCCGGCGAGGGCGGCGATGCCGATCATCGCGGTCACGCACACCGTCGCGATGTCCACGACCGAGGCCTGGGCGAGCGCCTTGAACGAGCCCATCAGCAGCAGCCCCAGCCCCGCCGGGTCGAGCACGAACATGAACGGCACGAGGAACGCCGGCATCGTGTACTTCCACGACTGCAGCGTGGTGCGATAGGGGTCGCCCCCGGTGATCGCGGCGGCGGCGAACGGAGAGAGCGCGGTGGGAGGCGAGACTTCCGAGAGCACGGCGTAGTAGAAGATGAACATGTGCGCCGCGAAGTCGGGCACGCCGAGCGCGATCAGCGCCGGCGCAGCGATCACGGCGCAGATGATGTAGGAGGCGGTGACCGGCACGGCGAGCCCGACGATCCACACGATGAGGGAGGTGAAGATCGCGGTATAGAGCAGCTTCACGTCGTGGACCAGCGCTCGCGTCGCTTCCATCCCGAAAGCGGAGAGCAGCCCCAGGGTCGCCTGGGTGAGCGACTCGGCGTAGCCGATCACGATCGAGCTGAACTTGAGCCCCAGCCCGGTCAGCGTCACCACGCCCACGATGATGCCTGCCGCCGCGCAGGTCGCCGCCACGTTGAGCATGCCGACCGACCCTGCTTCGAGCGCCCTCACGAGCTTCGAGTGCACGAGCCCGCGCACCAGCGGCTGCCGGCCGCGCAACAGGTCGTAGGAAACCAGCGCGCACTCGGGGTGCAGGAAGCTTGTCGCGAGCGCGGTGACGGTGGCCCAGAACACCGCCATCACCGGCGAGAAGCCGAGCAGCATGAACACGATGATCGCGACGAGCGAGAAGAAGTGGAAGCCGAACTTGCGGGTGAGGCTCCCCAGCGTCTCGGCCCGGTCGAAAGGCACCTGCTTCATGCCGAACTTGCGCGCGTCGATCTCCACCATCAGCAACAGCGCGAAGTAGTAGAGGCAGGTCGGGATCGCCGCCATCAGGATCACGTCGAGATACGAGATTTTCAAGAACTCCGCGATCAGGAAGGCGGCCGCGCCGAGCACCGGCGGCGAGATGATCGCGCCGAGCCCCCCGGCGGCGAGCAGCCCGCCTGCGGCGTCCTTGCCGTAGCCCGCCTTGGCGAGCATCGGATAGGCCACCGTGCCGAGCGTCACGGTGGTGGCGACCCCGCTTCCCGAGGGGCCGCCGAGCAGGAACGAGGAGAGCACGATGGTGCGCCCCGCGCCGGTCGGCTTGCCCCCCATCGCCGCGAACGAAAAGTCAATGAAGAACTTGCCGGCGCCCGAGTACTGGAGGAACGCCCCGTAGATCGTGAACAGGATGATGAGGGAGGAGGAGACGTCCACCGGCACGCCGAAGATGCCCTCCAGCGTCATGTACATGTGGCCGGTCAGCCGCGAGACGCCGTAGCCGCGGTGGGTCCACGGCTGCGGGAGATAGGGCCCCAGCATCGCGTAGGCGAGGAAGGCGAGGCATACCGCAGGCATGATCCAGCCGGTCGAACGTCGCGCGGCCTCGAGCACGAGCAGCACGAGCGTCACGCCGAACACCATGTCGAGCGCGGTCGGGATCGTGTTGCGGTCGGTGAAGTCGTCGCCCCCGGCGATGCCGTAGCCGATGACGAGGAGGGAGAGCGCCGCCGCCGCCCAGTCCCACCAGCGGACGCGATTGCGCAGCCGCTGCGCAGCCGGGAACAGCAGGAACACGAGAACGAGCACGAAGCCGACGTGGATCATGCGCAGCTCCTGCGCCGGCACGATGTAATACGCGGCGTAGAGGTGGAACAGCGACATCGCCACGGCGAGCGCCGAGACGAAGGCGCCGAGGGCGCCCGCGAGCCGGTTGGTCGCCCCCTCCTCCCGCTCGATGTAGCGCTCGGCCTTCCTGAGCGCCTCCTCGTCCAGCGCGACGTGGCGCTCGGCGGCGATCTCGTGGATCAGCTCGTCCTTGCCGCTCACCGTGGCCCTCCCCTGCCGGAGGCGGCCGCCCCGGAAAACAAAAAATCCAGCGCGCAAAGCGCGCTGGATTTCCCGGCCGGCGCCGCTCCCGGGCGGTTACTTGACGTCGAGCCCCTTCTCCCGGAAGTATCTGGCCGCACCGGGATGGAAGGGAATCACCGCCGCGGCGTTGGTCTGGTACTTGAAGTCGAAGTTGCGCGCCTCGCCGTGCACCCGAATCATCTCCTCGCGCCGCTCGAAGATGGTCTTCACGATGTTGTAGGCGACCTCGTCGGGAAGATCGGCGCGCGCCACCAGCACGTTCCAGATGGTGGCGATCTGCACGTCGCGCTCCTGACCCGGATAGGATTTCGCCGGGATCACGTCGCGCACGTAGAGCGGCCCGTAGCGCTTGTTGAGCACGTCCACCACTTCCGCGTGGTCGAGAAGCTTGATCCGCACCCCGGGGCTCGCCGCGAGATCGGTCACCGCGGCGGTCGGCACGCCGCCCGACCAGAAGAAGGCGTCGATTTTGCGGTCCTTGAGCGCATCGGCCGAGGCCTGAACCGTGAGCCGCTCGCGGATGATGTCCTTGTCCGGGTCGAGCCCCGCGGCTGCGAGCACGCGGTTGGTCTTCACCTCGGTGCCGCTGCGCGGCGGCCCGGTCGAGACGCGCCGCCCCTTGAGGTCGGCGATCTTGTTGATGCCGAGGCCCTCGAGCGTGACGATGTGGAAACGGTTGGGATAGAGCACCATCAGGGCGCGCACGTTGACCGGCTTGCCCTGGAATTTCTCCTGCCCCTTGAACGCGTCCCAAGTCGCGTCCGCCATAGTGAGCGCGATATCGGCCTTGCCGGTGGCCATGAACTCGTGGTTGGCGACCGAGCCGGCGGTGGATTCCGCCGTCGCCGAGAGGCCCGGGACGTACTTCGAGAGGAGGTTGGCCATGCCCCCGCCCAGTGGATAATACACGCCCCCGGTGGGGCCGGTAGCGATCGAGAGCGTGATCTTCTGCTGCGCGGCGGCGGGCAGTGCCATGACCGCGCACGCGAGCAGGCCCGAGAGGAACTGGCGCATGCTTTGTCTCCTTCGGCGAGACTTGCGGATCGGAGCAGGCAGTTTAGTGAGGTTGCCGGGGGGCGGTCAACTGGCGCCTTGCGCCCTGCCGCCGCGGTAGAGGCGAGGCAGCGGCGCGGATACGACCGTGCCGCCAGCTCGCCCTGCCCGCCCGCCGCCTCGCCAGCAGGGCCATTTCGCGAGCCCGATGTCGCCCGGCAGGATCCGCAATACCGCGGGCATGCGCTCGAGCGCCCGCTCGGGCTCGGCCCCGGTCATGAATTCGTCGCTCCGGTGATTCGCCTCGAGATCGCGCTTGCATTCCGGAATCTCGGTCGTTTTGCGAAGCGCTTCCTGCCAGTATGAGACTTCGCCGGCGTCAGCCCGGGCGGCGCCGTGCTCGTGCGCCACACCGAGACGCAGGACACCCCCTGCGCATGGCTGGAGGGTTGCCATTGTCACGCGCTCCGCGCCGCGACCGATACGGCGAAGTGTCGTCCATTGCGCCAGTCGCTGGCCAGCGCCCGGGGGCCGAGCGGCATCGCGCGGGGCGCTATACTTCAGCCTGAGCGGGCGCGACGAATCGTCCCGGCGGGACTGCTCTCGCCCGGCTCGATCTCCGGTCACGTCGAAAAGGAACAGGGAGCCATGCCGAAAATCCAGTCCGTCTCCGTCTGTGTGGCGCGCGTGCCGCTCGACCAGGTCACCTCCTTCGCCACGCGCACGGTCGCAGCGCGCGATTACTGCCTGGTCAAGGTGCGCTCCTCGGGGGGCGCGGAAGGCATCGGCTTCTGTTATGTCGGCAGCGCCGGGGGCAAGCTCGCGAAAGTCGCAGTCGAGGAGCTCCTCGCACCGAAGCTGATCGGCCAGGAGTCGCTGCGCGTGGAGGGACTGTGGCAGGAAATGTACCAGGAGGCGCTGCTCCAGGGGCGCGCGGGAAGCGTGATGCGGGCGATCTCCGCTCTCGACATCGCGCTGTGGGACTTGAACGCGCGTGCCGCGAAGCTACCGCTGCATCTGTATCTCGGCGCCAACGCGATCGAGCGCGTTCCCGCCTATGCGAGCGGCGGTTACTACCTCGCGGGCAAGACCGAGAAGATGCTCGGCCAGGAGATGGCTTCCTATGTGAAGGCCGGTTTCAGGGCGGTCAAGATGAAGGTCGGGCGCCTGAGCCCGAAGGAGGAGGAGGCTCGCGTGCGCGCCGCGCGCGAGGCGATCGGTCCCGACGTGCACCTGATGCTCGACGCCAACAACGCGTGGAACGATCTGCCGACCGCGCTCGCCTACCTCGAGCGGTTCGAGCCCTACGATCCCTACTGGATCGAGGAGCCGTTCGGCCCGGACGAGATCGACCTTCACGCGCGGCTCGCGCAGCGCACTCCGGTCGTGGTCGCAACCGGGGAGATCGCCTACGGGCGCTGGTATCACAGGGAGCTGCTGGAGAAGCGCGGCGCCGAAATTCTCCAGACCGACGCGTGCGTGTGCGGCGGCATCACCGAGTGGCGGCGCATCGCCGCGACCGCTGCCTCCTACGGAGTCACCCTCTGCCCGCACTGGTTTCACGACGTGCACGCGCCACTGGTCGCCGCGACGCCCAACGCGCGCTACGTCGAATTCTTTCCCGACGACCAGGTGCTCAACTTCCGGCGGCTGCTCGACCGCCAGCTCGCGCACCGCAACGGGGACCTGATCCTGCACCAGAGGCCAGGCCTGGGCTTCGACTTCGACGAAAGAGCGGTCAAGCGCTATGCGCTCGACCGGACGCGGCCGTGGACGAGCATCAAGTGAACAGGAACGAGGGCACCTCATGATCGCGACGAGCACGATCGAGATTCCCGTTCTGTCCGCCCCGGGCGTGCGGCTTCCGGCCATCGGCTTCGGCACTTCGCAACTCGGCGACTGCGCCGGGATCGTCGCGACCGCTCTCGGGCTCGGGTATCGCCTGATCGATACCGCGTGGAAATACGGGACCGAAAAAGGCGTGGGCGAAGGCATCAAGGCCTCCGGCGTGCCGCGCGCGGAGATCTTCCTCGTCACCAAGGTCTCGCACGAATACCTCAAGGCGGCGGCGTTCGCGCGCTCGGTCGAGGAGAGCCTCGAGCGGCTGCAGACGGACTACGTGGATCTGCTGCTCGTGCACTGGCCCGCGATTGACGGCACGCCGCTCGCCGAGACCATGGGTGCGCTCGCGCGGGCGAAGCGCGAGGGCAAGGCGCGCCATATCGGGGTCGCGAATTTCAACATCGCGATGACCCGGGAAGCGATGCGGCTCTGCCCCGAACCGCTTTGCGTGCTCCAGGCGGAATATCACCCGTATCTCGAGCAGTCGAAGGTGCTCGCCTTCTGCCGCGAAGCCGGGCTCGCCTTCATGGCCTACTGTCCGCTCGCTCGCGGCCGGCTCCTTCACGATCCGGTGCTCGCCGAGATCGCGCGCGCGCGAGGCCGCACCCTCGCACAGATCGCGCTGCGCTGGCTGATCCAGCAGGGCAACATCGTTCCCATTCCCCGCTCCGCCAACCCCCGGCACATGGCCGAGAGCCTGCGGGTTTTCGACTTCGAGCTGAGCGAAGAGGAGATGCGCCGCATCCACGCGCTCGCACGGCCCGACGGGCGCATCGCGAACCCCGCGGGGCGCGCGCCGGCGTGGGACTGAAGCGAGGATGAAGGAAGGGACCGTCGAGCGGCGCCGGCTCGCGACTTCGGCCGGTCGAGAACTTCGCTGCGCCGCGCGGGTCGAACAGCCGTCGTCGGCTGCCCGCTAGCGCAATTGGTAGAGCGTCCGCCTCTGAAGCGGAAGGTTCGCGGTTCGAGCCCGCGGCGGGCTGCCAGCCACCCCCGGTGCGCTCTCCCGCACGTTCCCGCTACGGGCGGCTGGTGTGCGGCGCAGCACCCAGGGCGCGCCTGAATTCCAGAATCATCTGGTCGCGCGGGCGCGTCTGCCAGCGGCGGCGCTGGCGGATCGGCAGGTTCTCGATCTCGGGCACCACTTTCATCGCCACCAGCACCGGCCCCGGCTCCTCGAGTATGCGCTGCAAGGCGATCGCGAGGGACTCCAGATTGTCGAAGGCGTAGGCGCGAGGATAGCCCGCCGCGCGCGCGAGCGCATCATAGGCGACGCCCTTCGCGTTCGGCACCGGCTGGCCGCCAGTGGTCGCGTAGCACTCGTTGTCGAGCAGGAAATGGTAGAGGTTGGGTGGGCGCTGCTCGGCGATCGTCGCGAGCGCGCCCAGGCCCATCAGCAAATCGCCCTCGGAATCGAACACGACCACCTTGTCGCGCGGGCGCGCGAGCGCGACGCCGAGGGCGAAGGAGGCATGGCCGCCCATCGCGGGATCCCCAAGCGCCAGATCGCGCTCGGGGCAGGTACTGATGCCCACCCAGTGGCGGCCACCGCGCCCCGGGATCACGATCGCCTCGCCCCGGTATTTCTGGAACAGCAGCAGCATTTCCGCGGTTTCAATCATCGCCGCTGCCTCGCCCGCTGGAGGGCAAGAAGACACGAGTGGGGAAATACAGGCGGCGAGCTGCGCGGGCCGCAACGCCGCATCCGTGCCTCGAACACGCCTCCGCCACCCTTGAACATCACCATTCTCGCCGCCCCCGCTCCTCGCCTGGCTTCGATCGTCAACGGTTGAAGCCGTGGTACTCGTCTGCCACCAGCACCGCGACCGGGCGATGCGCGCGTTCGGCCTCCTCGAAGGCGGCGGTGATGCGCGGTGCGTCCGCGTCCGATTCGACCAAGTGGTGGCTCACTCCGAAAGCCTCCAGGAAGGGCTCCGTGTAGTGCGCGGCGGTGTCGGCGCCCTTGGCCCCGCGCACGTAGCCGCGGTAGCCGACCAGTATCACGAGCGGCACGCCGAGACCGAGGATCCAGCCCCGCAGCGAGTCGCCTGACTCCATGAGCCCGGTGTTCTGGATCATCACCACGGGCTTGCCTCCTCCCGCCCACAAGCCAGCGGCGGTGGAGAAGGCGAGCCCCTCGCGCGTCACCCCCACGAGACGCAGCCCGGGCTCGGCCTTCATCAAAGTGAACAGCCAGTTGGTCTCGCTGTCGGGCAGCCAGACGACGTGCGTGACGGCGTTTTTCTTGAGCTCGGCGAGCACCACCTGCGGCGTGAGGCCCGCTGCATCGTGTCGGGTCATCGGAGATTCCTCTCGTCTGCTAGCGGCGCGGAAACCGTCGCGAAACCGCGGCCGCTCAGCGCTTCATCTCCGGCGCCCTCAGCGGCCAGGGCGGAGGGCGCCCTGCGAAGTGCGCGCGCAGGTTCTCGAGAAGCTTCTGCTTGCGCTCCTCCCGCACTTCGCGGGTGGAGGAGCCGATGTGCGGGGTCAGCACGACGTTCTCCATCGCGGTGAGCGCCTGGGGCACGCGCGGCTCTTCCCAGTAGACGTCGAGCGCGGCGCCCGCGATCCGCCGCTCCTTGAGCGCCGCCACGAGCGCCTCCTCCTCCACGACGGGCCCCCGCGCGATGTTGACGAGAAAGCCCTCGGGGCCGAGCGCATCGAGCACCCGCGCATTGACGAGCCCGCGGGTTGCGGCCGTGAGCGGGCAGGCGAGGACCAGGCAGTCGGCGCGCGCAGCGAGCGTCACCGGATCGGGGCAGTACGGATAGGGAAGATCGGGCTTGGGGCGCGGCCCGTGGTAGCACACGCTCATGCCGCAGGCGAGCACGCGCCGCGCCACGGCGGCGCCGATCGCGCCCAGCCCCAGGATGCCGCAGGTCTTGCCGCCCAGCTCGCGCCCGAGCGGGGGCAGCCGCTCGGGCCACTTGCCGGCGCGCACGAAGCGGTCGGTTTCGCAGATGCGGCGCATGAGCGCGATCAGCAGCCCCAGCGCCACGTCCGCCACCGACTCCGCGATCGAGGTCGGGGTGTGCGTGACCACCACGCCGCGCTCGCGCGCGGCCTCCAGGTCCACGCTACCGCGCGGCGTGCCGAAGCAGGCGACGATCTCGAGCGCAGGAAGCGCCTCGAGATGGCGGCGTTCGAAGCCCTTCAATCCGGTGGTCACGAGCGCGCGCACGCGCGCGCCCACTTGCGCCAGGAGAGCCTCGGGATCGGGCGCCCGCCATAGCTCGTGCACGGCGAACTCGCGCGCGAGGGCGGCGAGCGCGGGCTCGTGGATCGGGGCGAGGACGAGCACTTCCGGCTTCATGGCTCGAAGGGCGGCTGCGCGGGCGCGCTCGGGCTCACGCCTCGCCGAGGAGCTCGAGCGCGTTCCACCCGTAAATCCGCTCGCGTTCCTGCTCGCTCAGTCCCTCGAGCGAGGCGATCCGGGCGAGCGGATTCTCCTCGCCCATGTCGAAGGGCGCATCGGTGCCGATCACCAGGCGCCCGGCCCCCACCTTGGCGAGGAGAAAGGCGAGCGCCGCGCTGTCGTGGGTGAGCGAATCGAAATGGAAGTGCCCGAGCAGCGCCGCCGGCGAACGCGAAGCTCGCGCCCGCGCCTCGGCGCGCACCCGGTAGCCGTGCTCGAGCCGCCCGATCTGGTAGGGCAGATGCCCGCCGCCGTGCGCGAGCACGAGCGCGAGATCGGGCAGCTCATCGAGCGCCCCGCCGAACATGAGATGCGCGGCGAGCAGCGCGGTATCGTAGGGAAGTCCCGCCAGATTGCCGAGATAATAGCAGCCGAGCTCGGGCGGCAGCCCCCCGGCGATGTAGGGGTGCACGAAGACGAAGACCCCGAGCGCCTGCGCGCGGGCGAGCACCGCCCGGTAGCGCGGCTCCGAGAGCAGCTCCCCCCGCACGCGGCAGCCGAGCTCGACCGCGCGGAAGCCGTGCTCGCGCACCACGCGCTCGAGCTCGGCTACCGCCGCCTGCGGGTCCTGCATGGGCAGCGTCGCCATGCCGCGCAGCCGCGCGGGATGCGCCTCGACCATGCGCGCGATGCCGTCGTTGGCGAGCCGCGCCGCGGCGCGCCCCGCCTCGGCATCGAGCCAATAGAAGAACACCACGGGCGTCACCGAGATCACCGCGACGTCGAGACCGCGGCGATCCAGGCTCTCGATCTTGGCGCCTGGATCGTGAAACTCGGCGTAGATCGGAGTCCAATGCCCGTCGTCGCGCACGAGCACTTCGGCTCCTGCCCGCTCCTCGACGCGCATGCGGTAGTCGCGCGGCCGGCTGCGGATCGCCTCGAGGAGTTCCCGCGGCAGCACGTGATTGTGCACGTCCACGCGCCTCGCCCGCATTCCCGTCATCGCGGCTGCGCGCTCCTACCAGGTCATGGACCAATAGCTGGCGGGCCATTCACCGCCGCGCGTTCGCCCTCTGCCCTCGGCACGAGGGAAAGGGGCGAGGGATCGAGCGTCGTCGGGCATTTTTACGCGCTCGTCAATAGTGCGACTTGAAGCTCACCCCTTCGCGCCTGGCGAGTTCCTCGAGCTCGATGTAGGAGCGGCCGGTCTTGCGGTCCACCGTGAACTGCATCTTGCGATGGCTCTCGGTGGTGGCGCGGATATCGAGCAGCTCCAGCCCCTCCTTCACCTCCCACTCGTGCGCGCCCGCAATCCCGGCTGGCGCGTAGATGATCGAGCCCGGCCCGACCTCGTATTCCTTGCCGTTCAAGTCGCGCACGGTGGCGTGGCCGGAAATCACGTAGTAGCAGGCCTCGATCGGGTGCCAGTGCAGCTTTTCGACCGTCCCCGGCCGGTAGCTCGCGCGCCCCAGCCGCACGCGGTCGGTCGGCTGCACTTCCGGGCAGCCCACGAGCCGCTTGTAGGTCTGGCCCTCGGTGACCCCGCGCTCGCCCGGGTAGTCCGCCTCGTGGATCACTCTCAGTGTGGCCTCGATCTGCATAAAAGCTCCTTTCATCCGCGGCCGCCGCTCTTTCCGCCCCGGCGCAGGCGGCGCTTCTCCCGCGCCTCAGTCGGCGTTCGCCCCGGCGGCCGCCTTCGCCCCCCGGTCGAGGCGCTTGAGGACCTTCACCCGCTGTACGGTGTCGCCCGCGAGATGCGTCCACACCATCGCATCGCGCACGAGCTTGTCCACGCGCGCGTTCATGAGACAGCCCTCAGCCCCGTGCACCTCCATGTTGAGCCGCGTCACGCGCTGGATCACGTCGGTCGAGAAGTTCATCACCAGGCCGGCGTTGGCGGAGTGCTGGCCGCGGTCGTGCAGCCAGGCGACGCGCATCACGTAGGAGCGCAGCGCTTCGGTGAGCGCGTGCATCTCGTTGAGCTTGAGCTGCACCAGCTGGTGCTCGATCAGGTAGCGTCCGGCGCGCTTGTGCGTTTTCGCGAAGCCCATCGCCATCTCGCACGCGTCGTCGCACACACCGAGCGCGTTCGCCGCGAGCTCGAGGTCGCCGAACAGGTCGCCTCCGGTGGTATCGCCGCGTCCCGCCTTGACCGAGCCGCTGCCCACCTCGCCCACGACGTTGGCATGCGGCACGCGGCAATTCTCGAAGATCAGCTCCGCGTTCTGGTAGAAGCGCCAGCCGCGCTTGTTGAATACCTTGCCGATGCGGAAGCCCGGGGTGTCGCGCGGCACCATGAAGAGCGTCCCTCCCTGCTTGATGCTCACATCCGGGTTGGTGCGCGCGTCCACGAAGAAGAGCGAGCCCACGCTGCCGTTCGCGATGAAGCACTTCTCGCCGTTCAGGATCCACTCGTCGCCGTCGCGCACCGCGCGCAGCCGATATCCCGCCTTGGGATCGTCCTCCGGCGGCATGCGATTGTCGGAGCCGGCGTTGGGTTCGGTGATGCCCCGCCCCATCACGTAGCGGTGATCGGCGAGGAAGGGCTTGAGAAAACGCTCCTTCTGCTCGTCGGTGCAAGCGACCGCGATGAGATGGCTCCACTTCCAGTTCTGGCTGAACGCCTTGGAGATCGCGCTGTCCCCGCGCGCGAGCTCGGCCATCACCAGCGCCTGCGACACGAAGTCCGCGCCCGGCCCGCCCCACTCCTTGGGCACTGCGAGCGTGCGGAAGCCGAGCTTGGAGCCCTTCTCGATGATCTCCCAGTCCCAGGGCTCGAAGCCGCCTTCGATCTGGTCGCGCTTGAGCGAGATCGGACGGATCTCCTGTTCCGCGAAGCGGCGCGCCTCGCTCTGCCAGTGGCGCTGCTCTTCGTTCAGCGAGAAATCCATTTGAACCCCCTACCAATCGTGACGCAATGACGCAGCGCGAAGGACAGGGCGGGAGAAGAGGGGTGCGCCCGTCGCTCCGTCATCCCGTCGCCTCCTCACTTTGCGCGGCTACGCAGCGAGCGGGCGCTGATATCCCGCGACGGCCTCCGCGACGGCGAGCTTCGCCACGCCGTCGGCGTCCTCCGAATGGAGGAACACCATCGCGTCGTGGACGTACTTCTGCAGCGGCATGTCGCGCATCACGCCCATAGCGCCGAAGCACTCCGCCGCTGCGAGCGTCACCTCGTGCGCGGCTTCCGCGGTGTAGACGCGCGCGATCGTCTCCAGCGGCAGCCGCGCGGCACCGTCCGCAGCGGCGGCCTGCGGATGGTCGAACGCCCATGCCGCCTTCCAGACGATGTTGCGCGCGAGCTCCAGCTTGATCGCGCAGTCGGCGAGCTTCGCGCCGATCGCCTGGTGCTCGATGATGTTGCGCCCGCCCTGGCGCCGGATCTTCGCGTAATCCACCGCCGCGGCGAAAGCGGCGCGGGCAACGCCCAAGTTCACGGCCGCGAGCCCGGGCACGGCCCGCGCGTGCTCCGTCCCGCGCGCGAAGGGGCTCCCTCCCTCGCGCCCGAGGAGATGGCCGGCGGGAACCCGGCAATCCTTCAAGGCGATCGCCGCCCCGCTGCCATGGTGCCAGCGGATCGCCTCGCCCACGGCCTTGTGAGGCTCGCCCACCGCGAGGCCCGGCGTGTCGCGCGGCACGAGCAGCGCGCTCAGGCCGTTCGCGCCGGTCTTGTCGGGATCGGTGCGCGCCTCCACCACGAAGAGCTTCGCGATGGGGGCATTCGCGACGAAGGGCACGACCCCGTTGATTACCCATTCGTCCCCGCGCTTCACCGCGGCGGGCGGGGCGCCTTCTTCCACCGCCGGGCGGTGATAGCTCCAGCCGAGCCCGGCGGCGGGATCGCGCGCGGCGCAGGCGAGATGAAAGTGGTCGTCCTCCACGAAGGGCTGCAGGAAGCGGCCGCGCTGCGCAGGCGTCATCAGGCGGTGCAGCGCGGCGGCGAGCGTCATGGTCCGCCACAGCACCGTCGCGACGTCCACGTCGCCGGCGCCCAGTTCCTCGAGCACGAGGCAGCCGGTGAGCAGATCCGCGCCCGCCCCCCCCGCCTCCTCCGGCAGCGCCAGAGCGCGCAGCCCCATTCGGGAGGCCTTGACGAGCGCATCCACGAGCAGCGGCTTCTCGAACGGCTCGAGGCGCCTGGGATTCAGCGCGGCAGGCTTGACCTCGTTCTCGACGAAGTCGCGCACCGTGTCGCGGAACTCGATTTGCTCGGGGGTCAGAGAAAGGTCGTACAAGGCGCTCACCTTGCGGAGAATGAGCGCGCACTATAGCAAGATCGCGGGCGCCCTTGAAGAAGGAGGTCTCAGCATATGGAACCTTGCGCCGCCTCGGCGCGCGCGAGGCCGCGCAGCTCCTCGAGCAGCGCCTCGCTCACCTCGATGCCTTCGGCGCGCGCGCGGGCCGCGGCTTGCTGCCTGCGCGCGCCCGGCAGCCGCACGCCCTCGTCGGCGAGCATCCTCGAGACCATCGTCTCGATGCGCGAGAAGTAGACCTCCGCCCCTGCGAGCGCTCCGGGATCCACTGCGAGAATCGCGTGGCCGATGCGCGGCCGCCCTCCCGGCTCGAAGTAGGAATCGTTCTCGAAGCTCGGCGCCGCCCCGGTCAGCGCGACGGCCAGCACTTCCACGACGAGCGCGAGCATCGTGCCCTTCACGCCGCCGATCGCAGCGAGGCTGCCGGTCAACGCCGCCTTCGCGTCGGTGGTGGGATTGCCGTCGCGGTCGAGCGCCCAGCCGGGCGGAATGGGCTTTCCCTCTTTCGCGTAGAGCATGATCTTGCCGCGCACGACCTCGGTCAGCGAGAGGTCCACCACGATCGGATCCGCGCCCTGGCGCGGGATGACCGCGGCGATCGGGTTGGTGCCGAAGAACGGGCGTCTGCCGCCCCAGGCGTTGATCGCCGCGGGCGAATTGGTGAATGCGAGCCCGACCAGACCCGCCTGCGCGAGCGGGGCGAGGTGATAGGCCGCGGCGCCGAAGTGATGGCTGTTGGTGACGCCGGCGAAGGCGACTCCGTAGCGCCGCGCGCGCTTGAGGGCTTCCCGCGCCGCGAGCGCGGTCGCGAGAAAGGCAAGCCCTCCTCTCGCGTCCACCAGACAGGCGCCGCCCTTTCTTCGCACGACCACTGGCCGCGCCGAGCCGTCGGCCCGGCCCTGCCGCAGGTGCTCGCAGTAGAGGGCGAGGCGCGCGAGCCCGTGCGAGGGCAGCCCTTCCATTTCGGCGGCGACGAGCGCCTGCGCCGTCGCCCGCGCCATCGCGGCCGAGGCGCCCGCCTTCCTCAGCGCGCGCGCTGCGAGCCGCGCGAGCTCATCCGGGGGCAACCTGACGGACATGATGCGCGAGCGCTGGAAATCGAGGCATCAGGAGCAAAAACGGCGAGGCGACGAAGATTCGCGCCGCTGCCCGTTCCTATCGCTCGCCACTTCGTCACCCTCGTCAATCGAGCCGGGTGCCGGAGAGCCGCGCCACCTCCGCCCACTTCTCGGTCTCCGAGCGGAAGAAGGCGGCAAACTCGGCGGGCGAGGTGCCGGCGGGCGTCGCGCCTTCGGCCTCGAAGCGCTGCCTCACCTCGGGCAGATGCACCGTCTTGGCCACCTCGCGGTGCAGGCGCTCGATCACCGGCTGCGGCGTGCGCGCGGGCGCGAAAAAGCCGTTCCACTGCACTGCCTGGTGGCCCGCGACTCCGGCCTCCTCCATGGTCGGCATCTCCGGCAACGCCGTCGAGCGCGCAGGCGCCGCCACCGCCAGCCCGCGCAGCTTGCCGGCCCGCACCTGCACTGCCGCCACCGGCATCACCACGAACGCGAGCTGGGTCTCCCCGGAGATCAGGCTCACCGAGGCGGGCGCCGCGCCCTTGTACGGAAGGTGCTGGAGCTGGAGCCCCCCGGCTCTCAGCCGCAGCAGCTCCATCGCCATGTGCGACATCGTGCCAGCGCCGGCCGAGGCGTAGGCGAGCGCGCCGGGCTGCGCGCGGGCGAACGCGACGAGCTGCTTCACGTTCTTCACGGGCAGCGAGGGATGCACGGTGAGCGCGAAGGGATAGGAGGAGGCCATCGAGATCGGCACGAGGTCGCGCACCGGGTCGTAATTGAGCTTGGTGAAGACCGCCTGGCTGATCGAAAGCGAGGAATTCCCGAAGAGCAGCGTGTAGCCGTCGGGCGCGGATTTCGCCACGACCTCGGCCGCGATGTTGGCGCTCGCCCCGGGGCGGTTCTCCACCACCACCGGCTGGCCGAGCGCGCCGCCGAGCTTCTGCGCGACGAGCCGCGCGATGATGTCGCTGCCGCCTCCCGCGGGAAAGCCCACGACGAGCCGCACCGGCTTGGCGGGGTATTCCTGCGCCGGCGAGGGCGGCGCGATTGCCCCGCCCAGTGCTGCGATGAGCACAAACGAGCGCTTCATCCGTTTCTCTCCTCAGTCGGCGAGGTGGCGCAGCGGCGGAACAACGCGGCCTGCTATCGGTTCTGGCCGTCTCGTCACTGCACCGCCCTCTTCACAGCTTAGCATCGTCACTACGCCCCTTACGCGGCGGCAGCCTCCCTGACGAGCGACTGTCCAGGCCTCACGCGGGTGAACTCGACCGGGCGCGATTCGAGCTCGAAGCGGCCCGCGCGCAGCCGCACGCAGATGTAGCGCGAATCGGCGAGCGCCCCGGGCTGCGGGAAATCCGAGCGGTAATGCGCGCCGCGCGAATCCTCGCGCGCGAGCGCTGCAGTGCAGATCGCCTTCGACACCAACAGCAGGCTCTTCAAGTTCAGCCAGTCGTGCCAGGTAAGGTTGAATGCCAGGTTCGACGCGTCCACGCCGCTCGCGTCGAGCCTTGCCTCCAGCTCCTCGAGCGCCGCTTCCGCGCGCTTCAAGCCCGCCGCGTCGCGGATGATGCCGACGTCCTCCCACATCACCTCGTAGAGCCTGTCGCGGATCGCGTTGAGGTCGCCCGCTGGCCTGCCGAGCGGCGCGCGGGCGCGGGCGAGCGCCTCCGCGAGCGCCGCCTCGTCGGGCTCCTCGAACGCGCCGCCCGCTCTCACCCACGCCGCCATGGCGTCGCCGGCGATCGCGCCGAACACCGTCGAGTTCGCGACGCCATTTCCCCCGAGCCGGTTCGCGCCGTGCACGCCGCCCGTGTCCTCGCCCGCGGCGAAGAGGCCGGGAAGCTCCGTCGAGCAATCCCTGCGGAACACCACCCCGCCCATCATGTAGTGCGCGGTCGGCACCACCTCGACCAGTCCCCCGGCGAGGTCGTATCCGCAGTCGGCGCAGCGCTCGACCATGCCCTTGAATTCCCGGCGCACCCGCTCCGGCCCGAGGTGCCCCATGCGGATGTAGACCCCGCCGTTCGGCGTCGTGCGGCCGGCGCGCATCTCGGAGAAAATCGCGCGCGACACGATGTCGCGTGTTGCGCGCTCCCCGCGCGGGTCGTAGTCGTGCATGAAGCGCCGCCCGGCTCCGTCGAGGAGGTGGCCTCCCGCGCCGCGCAGCCCTTCCTCCAGCACCGTTCCGGTCATGCGCGTCGCGGGCCCCGCGAGCAGCCCCGTCGGGTGGAACTGCACCATCTCCATGTCGCGCAGGGCGAGCCCCGCCCGCAATGCCATCGCGCAGCCGTCGCAGCTCTTGTCGCCGGAGGGCGTGTGGTACTTGTACATGGTGGGGCCGCCGCCGGTCGCGAGCAGCACCGCACGCGCTTGCACGAAGACGAACTCTCCGCTGCGCATGTCGGCGAGCAGCACCCCGGCGAGCGCGTCGCCGCGCCGGTTCTTGACCAGCTCGAGCGCGCGGTGCTCCTCGAGCCGCCGGATGCCGCGCGCCCACACCTGCTCGGCGAGCCGGTTCATGATCTCGATGCCGGTGAGATCCCCCTTGTGCACGGTGCGGTCGAAGGTCTGGCCCGCGAACGCCTTCTGGTGCAGCGTGCCGTCCGGGTTGCGGTCGAAGAAGCATCCCAGCTCGTTCTCGAGCTCGCGCACGCGCTCCACCGCCCCGGTGACGAGCGCCCACGCGAGCTCCTGGTCGGGCAGCCAGGCGCCGCCCTCGATCGTGTCCATGAAGTGGCGCTCGATGGAATCGCGGGGGTCGAGCGCGACGTTGTAGCCTCCCTGCACCATGCGCGTGCAGCCGCACTTGCCGAGCAGCCCCTTCACCGCCACGGTGATGCAGAGCGCGGGGTCGGCTTGGTGGGCGTGCAGTGCGGCGAACAGCCCCGCGCCGCCCGCGCCGAGAATCAGTATGTCGGTCTTGATCCGTTTCATTTCGGAGCCGTGAGCCATGGAGGACACAGAGTTCGCGGAGAAAACCCGCAGCGCGCCCTCAGTGCCCTGCGCCATCTCCGGGGGCTATCGGGTCTGCTCTTTCACGCCGAGGGAGGCGAGCACCGCCGCGCGCTTCGCGCGCGCCTGCGCGTTGACCTCGGTGTAGAGGCTGCCGCCGTGGGCGTCCATCGAGACCAGCAGCGGGCCGAATCCCTTCACCCGGAACTTCCACAGCGACTCGGGGTTCAAGTCCTCGAGGTCCACGTCTTCGATCGCCTCGACCCAGGTCGTCTCGAGCGCGGCCGCGCCCCCGACGATGGCGAGATACGCCCCGCCCAGCTCGCGAAATGCCGCGGCCGAGCCCGCCCCCAGCCCGCCCTTGCCGATGATCACGCGCACCCCGCAGCGCTCCATCAGCGGGCGCGTGAAGCGCTCCATGCGCGCGCTGGTGGTGGTGCCCACGCACACCGGCGCGTAGCCCGCGGGATGGGCAGGCGACTTTCCGACCTTCTTCACGTTGGGCGCGGTGTGGATCACCGCGTGGCCCTTGAGCTCGAAGCGCGTCGTGCGCCCGCGGTCGAACATCTCGATGAGGGTGCGGTCGCGGATGCCGAAGAGCGCGCCCTCGAGCGTCACCGTGTCGCCGAGCCGCCACGCGCGCACCGTGCTCTCGGCAACCGGCGTCGTGATGTCGTAGTGCGCCATAAGACCTCAAGCCACAGCCGACATGGAGCGCCCGGAGAAGACCGAGCCGTGATCGGGGGTTCGCGATACGCGATGCATGCTTCCGGTTTTATCTCGCATCCCGTATCTCATCTTGCATCAGCTCGATCCGGGCACTCGATCTCCGGGCCTCTGCGTTGTGCGTGGCGAATCGCTCTTCGTCAAAAGCCATAGGTGACGCCTTTGGGTGTAAAGGTCGCGGAGGCACGCCGCGCCGCGTGGCACTGCATGTTGACCGCGACCGGGTTCATGGTGATGTGGGTCGCGGCGAGCTCGACGTGCACCGCGAACGCGGTCGAATCGCCGCCCAGGCCCTGGGGGCCGACCCCGAGCTGGTTCACGGCGCGCGTCAGCTCCGCCTCGAGCTTCGCCCCCTCCGGGTCCTCGCAGCGGCTGCCGAGCGGGCGCACCGCAGCGCTCTTGGCGAGCGCCACGCACAGATCGGCGCTACCGCCCACGCCCACGCCGACGATGGTCGGCGGGCAGGTCTTGCCGCCCGCCTCGATCACGCAGTCCACGACGAAGGCCTTGATCGCGTCCACGCCCTCGGCAGGCAGCGCCATTCTGAGCCAGGAGTTGTTCTCCGATCCCGAGCCCTTGGGGATCATCTGGATGAGGAGCTCCTCCGGGCGCTCGGAGAAGGCGAAGTGGATCGCCGGCATGCGGATGCCGCACGAGGTATGATCGTTCACGCGGGTGATCGGGTGCACGACCGAGGAGCGCAGCGGATGCTCGAGGGTGGCGCGCGCGCAGCCGCGGCGGATCGCGGCCTCGAGGTCGGCTCCGTGCACCTCGACGTCGCGCCCGATGGTGACGTAGTAGATGGGCAGCCCGGTGTCCTGGCAAGTGAGATTGTCAGTCGCCTCGGCCACTGCGATGTTGCGGATCATGGTGCCGAGCACCTTCTTCGCGAGGGGATTGCGCTCGGCGGCGTCGAGCCGGGCGAAGCCCTCCTTCACGTCGGGCGGCAGCAGCTTGAGCGCCCGGATGTAGAGTTCCTTGGCCGCTTCCTCGACCTGCTTCAGATCGACCTTCATCGTTGTGGCTGGACGATGCGAGATGCGGGATCGAGATCCGAAGCCCGCATCACGGATCATGCATCCGGTATCGATGTCCGCAGGTCAGTTTACCTGGAGCTTGCGCTCACGGATGATCTTTCCCCAGCGCACGGCCTCCTCCTGGATCTGCTTGGCGAAGGCCTCGGGGCTGTTGCCCCCCGGCACCATGCCGATCTCCTCGAGGCGCTTGCGGACGTCCGGATGCTGGAGGACTTTCACCGTGTCCTGGTAGATCTTGTCTATGATCGCCTTGGGCGTGTTCGCGGGCGCCATCAGCCCGAACCAGCCGAGGTTCTCGAAACCGGGCAGCGTCTCGGCCACGGCGGGGACGTCCGGCAGCTGCGGCGAGCGGGTCTTGCTGGTCACGCCCAAGGCGCGCAGACGGCCTTGCTGCACGAAGCCGATCGCCGCCGACAGGTTCGGCGTCAGGAAGATGATCTGGCCCGAGACGACATCCACCAGAGCCGGGCCTTCTCCCTTGTACGGCACGTGCACGACGTCGATCCCCGCGGTGTAGATGAAGTTCTCGGCCGCGAGATGCGTCTGGGTGCCGAATCCCGCCGAGCCGAAGGTGATCGACTTGGGGTTCGCCTTGGCGATCGCGATCAGCTCCTTGACCGTCTTCGCCCGGAACGTCGGATGCACCACCACGACCTGCGGGCCGCTCGCGGTCAGCGTGATCGGAATCAGGTCCTTCTCGGGATTCCAGCCAAGCTTCTTGAACATGTGCTGGTTCGCCGTGACGATGGAACCCGAGGTCATGAACAGCGTGTAGCCGTCGGGCGCGCTCTTCGCGGCGAGCTCCGCGCCGATGTTCCCGCTCGCTCCCGCGCGGTTGTCGACGACGATGCTCTGACCCCACATCTCGGTGTACTTTTGCGCCAGGAGCCGGGTCACGATGTCGGTCGCACCGCCCGGGGAGAACGGCACAATGATGCGCACCGGCTTCGCGGGATAGGCCTGGGAATGCGCCTGCGCCGGAAGGCAGGCTGCGCAGAGCAGGGTGATCAGTCTCAACGCGCGCATCGTTCTCTCCTCGTGGATGGATTCGCTTCGCCCGGCACTAGAGTAGTGCAAGCGCGGCGCTCAGACAACATTGAGCAGGAAGGCGAGCCCGGCCGCGGCTGCCGCTCCGGCGGCCACGGCGAGCAGGCTCTTCTGCCAGTCACGCCACGCCAGGAACTCGAGCGCGAGCAGCCGCAGCCCCCCCGTGAGGTGCGCCGCGAGCGCGAGCACCAGCGCCGTTTCGGCGAGCTTCACCAGCGGCTGCTCGCTCCAGCGCAGGAACGCGTCGAGCTCGGACTCGCCCTCGAGCGCGCGGCCGAGCGCCCAGAAGTGCAGCGGCAGGAAAGCAGCGAGCAGCACCCCGGAGACGCGGTGCACGAGAAACGCCCAGTAGGCGGGGTGGTTGCGCGCGCGCCAGTCGCTTCTCATACAGCAACCGCAGGTAACCGCAGATGAACGCCGATCAAAGCCGAGAAACAGGCAGGATTCACAGGATCTGCAGGACCGACCAACGCTCCGGCGTCCCCCCGCAAACCCTGTCGTCCCTGGCGACCCTGCCCATCCTCGATCCGGCCGCGCCCCTCGGCGTTCATCGGTGGCCTCAGACAAATACCGCGTAGACCGCGCGCAATCCGGTCGTGGCGAGCGCGAGCGCGAGGGCGAGCACGGCGATCTCGAGCGAGCGCCCGCGCCAGCCGAAACTCTCCGCGAGCACCGAGCGCAGCCCGATCGGCGCGTGCACCGCGGCCGCCAGGACGAACAGCGTGTAGAACGCCGCCCATGCGACGTCGCCCCGCGTGCGGCCGAGGATCTCCGCCGCCGACAGGCCGCCCCGCACGGCGTAGACGATCGTCGCCAGGTGCACGATCACGCACACGGCGAGCACCGCCGCGCTCGCCCGCTGCGCCGCCCACAGCAGCACCTGCGAGCGCACATTCATGGCGCGCGCTCCGCACGCAGAAGGCGCCAGGGTGAAGGACGGATCTTCAGAAACGCCTCCACTCGGTGCCAGGCGACATGGGCATTTCCGCCCTCATCCCTCGAGCTCGCCGCGCAACGCGGCGAGCGCGGCGAGGCGCTTGAGCCCCGCGATCGAGGCAGTGGGCGCGAGATGCTTGGGACAGCGCTCGGTGCAGGCGAGGTGGGTGTGGCATGCGTGACAGCCGGCGTCGCCCGCCACCGCCGCAAGCCGCGCACGGTTGGCGACATCGCGCGCATCGTTCACCAGCGTCCAGGCACGGTTGAGCGCGGCCGGCCCCAGGTAGTCCGGATTCCACGCCACGACCTCGCACGAGCCGTAGCACACGCCGCAGCCGATGCACTCGATCGCCGCGTCGGCGAGCCGCCGCGCGGGCGAATCCGGCGGCACGCGCGCGAAATCGTCGCGCCGTGTGGCCGCTCCCTCGAAGCGGCCGCGCGCCCGCGCCCACTTGTCGAAGAACGGCGTCATGTCGGTCACGAGGTCCTTCACCACCGGCAGGTTGGCGAGAGGAGCGATCTCGAGCCGCCCCTGCACCGCCACCCGGGCGACGTGCGTGCGGCAGGTCCAGCGCGCGCGCCCGTTCACGGTCATGGCGCACGAGCCGCACATTCCGACGCGGCAGGAAAAGCGGTACGAGAGCGTGGGATCGAGCACGCGCTGGATGTAGGTCACCACGTCGAGCACCGTCTGGGCTTCGAGCCGCGGCACCGTGAATGTCTGGAACTCGCCGCGTTCGGTGCCACGCCACACCGAGACCTCGAGCGTGGACGGCGCGGCCATTTTCAGACGACGAGGCGACGAAGCGGCGGGGCGGCGAGGGCCGATGGCGAATGGCGCCGCTGCATCGTTGTGCGCTGTCCGGCCGCCGTCAGGCGCTTTCGTACAGGCGCGTAAGAACGAATTCCCGGTGTCCGAGCGCCTCGGCACAGGTCAGCCGCCCGTTGCACACCCGCAGCATCATCTCGAGCAGCTCGTCGCCGCACTGGTCCATGCTTTTCTGGCGCTGCATCAGCCCCGAGACGTCGAGATCAATGTGCTCGGACATGGTGCGCACGGTACGGGGATTGGCGGTGAGCTTGATCACCGGCAGGATCGGGTTGCCGATCACGTTGCCCTGGCCGGTGGGGAAGAAGTGCACCACGAATCCGGCCGCCGCGCACAGCGTCACCATCTCGGCCGCGGCGGAGGAGGAATCCATGAACCAGAGCCCCGGCGCGCTCGGGGTCTCCGCCTTGTCGAGCACGCCGATCACCTTGCACTTGCGGCCGATCTTCTGGATGTTGCCGAGCGCCTTTTCCTCGATGGTGGTGAGCCCGCCCGCGATATTGCCCTTGGTCGGCTGCGATTCCGACAGGTCGTTCGTCTTGTGGCGGTTGATCATGTCCTGGTAGCGGTTGAACATGAACATGAAGCGCTCGCGCACCTCCCGCGTCGCGCAGCGCTCGGCGACGATATTCTCGCCGCCCGTCAGCTCGGAAGTCTCGCCGAAGCACAGCGTCACCCCGAGAGGTTCCAGCTTGTCGAAGGCGTTGCCGACGGTAGGATTGGCGCCGATGCCGGAGGTGGTGTCCGATTCCCCGCACTTGGTCGAGACCCACAGCTCGCTGATCGCGCAGGTCTCGCGCCGCAGCTCCGAAGCCCACTGCAGGTACTCCTTCGCGACGCGCGAGGCGCGCCGGATCGTCTCGTGGTCGCCGTGGCCCTCGATGCCGAAGAAGGAAACCGGCTTGCCGGTCTTCGCGATGCCGTCGGCGACGCGCTTGGCCCAGCCGTCCTCGATTCCGATCACCACCACCGCGGCGACGTTGGGATTGGAGCCGGCACCGATCAGCGTGCGGAAATGCAGTTCCAGGTCCTCGCCGAACTGCAGCCGCCCGTAGGGATGCGGGATCGCCATCGTGCCCTTGATATTGTGGGCGACCGCCTCGCACGCCGCGTTGGACAGGTCGTCCACCGGCAGGATGACGACGTGATTGCGGATGCCTACGCGTCCGTTCTCGCGCCGATAGCCCTGGAAAGTAGTATTGCTGTCGATCATGACAAAAATCCCTCCGGGTGGTGCGCTTCGATTCATGAAACGTGCGCGCCGATCGGCTCCTCTGGCCGACTCGGCCGCACGCGTTTCACCAGCGTTTGGTCTTGATGTTGTGCACGTGCGCGTGCTCGCCCACGCGGATGTCGGCGATCGCGCGCCCGATGTCGTGGCCGTACTTGATGACGGTGTCGCCCTTCTTGATCTCGCGGGTCGCGAGCTTGTGGCCGATCGGAATGTCGTCGAGCGCCTTGACCCGGATGGTGGAATCGTCCTCCATCACCCAGCCAGTCAGCTCCTGGCCGGCCTGCACACCCTCGACCACGATCACTCCCACGCTGTCCTTCTTGTCGTGAACCAGAAAATGAATCATCTCGACTCCTGAGCTCGGACCGGCGGCGCGCGCCGCAAGCGCATCGGCATTGGCGCCGGGTGGCGTGTCTGTAGGTGCAATCGTAGCGCGCCGGCTGCCCCGCTTTCAAGCGAGCGGGCGCCTCCGCCTACAATCTGGACAGCGCGCGGCGCGCGATCTCGAGCTGGGCGGAATCCTTGGAATGCCTGAGCACCCACTCGAACTGCGCGCGCGCGTCCTCGCGGTAGCCCGCGCGCGCGAGGTTGAGCGCGGCGGCGAGCCGCGCCTGCAACGCGGCCGCGTCGGAGCGGGGCGCTCCTGCGGCGAGCGCTGCGCGCAGGTAGTAGTCCGCGGCCTGCGCGTGGCGCGCCACGGCCTCCGCGCTCCTGCCGAGCGCGAACAGGATCG
>DATLZE010000195.1:0-11948 GCA_035574195.1 Burkholderiales bacterium | reverse complement strand
CCGGGGGCAAGCGGGGCCCCCGCCAGGAACGCCCGCGCGCACATTCTGCGGCCGCCCGCGCGCTGCAGCTCGAGCACGCGCAGCGCCTGCGCGCCGCACGCGACCACGATCCCATCGTTGGAGGCAGCGCGCACGGTGCCGGGCGCGGCCCCGTGCGCGCCGTGCTCCACGCGCGCGCGCCAGATCTTGAGTGCCTCGGCTCCGAGCCGGGTGCGCGCGCCGGGCGTCGGATCGAAGGCGCGCACCATGCGCTCGATCTCGACCGCCGGACGACGCCAGTCGATCTCGCTCTCGCCCTTGCCGATACGCGGGGCGTAGCACGCGAACCGCTCATCTTGCGGACGGGGCGTGGGGGCCTGCGCGAGGGCGGCGAGCAGCAGCCGAGCGCCGAGCGCCGCGAGCTTGTCGTGGAGCGTGCCGGCGGTGTCCTCGGGCGCGATCGGGATCGCCTCCTGGAGCAGGATCGGGCCGGTGTCGAGCCCCTCGTCCATCCTCATGATGGTGACACCGGTCTCGGCGTCGCCCGCGAGCAGCGCGCGCTGGATCGGAGCCGCCCCGCGCCAGCGCGGCAGCAGCGAAGCATGCACGTTGAGTGCGCCGCGCGGCGCCAGTGCCAGCAGCGCCGGCGGAACGATCAGCCCGTAGGCGACGACGACGAGCGCCTCGGGCCGCGCGGCCGCCACCGCCTCTTGCACCGCCCGATCTTCGAGCGCCACGGGCTGCAGCACGGGCAGCGCGAGCTGCTGCGCGAGCTGCTTCACCGCCGGGGAGCGGAGCTTGCGCCCCCGCCCGGCGGGGCGGTCAGGCTGGGTCAGCACGAGGGGAATCTCGTGCCCGGCCCCGACCAGCGCCTGGAGCGAAACCGCCGCGAACTCCGGACTACCTGCGAAGACGATTCTCATCCAGCATCCCGGCGCGGCCGGCCGGGACTCAGAGCACGAGGTGGCTTGCCGCGGGCGCCGGCGCCTGGCGCTCCCGTTTCTTGAGCCGGGCGAGGATGCGCTGGCGCTTGAGCCGCGAGAGCCGGTCCACGAACACCTTGCCTTCGAGGTGGTCCATCTCGTGCTGGATGCACACCGCGAGCAGTCCCTGCGCCTCGAGCGTGTAGCTGGCGCCACTCGCGTCCTGCGCGCGCACGGTCACGCGTGCAGCGCGCCGGACTTTCTCGTACACCCCGGGCACCGACAGACAGCCTTCTTCGATCTCGGCCTCCCCGCTCGCCTCGAGCAGCTCGGGGTTCACGAATACCTTGAGCTGGTCGCGTGTTTCCGATATATCGATCACGATGATGCGCAGGTGCACGTCCACCTGTGTTGCAGCGAGACCGATACCCGGTGCGGCATACATGGTCTCGGCCATGTCCTTGATTAGGTTGCGAATCCGATCGTCCACCCGATCCACTTTCGCGGCCACGCGATGCAGACGCGGGTCGGGATAGCGCAGAATGGGAAGCAATGCCATAGAAAAGCTTGCTAATTTAATTAGCTAGATGCAGAATTTAAACCAAACTATGATCTCGGGCCGCCCCTGCGGCGGTCGGGATAGCCTTTGTGGGGGCGCTCATGCGTAAAGTCATTATATCCCTGATTTTGCTGCTCACTCCGCTTGCCCCGGCGCGCGCCGCCGAAGCCAGCGCGCTCAAGGATGACGCACCCGAGCGCTATGTCGTGGTTCCGGGCGACACCCTGTGGAGCATCGCCGGCCGGTTCCTGAAGAGCCCCTGGCGCTGGCCCGAGGTCTGGAAAATGAACCAGGAGCAAATCAAGAACCCGCACCGCATCTACCCGGGCGACGTGATCGTGCTCGACCGCACGGCAGCCGACCCGCAGCTGCGGCTGCTGCGGGCCGAGGGCGGGCTGCCCACCGTCAAGCTCTCGCCCAGGGTGCGCGCCGAACCCGTGCCGGGCAAGGCGATCCCGACCATCTCGCCCTCGGCGATCGAGCCCTTCCTCGCGAAACCCCTGGTGGTGGGGCAGACCGAGCTCGACGCGGCCCCGGTGATCAGCGCGACCGAAGAGAACCGCGTGGCGATCGGGGCCGGCAGCATCGCCTACGCCACGGGCCTCGCCAAGGGCCAGGGCGAGCTCTGGCAGGTGTTTCGCCGCGGCGACGCGCTCCTCGATCCGGACACCCGAGAAATTCTCGGCTACCAGGCGATCTATTTGGGCGAGGCGCGGGTGCTCAAGTACGGCGAGCAGTCCACGCTGGAGATCCTGCGCTCCAACCAAGAGATCTCCGTCGGCGACCGGCTGTTGCCGGCGGCCAAGGAGCAGC
Source organism: Burkholderiales bacterium (assembly GCA_035574195.1). GTDB lineage: Bacteria > Pseudomonadota > Gammaproteobacteria > Burkholderiales > SG8-41 > SG8-41. The sequence continues at coordinate 9,674 of DATLZE010000195.1, read as the reverse complement.
CCGTCTTCTCCTACGTCCCGCGCGCGCCGCAGAAGCAGGTGCGAGGCCGCATCGTCTCGACCTACGGCAACCTCGGGGAAAGCGGCCCGAACGCGATCGTCGCGCTGTCCAAGGGAGCGCGCGACGGGCTGGAGGTGGGGCACGTGCTCGCGATCTACCGCAGCCAGAGCACAGCGCGCTACGAGCTGCGCACCTCCCCGCTCTACGGGCGGCAAGGACCGAGCGGGAGCGACGAGCCGCGCGTCTACTACAGCGAGCAGATCACCCCGCGCGACGCCCCGATCCATGCTCGCGGCGCGCCGGTCAGGCAGCAGGACATCGCCACGCTGCCCGACGAGCGCTACGGGCTGGTGATGGTGTTCCGCACCTTCGACCGCGCCGCGTTCGCGCTCATCATGCAGGCCTCGCGCCCGGTCGCGCTCTACGACGTCGTCACCAATCCCTGAGCCGGATCGCGTGTACGCGGCCGGCGCGCAGCGCACGCCCGGCACATCCGCCCGTGAGCCATGCCGCTCGACGAGGCGCTCGCCGCCTGGCTCAAGCTGAGCCTCACGCCCGGGCTGGGCGGCGATGAGCTGCGCCGCCTGCTGCTCGCGTTCCGCGATCCCTCGAGGATTCTCGCCGCGACTCGGCGCGAGCTCGCCCGCCACGTGCCGGAGCCTGTTGCCGCTGCGCTCAAAGAGAATGCGGCCGACGCAGCGGTGGCGCGCGCGACCGAATGGCTGCAGCAGCCCTCTCACCACGCCCTCACGCTCGCCGACGAGCGCTATCCGCGCCGGCTGCTCGAGATTCCCGATCCTCCGCCACTGCTCTACGTGAAGGGACGGGCGGAGTTGCTCGCGCGGCCCTCGCTCGCGATCGTCGGCAGCCGCCACGCGACCGCCCAAGGTGTGGCGAACGCCGAAGCCTTCGCGCGCGCGCTCGCGCAGGCCGGCCTCACCATCGTGAGTGGGCTCGCGCTCGGCATTGACGCCGCGGCGCACCGCGGCGGGCTCGCGGCACCCTCCAGCAGCATCGCGGTGCTCGGCACCGGCATGGACCTCGTCTATCCTGCACGCAACCGTGCGCTCGCGCACGAGCTCGCCGCGCGCGGCGCGCTGGTGACGGAATTTGCGCTCGGCACGCGTCCCCTCGCCGGCAATTTCCCGCGCCGCAATCGCCTGATCAGCGGGCTCGCGCTCGGCTGCCTGGTGGTGGAGGCCGCCGCCGACAGCGGCTCGCTAATCACCGCTCGCCTCGCGCTCGAGCAGGGCAGAGAAGTGTTCGCGATCCCCGGCTCGATCCATTCGCCCCTGTCCAAGGGCTGCCACGCGCTGATCAAGCAAGGCGCCAAGCTCGTCGAGAGCGCGCAGGACATCCTCGAGGAGCTGCGCTTGCCCGCTGCGCCCGCGGCGGCGCTTGCCCCGGAGGCGCCGGAATCCGATTCTTCCGTGCAGCGGCTGCTCGCTGCGCTCGGCCACGATCCGTGCGACCTCGATGCCCTGGTCGCGCGCAGCGGGCTCGCGGCCGCGGAGCTCGCCGCGCTGCTCACGCGCTTGGAGATCGAGGGCCGCGTGGAGGCGCTCCCCGGCGGGCGCTACCAGCGCCTGCGCCGTTGAACCGCGCGGCCGCTGCGCCGCGCGCGGGCGCCGCGCTTGCCTGGCCCCGCGTTTGTTCTTATCATCTTGCGCTCTTTTTGCCGCGCCCCGCCCATGGCCAAGCAACTGATCATCGCGGAAAAACCCTCGGTCGCCGCCGACATCGCGCGCGCGCTCGGCGGCTTCAAGCGCCATGGCGACTACTACGAGAGCGAGCGCTACGTGCTCGCCTCCGCGGTCGGGCATCTGCTCGAGCTCGCGGCGCCCGAGGAGCACGACCCGCGCGCCGGCCGCTGGACGTTCAAGCACCTGCCGGTGATCCCGCCCCGCTTCGAGCTCGCTCCGATCGACGAGCGCAGCGGGGCGCGGCTGAACCTGTTGCTGAAGCTCATCAGGCGCAAGGACGTCACCGGCCTCATCAACGCCTGCGACGCCGGCCGCGAGGGCGAGCTCATCTTCCGCTACATCGTCCAGTACTCGAAGACGGCGAAGCCGATCCGGCGCCTGTGGCTGCAATCCATGACGCCGGCGGCGATCCGCGAGGGCTTCGCGAGCTTGCGCTCCGATGCCGAGATGCGGGCGCTGGCGGACGCCGCGCGCTGCCGCTCCGAGGCCGACTGGCTGGTCGGCATCAACGGCACGCGGGCGATGACCGCGTTCAACAACCGGGTGAGCGAGAGCGGCTTCTACAAGACCACCGTGGGCCGGGTGCAAACCCCCACGCTCGCGATCCTGGTCGAACGCGAGGAGCGTATTCGCAACTTCAAGCCGCGCGACTACTGGGAGGTGCACGCTCGTTTCCGGGCGGCGGCGGGCGAATACGACGGCCGCTGGTTCGACCCTGGATTCCGCAAGGACGAGGATGTCGAGCGCAGGGCCGAGCGGCTGTGGGAGGCCGCCGCGGCCGAGGCGATCGCCGCCGCCTGCCGGGGCGCAACCGGAGAGGTGAGCGAAGAAACCAAGCCCGCGACCCAGCTCTCCCCGCTGCTCTACGATCTCACCAGCCTGCAGCGCGAGGCAAACGGGCGTTTCGGCTTCTCGGCGAAGACCACGCTCGCGCTCGCCCAGTCGCTCTACGAGCGGCACAAGGTGCTCACCTACCCGCGCACCGACTCGCGCGCGCTGCCCGAGGACTACCTCGGCACCGTGAAGAAAGCGATGGAGATGCTCTCCGAGATGCGCGAGTATTCGCCCTACGCGAAGCAGGTGCTCAAAAGTGGCTGGGTCAAGCCCAACCGGCGCGTGTTCGACAACGCCAAGGTGTCGGACCACTTCGCGATCATTCCCACGCTGCTCCCGCCCAAGCACCTGAACGAGGCCGAGCACAAGCTCTACGACTTGGTGGTGCGGCGCTTTCTCGCGGTGTTCTATCCGGCGGCGGAGTACCTGCAGACCACGCGCATCACGCGCGTCGGCGAGCACCACTTCAAGACCGAGGGGCGCATTCTGCAAAATCCGGGCTGGCTCGCGGTCTACGGCCGCTCGGCGCAGGAGGAGGGCGAAAACCTCGCGCCAGTGAGCGCTGGCGAGCGCGTCACCGTGCTGGAGGCGCAAGTCACCGCCCACCAGACCAGGCCCCCCGCGCGCTACACCGAGGCGACGCTGCTCTCGGCGATGGAGGGCGCGGGCAAGCTCGTGGAGGACGACGAGCTGCGCGCCGCGATGGAAGCCAAGGGCCTAGGCACCCCTGCCACGCGCGCGGCGATCATCGAGGGCCTGATCCAGGAGGAATACGTCCACCGCCAGGGCCGCGAGCTGGTGCCCACGCCCAAGGCGTTCTCCCTGCTCTTCGCGCTCAAGCACTTCGGAGTGACCGAGATCACCTCTCCCGAGCTCACCGGAGACTGGGAATACAAGTTGAAGCTCATGGAGGCGGGCAAGCTGCGGCGCGAGGAGTTCATGGACCACATCGAGCAGGTCACCCGTGACCTGGTCGAGCGCATCAAGAATGGCGACATCCCGGAGCAGGCCTACGCGACGGTGCAAGCGCCCTGTCCCAAGTGCGGCGGTGTCGTGCAGGAGAACTACCGCAAGTTCCAGTGCCAGTCGTGCGAGTTTTCGCTGTGGAAGGTGACCTCGGGACGCGAGTGGTCGCCAGAGGAAGTCGCAGAGCTCATCACCCGGCGCTTCATCGGTCCGCTCACTGGTTTCCGCAGCCGTGCGGGCAAGCCCTTCTCCGCGGGCGTGCGGCTCACTGACGAGGGACGCCTCGAGTTCGACTTCGGGCAGGCGCGGCACGAGGAGGAGGCGGAGAACCCGCCGGACTTCAGCGGGCAGGAATCCCTCGGGCCCTGTCCCAAGTGCGGAGCGCGCGTGTTCGAGCACGGGGCCGCCTACGTGTGCGAGAAGGCGGTCGGCCCCGCGCGCAGCTGCGATTTCCGCTCGGGCAAGATGATCCTGCAGCAGCCGGTCGAACCCGAGCAGATGAAAAAGCTCCTCGCCACCGGGCGCACCGACCTCATGTCGCGCTTCGTGTCGAAGAAGGGTCGGCGCTTCAAGGCCTATCTGGTGAAGAAGCCGACGGGTGCGATCGGCTTCGAATTCGAGGAGCGCGCCCCGCGCAAGGAGGCGGCGGGCGCTCCGGCCGCCGGCACGTCCGCCCGGCGCACGAGCACGAGCGCTCCGAAGGCGCCGGCCAAAACGCGGCGCAAGGCCGCCTGAGGATTGCGGCGCGGTTGCGCGAGCCGCAACCCCAGCCGCGGAATTATCGGGAAACTTCGTCGCTAGAACGCGGCCGGCAGCCGCGGTCTAGACGTCGAGGTTGCGCACCCCGAGCGCGTTCGACTCGATGAAGTTGCGGCGCGGCTCGACCTGGTCGCCCATCAGGGTCGAGAAGATCTCCTCGGCCACGATCGCGTCCTCGATCTGGGTCTTGAGCAAGCGCCGCGTCTTGGGGTTCATGGTGGTCTCCCACAGCTGCTCTGGGTTCATCTCGCCCAGGCCCTTGTAGCGCTGGATGGAGACTCCCCGCTGCACCTCCGCGAGCAGCCACTCGATCGCCTGGCGGAAGTCCTTGACCGGATGCTTCTGCTCCCCGCGCCGGACATAGGCGCCCTCGCCGAGCAACCCCTGCAGCACCTGCGCGGTGCGCTGGATCTGGGCGTAGTCGCCGCTATTCACGAAATCCTCGTCGAGGTAGCCCACGCGCACGTTGCCGTGCTGGGTGCGGGCGATCGCGAGCACGTGGCGCTCGTTCTTCTCGTCGTACTTCGCCTCGACCTTGTAGCCCTGCTGCGCGAGCAGCGTTCCGAGCGAGCGCGCGCTCTTCTGTGCCGCTTTCTCCTCCGAGAGATCGAGCGCCACCGGCTGGCGCAGCAGTGCGTGCAGCACCTCGGCGTCCACCAGCCGGCCGGCGCGCTCGATCACCGCCTCGGCGAGCAGGTACTGATTGGCTACCTGCTCGAGCGCCTCCTTCCGCAGCGGCTCGGCCTTGGACGAGGTGTGGAGCTCGGCCTCCGAGAGCGCGAGCCTGAGCAGGAACTGCTTGAGCTCGTGCTCGTCCTTGAGATAGCGCTCCGTCTTTCCGTGCTTGACCTTGTAGAGGGGCGGCTGGGCGATGTAGATATGGCCGCGCTCGATCAGCTCCGGCATCTGCCGGTAGAAGAAAGTCAGTAGCAGCGTGCGGATGTGCGAGCCGTCCACGTCGGCGTCGGTCATGATGATGATGCGGTGGTAGCGCAGCTTCTCCGGAGCGTACTCTTCTTTTCCGATGCCGGTGCCGAGCACGCTGATGAGGGTGGCGATTTCCTGGGAGGAGAGCAGCTTGTCGAGCCGTGCCTTCTCGACGTTGAGGATCTTGCCCTTGAGCGGCAGGATCGCTTGGAAGCGGCGGTCGCGCCCCTGCTTGGCGGAACCGCCGGCGGAATCCCCCTCGACGATGTAGAGCTCCGAGTGGGCTGGGTCTCGCTCCTGGCAGTCGGCGAGCTTGCCCGAGAGGCCGAAGGAATCGAGCACGCCCTTGCGGCGCGTGAGCTCGCGCGCCTTGCGCGCCGCCTCGCGCGCACGCGCCGCCTCCACGATCTTGGCACAGATCACCCGTGCATCGTTCGGCTTCTCGAGCAGGAACTCGGTCAACTTCTGCCCCACGATTTCCTCGACCACCGGCCGCACTTCGGAGGAGACCAGCTTGTCCTTGGTCTGGGAGGAGAACTTGGGCTCGGGAACTTTCACCGAGAGCACTGCGGTGAGCCCCTCTTTCATGTCGTCTCCGGTGGTCTCGACCTTGGCCTTCTCGGCGAGCTTGTTCGACTCGATATACTGGTTGAGCGTGCGAGTCATCGCCGCGCGCAGCCCCGTGAGGTGGGTACCACCATCGCGCTGCGGTATGTTGTTGGTGAAGCACTGGACGGACTCCTGGTAGGAGTCGTTCCACTGCATCGCCACCTCCACCGTGATGCCGTCCTTCTCGCCGAGCGCGTAAAAAATGTTCGGATGCAGCACGTTCTTGTTGCGGTTGATGTACTCGACGAATCCCTTGACGCCGCCGGTGAAGGCGAATTTTTCCTCCTTTCCGGAGCGCTGGTCTACGAGCGTGATTCTCACGCCGCTGTTCAAGAACGCGAGCTCGCGCAGCCGCCTGGCGATGATCTCGTAGTGATAGTCAATGTTGCCGAAGATCTCCTTCGAGGGCAGGAAGTGCACTTCGGTCCCCCGGCGCTCGGTCCTGCCCACGACCTTGAGCGGCGCGACGGTCTCGCCCATGCGGAATTCCATTTGGTAGAGCTTGCCGTCGCGCCGGATCGCGAGCCGCAGCCACTCGGAGAGCGCGTTCACCACCGACACTCCCACCCCGTGCAGCCCGCCGGCGATCTTGTAGGAATTGTTGTCGAACTTGCCGCCGGCATGCAGCTCTGTCATCACCACCTCCGCGCTCGAGCGCCCCTGCTCGTCCTGCGGATGCGGCTCGGTGGGGATGCCGCGCCCGTTGTCCACCACGCTCACCGAGTTGTCGGGGTGGATGGTGACGGTGATCTCGTCGCAGTAGCCCGCGAGCGCCTCGTCCACCGCGTTGTCCACCACCTCGAACACCATGTGATGCAGTCCGGTGCCGTCCGAGGTGTCGCCGATGTACATCCCGGGGCGCTTGCGCACGGCCTCCAGGCCCTTCAGGACCTTGATGCTGCTCGCATCGTAGTCGTCTGCGGTTCGCTGCTGCTCTCTTTCCGCCTGCGCGCCCATGTCACGGCCTCTAGATCCGCATCGGCATCACGACGTAGCGGAATTCGCGGTTGTCGGGTACGGTCACCAGCATGCTGCTGTTCGCGTCCCCGAATGCACATTCGACACTGTCCCCGTGCACGTTGTTCAACACGTCGAGGAGGTAGGCAATGTTGAACCCGATGTCGAGGGCCTCCCCGTTGTAGCTCACTTCGAGCTCCTCCTGCGCCTCCTCCTGCTCGTTGTTGGTGCAGGAGATGCGCAGGCTGTTCGCCCCCAGCATCCAGCGTACCCCACGGAATTTCTCGTTCGACAGGATCGCCGCGCGCTGAAGCGACTGGAGCAGCATCTGGCGGTTGATCGTGAAGCGCTTCTGGTAGTGGGTGGGCACGACCCGGGTGTAATCGGGAAATTTGCCGTCGATGATCTTGGTGGTGAGGACGACGTCGCCGAAGGCGAAGCGCACCTGCGCGCCGTAGATCTCGACGGCGACCTGGTCTTCCGTATCCCCGAGCAGCTTGGCGAGCTCGAGCACCGCCTTGCGCGGCAGGATCACCTCGCGCTTGTCCTGCGGCTGCCCCATTGGGCGGGCGGCGTAGCTCAGGCGGTGCCCGTCGGTGGCGACCACCTTGATCTTGCCTTCTTCCAGCGCGAGCAGCAAGCCGTTCAGGTAATAGCGGATATCCTGCTGCGCCATCGAATACTGCACCAGCAGCAGGAGCTCCCGTAGCGCCTTCTGCGGCAGCGCCACGCGCGCTTGCACCGCTCCCGGATCGGCGAGCGCGGGAAAATCGGCCGCGGGCAGCGTCTGCAGGCTGAAACGGCTCCTGCCCGCCTTCACGTTGAGCCGATTGTTCTGCACGTCGAGCACCGCCTCCGCGTCCTCGGGCAGCGCGCGCAGAATGTCGAGGAGCTTGCGCGCCGATACCGTGAGGGTCAGGTCCTCGCCCGCGCTCTGGCCGAGCTCGGTTGTAGTCTCCACTTGGATCTCGAGGTCGGTTGCGACGAGGTGCAGCCGCTTCTGTTTGCGCTCGATCAGGACGTTCGACAGGATGGGCAGGGTATGGCGTTTCTCGACGATGCCCGTGACCGCCTGCAGGGGCTTCAGCAGCGCGTCGCGTTCGAGCTGAACGAGTTTCATAGGTTCTGTCGTACAGTTAGTAGGACTGATAAGGGTGCCCCTCGCCTGGGGATATCTGGCAAAGTGCCGGGGCTGCGGGGCGCGAGCGCGGTCTGACACTGTGCACGGGCACGGGGACAGCGTGTGGGGTATTTGTGGATAATGGGCGGCTCGTGACAGCGGTCGTGGGATATCCACATACAATACAGCTCAGCTCCGCAGGACTTTGAGCAGGGAGTTGAAATCGCGCGTGAGCTCGCTGTTGGTGGATTTGAGCAGCGCAATCTTGCGGCACGCGTGCAGCACGGTGGTGTGGTCTCGCCCGCCGAAGGCCTCGCCGATGTCCGGAAGGCTCATCTGCGTCAGCTCTTTGGCGAGCGCCATCGCGATCTGGCGCGGGCGGGCGACGTTGCGGCTGCGCTTCTTCGAGTACATCTCGGAGACCTTGATCTTGTAGTAATCAGCGACGGTCTTCTGGATATTCTCGATCGAAATCTGGCGGTGCTGGATGGCGAGCAGGTCGCGCAGCGCCTCGCGGCAGAGGTCAACCGAGATCGGCTGCCCCGAGAAGCGCGCGTAGGCGAGCACGCGCTTGAGCGCCCCCTCCAGCTCGCGCACATTGGACTGCACGTGCTTGGCGAGGAAGAACGCCACCTCCTCGTCGAGCTTCACCGACTCGGCCTCGGCCTTCTTGAGCAGGATCGCCACCCGCATCTCGAGCTCGGGCGGCTCCACCGCCACGGTGAGCCCCCAGCCGAAGCGCGAGATCAGCCGGTTCTCGATCCCGGAAATCTCCTTGGGGTAGGTGTCGCAGGTGATCACCACCTGCTTGTGGGATTCGATCAGCGCATTGAACGCGTAGAAGAATTCCTCCTGGGTCCGGCTCTTGCCGCTGAAGAACTGGATGTCGTCGATCAGCAGCAGATCGAGCGAGTGGTAGTAGCGCTTGAAGTCGTCGAACGCCTTGTGCTGATAGGCGCGCACCACGTCCGAGACGTACTGTTCGGCGTGGATGTAGCGGATCTTGCTCTCCGGGGCGTGGGTGCGCAGGTAGTTGCCGATCGCCTGGATCAGGTGAGTCTTGCCGAGGCCCACGCCCCCGTAGATGAAGAGGGGATTGTAGGCAGTGCCGGGGCGCTCGGCGACCTGAGTGGCGGCGGCGCGTGCGAGCTCGTTCGCCTTGCCGGTGACGAAGGTGTCGAAGGAGAACGCCGGATTGAGGCGCGAGACCTCGCGGCTGCTCGGCTTCGCCGCAGCCGGATCCCTGGAGCGGGCCGCCGCCGGTGCCGCCGCCACGGCGTGCTCCCGGTCCGCGAGCACCAGCCGGATTTCCACTTCCTGCGCGAGCTGCTCGCGCGCGAGCGCCTCGATCCTGCCGAGGAAGCGGTCGCGCACCCACTGCTGCACGAAGCGGTTAGGCGCCACCAGGGTGAGCGCATTGCCCTCGGCGTGGCAGCGGAGCGGTTTGATCCAGGTCTGGAATTGCTGGGGCGTCAGTTCTTTCTCGAAGCGGGTCAGGCAGTAGCGCCAGAAATCATTCATTGGCGTCGTGTTGGAGTTCGGACCCGTGGGAAGGGCGTTTTTCAAGGCCGAATTTTATCCTCTTTGGGGTCAGTTATCCACAGATTTCGTTGCGCTGCGGGCGGTTTCGAGCGCTTCCGCAAAGGTTGACACGACAGGGGTTAGAGGTTGTAATAGCGCCCTTTTTCAGCAGCCGGGACAGCGAGCATGAAGCGGACCTATCAGCCGTCGGTTACGCGCCGCAAGCGCACCCACGGTTTCCGTGTGCGCATGCGCACCCGCGGCGGGCGCGCCGTGCT
>DATLZE010000194.1:0-11834 GCA_035574195.1 Burkholderiales bacterium | reverse complement strand
GCGGCACGCCGATATCGGCCGCCAGCCGCTGCGCGGCCACCGGCCCGAGCCCTTCGAGGCGGCCGCGTACGATCTCCACCAGCGCGGCTTCGCGCGTCCAGCGCCGCGCCGCGAGCTCGGGCGGCGCGGCGATTTGCGGTTCCAGGCGCGCCCCCGGGTGCAGCGCGGCGAACTGCGGCAGCCGTTCGGCGGCGATCCACAGGCCGGGGCCGGCCGCGGCGGGAACGAGCCTGGCGGCGCGCCCCTGGCGCGCGAGCTCCTCGAGCAGCCCGCCCCACGCGGGCCGCGCGCCGGCTTCCGCCTCCGTCACCAGTGCGAGCCAGGCGAGCGCGTCGTGCAGCTCGTCCGCCGTGCTGGCCTCCGGCCAGGCCTCGTCCCGCACGCGCGCGAGCGCCGCAGCATCGAGCTGGCCGATATCGGCTGCGCTCCGCGGGTCGAGCCAGCGCCGCGCGTGCACCGCCTGCGTGCGGCGCTCCTCGAGCGGGGCGTCGTCGAGAAACGCGTAGGGGCGCGCGCAGAGCGCCTCGAGCGCGAGCGGAGAAGGCGCGGTGAGCTCGCGCGCGGTGACCCGCACTTCTCCGCGCTCGATCCGCTCGAGCAGGCGCTCCAGCCCTTCCGCGTCCATCGCCTCGGTGAGGCAGTCGGAAAGGGTCTGGGCGACCAGCGGGTGATCGGGAATCTCGCGCTCGCCTGCGAGGTTCTCGCGGCAGGCGAGCTGATCCGGGAAGACGGCCGCGAGCAGGTCCTCGGCCTGCATGCGCTGGAGCTGGGGCGCGACCCTGGCCCCGCCCCGGCAGCGGGGCAGCACGAGCGCGATCGAGGCGTTCCAGCGCCAGCGCGTGGCGAACATCGGCGCCTCGAGCAGCGCCTGCGCGAGCACCGCGCGCGCGGTGCTCGCGTGCAGGTAGCGGGCGGCCTCCTCGAGCGGAAAGCTGTGGGCGGTGGTGAGCGAGAGCACGATCGCGTCCTCGGTCGCCGCGGCCTGCAGCTCGAAGTTGAACTTGCGGCAGAAGCGCTTGCGCAACGCGAGCCCCCACGCGCGGTTCACGCGGCTTCCGTAAGGCGAGTGGATCACGAGCTGCGCGCCGCCCGACTCGTCGAAAAAGCGCTCGAGGACGAGATGCTCGCGAGTGGGCAGCGCTCCCAGCGCTGCCTTGGCCGCGCAGAGGTAGTCTACGATCTGTCGCGCGGCCTCCGGGGCGATGCCGATTTCCCGCGCGAGGTAATCGAACGCCGTGCCGCCGTCGAGCCGCGATTCCAGCTCCGAGCGCAGCCGCGACACGGCGGCGGAGACTTCGTCGGTGCGCGCCGGCGCCTCGCCCAGCCAGAACGGGATCGAGGGCGGCAGCCCGCGGGCGTCTTCCACGCGCACGCGGCCCGCCTCCACGCGCAGGATGCGGTACGAGGCGTTGCCGAGCTGGAAGATGTCCCCCGCCAAGCTCTCCACCGCGAAGTCCTCGTTCACGCTCCCGATCACCTGTTCCTGCGGCGCGAGCACCACGGCATAGTCCGCGCTGTCGGGGATCGTGCCCCCGCAGGTGACGGCGGTCATCCGCAGCCCCGCGCGCGGGCGCAGCTTCCGGTTGACCGCGTCGCGATGCAGGAGCGCACCGCTCCGGCCGCGGCGCGGGGAGCAGCCCTCCGCGAGCATCCGCACCACCGCTCCGTACTCCTCGCGCGCGAGATCGCGGTAGGGCCAGGCGCGGCGCAGCAGCTCGAAGAGCGCCTCCTCGTCCCATTCGCCGCAGGCGACCTCGGCGGCGATCTGTTGCGCGAGCACGTCGAGCGGCTTCTGCGGAATCCGCAGCCGGTCGAGCTCCCCGCGCCGCGCCGCATCGGCGAGCGCCGCGCACTCGACGAGATCGTCGCGCGAAAGCGGAAAGAGCCGCCCCTTCGGCAGGGCGCCCACTGCGTGGCCCGAACGCCCCACCCGCTGCAGCAGCGTCGAGATCGCGCGCGGCGTGCCGATCTGGCATACGAGATCCACGTGCCCGACGTCTATCCCGAGCTCGAGCGAGGAGGTCGCAACGAGCGCCTTGAGTTCGCCCCGCCTGAGCCGGCTCTCGGCCTCGAGCCGCAGCTCCCGCGCGAGGCTCCCGTGGTGGGAGGTGACCGCCTGCGGGCCGAGCCGTTCGGTCAACGCGCGCGCCACGCGCTCGGCGAGCCGCCGGGTATTCACGAACACCAGCGTCGAGCGGTGCTCGCGGACGAGCTCTGCGAGGCGCTCGTAGACCTGCTCCCACACCTCGCCCGACATCACCGCCTCGAGCGGCGACTCGGGCACTTCGAGCGCGAGCTCGACGCGGCGCAGGTGGCCGGCGTCCACGATCGTGCAGGCGCGCCTCGCGCCGGAGAGAAAGGCGGCCACTTCCTCGATCGGATTCTGGGTGGCCGAGAGCCCGATGCGCGCGGGCCGGCGCCCGCAGAGGTGTTCGAGCCGCTCGAGCGAGAGCGCGAGGTGCGCGCCGCGCTTGTTCCCCGCGAGCGCGTGGATCTCGTCCACGATCACCGTGCGCGCGCCGGCGAGCGCGCGCCGCCCCGACTCGCTCGTGAGCAGGATGTACAGGGACTCGGGCGTGGTGACCAGGATGTGCGGGGGTCTCTTCCGCATGCGGCTGCGCTCGGCCTGCTCGGTGTCGCCGGTCCTGACCAGCGCGCGGATCTCGACTTCGGGGTAGCCGAGCGCGGCCAGCTCCCTGCGGATGCCAGCGAGCGGCCCCTCGAGATTGCCGCGGATGTCGTTCGAGAGCGCCTTGAGCGGCGAGACGTACACCACCTGCGTCTGCTCGGGCAGCTCGCCTTCGAGCCCCAGGCGCACCAGCGAATCGAGCGCGGCGAGAAAGGCGGCGAGCGTCTTGCCCGATCCGGTCGGGGCGGCGACCAGCACGTCGCCGCCGGCGCGGATCGCGGGCCAGGCGCGCGCCTGCGGCTCGGTCGGGAAGGGGAAAGCGCGCCGGAACCAGCCGGCGACGGCGGGATGAAAGTCCTCGAGGACGCTCATCGCTCGAAGCTTACCTCAGCCGCCCGCAGCCGAGCGCGGGGGGCAAAAACCTCGAGCCCCGCCTCGACGCCATGGCACGAAGCCGGAAGACGGGCACGAAACCGCGTATCAGCGCAGGTGAACGCCCGTGAATCGAGGATCGGAAGGGCCTTCGAAAGGGGGCGACATGACTCCGGTGGTGCCCGATTCACGATTCACGGGATTTCCGCCGCCTCACCGGCGGTTCGAGGCTCAGCCCTGCGCCGCCTGGCGGCGGATCGTCTCCGCCCGGCGCCGGTAGCGCTGCGCTTCGATCTCCCGGCCCTGCGCCTCGAGCGCCACGGCGAGGTTGTCGAGCGTGTGCGCGATGCTGAGATGCCCCGGCTTGAGCGACTGCTCTTTTGCGGCGAGCGCCCGGCGCAGGAACTTCTCGGCTTCCCGGTGCTTCTGCTGCCGCAGCAGGATCGCGCCCAGGTTGTGCAGGGCGGCGGCGGTGTGGAAGTGCTTCTCGCCGAACTTCTTCTCGAAGACCGCGAGCGCGCGGCGCTGCAGCTTCTCGGCCGCCGCGAACTGTTCCCGCGCGATCAGGATCTCCGCGTGGTTGTGCACCGCGATCGCGGTGGTGGGGTCCTCCGCTCCGTAGAGCTTCTCGCGCAGCGCGACAAGCCTGCGGGCGTGGGGCAGCGCCTCCTCGTGCCGGCCGCGCAGCCGCAGCGCCGCCGAGAGCGTGGCGAGGCTCGCCTCCGCGGCGCGGTGCTCGCGCCCGAGCGAGGCCTCCGCCTCCCGCAGCGCCTCGCGCGCGAACAGTTCCGCCTGCTCGAGGCTGCCGCGCCGCAGGTGCTGCTCGGCCTGCTCGTGGAGCAGCCGCCATTCGGCCTCTCCCGGCCAGGCGGGCAGCGCGACGAGACACGCTGTGCACGCCGCCCAGAACGAGGCGCGACGAAGTGACGAAACGATGCGGCGACCGAGGGCGGGCAAGGCGGCGGGAAATATCCGGGTGTTCATTGCCCCGCGCGCGGCTCCTCGTAGACGATGCGCACGTTCTCCGGGCTCAGCCATTCGCACAGCGCGCGCACGAGATCGTCGTGGAGATTCACGCGCCACGCCTCGCCCAGCTCGATCTCGCAGCTCGCCTCGCGGTTCGAGTACAGCACCGACACCGGGCAGCGGCCGCTGCGGTAGGGCGCGAGAAGCTCGCGCAGCCGCGCCGCCGAGGAAGCGCCGTTGCAGACGAGTCGCACCGCGCGCGCGAAGCGGCTGCGCGCCTGCGCGAGGTCGAGGACATCGAGCGCCTCGATGCGCAGCCCCGCGTCCTGGCCGCCCTCGACCTCGCCGTTCGTCCCGCGCGCGCGCGCCGCGCGCAGCCGCACCTCCAGCACCAGCAGCTCGTCCTCCTTCAACTTGGCGCGGTGGCGCTCGAACACCTCGCGGAACGCGATCACCTCGAAACGCCCGGATTCGTCGGCGAGCTGGATCACGCCCATGCGGCCGCCCGAAGTCGTCTGCACGCGCGAGCCGATCACCACCCCGGCCACCCAGTAGCTGCGCCCCGCGTAATCCGCATTGCCGGCCGCAGCGAGCTCGGAGAGCCGGGTGCGCACGAAGCGGCGCACCTCCTCGCGGTGGATGTTGAAGAGGTGGTCGCTGAAGTAGTAGCCGAGCGCGAGCTTCTCGTTGAGCAAGCGCTCCCGGACGCTCCAGCGCGGCACCTCGGCGAGCGCAGGGCCGCTCGCGCCTCCCGGCAGTTCCGCGAACAGGCTCACCTGGTGCGCGGCGCGGCTCGCTTGCTCCGCGCCTTCGAGCGCCGCGCCGACCGAGGCGAGCAGCGCAGCGCGGTGATCGTTCAGGCAGTCGAAGGCGCCGGCGCGGATCAGCGACTCCACTACCCGCCGGTTGACGAGCCGCTTGTCCACGCGGCGGCAGAAGTCGAATAGATCGGTGAACGGGCCGCTCCTGCGCGCCTCGATCACGGACTGGATCGCCGCCTCGCCGGTGCCCTTGATCGCGCCCAGGCCATAGCGGATCACCCACTTGCTCTGCCCCTTCTGCGCAGGGGAATCGGAGGAGATTTCCGGCTCGAAGCGGTAGCCCGAGCGGTTGATGTCGGGAGCGAGCACTTCGATGCCGTGCGCCCGCGCGTCCTCGACGAACTGCTCGACCTTGTCGGTGTCGCCCATCACTGCCGAGAGGTTCGCGGCGAGGAACGCCGCGGTGTGGTGGGCCTTGAAGTACGCGGTCTGGTAGGCGACCAGCGCGTAGGCGGCGGCGTGGGAACGGTTGAAGCCGTACCCCGCGAACTTCTCCATGAGATCGAACAGCTCGTGCGCCTTGCGCTCGGGCACGCCGTTTTTCACCGCGCCGGCGACGAAGTCGCCGCGATGCTTGGCCATCTCTTCGGGCAGCTTCTTGCCCATGGCGCGCCGCAGGAGATCGGCTCCGCCCAGCGTGTAGCCGCCGATCACCTGCGCGATCTGCATCACCTGCTCCTGGTAGACCATGATGCCGTAGGTGGGCTTGAGGATCGGCTCGAGCCGCGGATCGAGATACTCGACGCGCCCGCCGTGCTTGCGGCGCACGAACTCCGGAATCAGCTCCATCGGCCCCGGCCGGTAGAGCGCCACCAGCGCCACGATGTCCTCGAAGCGGTCGGGCCGGGCGCGCGCGAGCAGATCGCGCATGCCGCGCGATTCGAACTGGAACACTCCGGTCGTGTCCCCCTGCGCGAAGAGCCGGTAGGTCGCAGGATCGTCCAGAGGAATGGAGGCGAGATCGAGGGATGAAGAGCCTCCCTCGCCTTGCGCGCCCCGCCCCTCGCCTTGCGCCTTCTCGATGTTGCCGAGCGTCCAGTCGAGAATGGTGAGCGTGGTGAGCCCGAGGAAATCGAACTTGACGAGCCCGACCGCCTCCACGTCCTTCATGTCGAACTGCGAGACCGCGGCATCCGATCCGTCGGCGACGTAGAGCGGGCAGAACTCGGTGAGCTTGCCCGGGGCGATCAGCACGCCGCCCGCGTGCATGCCCACGTTGCGCGTGAGCCCCTCGAGCTTTTCGGCGAGCGCGAGCAGCTCCCTCACCTCCTCCTCCTTTTCCTCGCGCTCCTTGAGCTGCGGCTCCATCTCGCGCGCCTCGGCGAGCGTGATGTGCCGCCCCGGCTGGAACGGGATCAGCTTCGCGAGCTGGTCGCAGAAGGTGTAGGAAAGATCGAGCACGCGCCCCACGTCGCGCACCACCGCCCGCGCCGCCATGGTGCCGAAGGTGGCGATTTGGGAGACGCTGTCGGCGCCGTATTTGCGCTTCACGTAGTCGATCACGCGGTCGCGCCGCTCCTGGCAGAAGTCGATGTCGAAGTCGGGCATCGAGACGCGCTCGGGGTTGAGGAAGCGCTCGAACAGCAGGTCGTAGCGCAGCGGGTCGAGGTCGGTGATGCCGAGCGAATAGGCGACGAGCGAGCCGGCGCCGGAGCCGCGCCCTGGGCCGACCGGCACGCCGTCCGCCTTGGCCCAGTTGATGAAGTCGGCGACGATCAGGAAATAGCCGGCGAAGCCCATCTGCACGATCGTTTCGAGCTCGGATTCGAGCCGCGCGCGGTAGCGCGGCTCCTCCCGCGCGCGCTCGGCCGCGTCGGGATAGAGCCGCGCGAGCCGGCGCTCGAGACCCTCGCGCGCGCACCGGCGCAGGTACTCGTCGAGCCCGACGCCCTCGGGCGTGGGGAAGCGCGGCAGCCGGGTGCGCCCGAGCTCGAGCGTGAGGTTGCAGCGCTTGGCGATCTCGACGCTGTTCGCGAGCGCCTGCGGCACGTCGCGGAACGCCTGCGCCATCTCCGCCTGGGACTTGAAGTATTGCTCGGGGTGGAACGCGCGCGGGCGGCGCGGGTCGGAGAGCACGTAGCCCTCGGCGATGCACACCCGCGCCTCGTGCGCCCTGAAGTCATCGGGCCGGATGAACTGCACCGGGTGGGTCGCCACCACCGGCAGCTTCATCGCCGAGGCGAGCCTCAGCGCGCGCTGCACGTAGGTCTCCACCGGGACGGAGGCCGCGCCGAGCACGGTCGCGCCGCGCCCCGGTCGCTGCAACTCCACGTAGAAGCGGCCGGGGAAGAGATCGGCCCACTCGCGCGCGAGCCGCTGCGCCTGGCGCGCGTTGTCCACGGCGAGCGCCTGTCCGAGGTCGCCGTGATGCGCGCCCGAGAGCGCGATCAGCCCTGCGGTACCGGCCTCGGCGAACCAGCCCTTGCGGATCTCGGCACGCCCGCGGTACTGGTTGGTGCGGTAGGCGCGGGTGAGCAGCTCCGAGAGCCGCAGATAGCCCTCGCGCGACTGGACAAGCAGCAGCGCCCGGTGCGGCTTGTCGCGGTCGGACTCGTTCTCGAGCCACACGTCGCAGCCGACGATGGGCTTGATGCCTTTCTCGCGCGCCGCCTGGTAGAACTTCACCATGCCGAACACGTTGGCGAGGTCGGTGAGCGCCAGCGCCGGCATGCCGTCTGCCGCCGCCGCCGCAACCGCCTGTTCCAGGCGGACGATGCCATCCACGATCGAGTACTCGCTGTGCAATCGCAGATGGACGAACGACGGCGCCGGCATAGGCTTCTTATTTTACGCCGCGCCGATCGGCACGGAACCCCGGATGCCCGCGAGGCGGACCGCCTGCGCCTCGACTTGCCGCGGCGTTTGTCGCGAGCCTCGCCGCGGCGAGAGAACCCCGCGATGGAGCCGGCGGCGCGATCGGTACGGCGGCTAATACACCCGCATCACGCGCCAGCCGCGGCGCTCCAGCAGCGCCAGCACGCCGCGCTCGCCGTAGAGATGCAGCGCGCCCACCGCGATGAACGCCCCGCCCTCCTTGAGCCGCGCCTCGATGCGCTCGGCCAGGCGCGCGTTGCGCGCCTCGAGCACCCGCTGCACGAAGACTTCGTTCAGCCGCCGCGCCTGCGCGTCCTCGCCGGCATCCTCCTGGCCGATGCGCCACATCGCGGCGAGGTCGCGCGCGAGGTAGGCCGCGACGATGCGGCCGAGCGTGCGGGGCAAGCGTTCGTGCTCGCGCACGGCGCGCCCGAGCAGCGCCACTTGGTCCGGTTCGGCCATCCCGTCGAACACGGCGATCTGCTCGTCCACGCTCTCCAGCTCGTGCACCGGCAGGCCGCGCTCCACCGCCAGGCGCACCAGCACGTAGTCGAGCACGTTCTCGGGGTTCTGCCGCGGCGCCATCAGCAGCAGCGCCACGGCCCAGGGCTTGAACAGGCGCAGCACCGGCTCGGGCAGCCCGATGCCCGCGGCGGCGGCAGCCGCCCTCGCGAACAGCTCGGCCCCGGCGATCGCGGGCAGATCGCGCCCGTCCTGGAGCACCATGCTGGCGGCAAGCGCCTGCAGGTTGGCCGGGGTGAGCCCGAGCTCCACCGCCAGGCTGCGCGCCTGCTCGAGCGCGCGGGCGGCCGCGGGCGGCAGCCGGGCGAGCCGCGGATCCTCCACGTGCACCGTGCCGAAGACGTGACTCGGAGGCACGCCCTGGCTCTCGACCCGCCAGAGCAATCCCTGCTCGAAGCGCTGCGCCGCGGCCGGCGCGGCCGCCGCCGCGAGGAGCGCGAGTAACGCGGATGCCGCCGCAGCACAAAGCCCGTGCGCGAACGCCGGCCGCCGGAGCGCCACGGAGCGGATCACCGATGCCATCTGACCGCGAACTTTACCATTCGCCGCCACTTCCCGTTTACCATTCACCATCAATGAAACCGAGCCGCTCGGAATTCCACGACATCCGCGGACTGCGCTATCACGTGCGCGTGTGGGGAGAGCGCGGCGCGCCGCGACTGTTCCTGCTGCACGGCTGGATGGATGTCTCGGCCTCGTTCCAGTTCCTGGTGGACGCGCTCGCGCGCGATTGGTGCGTGCTTGCGCCCGACTGGCGCGGCTTCGGGCTCAGCGCCTGGGCGCGCGAGGGCTACTGGTTCCCCGACTATTACGCCGATCTCGAGCGGTTGCTCGAGCTCTACGAGCCGCACGAGCCCGCGCGCCTCGTCGGCCACAGCATGGGGGGCGTGATCGCCTGCACCTACGCCGGTGTGCGGCCCGCGCGGGTCGCGCAAGTGATCTCGCTCGAGGGCTTCGGGCTCGCGCGCATGGACGCTTCGCAGGCGCCTGCGCGGGTGAGGCGCTGGCTCGACGGGCTGCGCGAGCCGCCGCGCTTCCGTCCCTACCGGTCCTTCGACGAGGTCGCGGCGCGGCTCAAAAGCGCCAATCCGCGGCTCGACGACGAAAAGGCGCAGTTTCTCGCGCGCCACTGGGCTAAGGAGGGCCCCGACGGCTCGGTCGTGCTGAGGAGCGACCCCCGCCACAAGCTCGTGAACCCTTACACCTTCCGCATCGAGGAGCTGATCGCCTGCTGGCGGGAGGCTACGGCGCCGGTGCTGTGGGTGTTCGCGCGCGAATCGAAGGGGACCGGATACCTCCAGGACACGCCCGAGCAGCTCGCCGAGCGCAAGGGCGCGTTCCGCTGCTACCACGAAGCGTGGCTCGAGGCGAGCGGCCACATGATGCACCACGACCAGCCGCAGCGGCTGGCGCGCCTGATCGAGGATTTCCTGACGCGCTGACGGCGCCAGCCCGCCTCAAGATGGCCGCAGCGAGCTTGCGGGAGAAAAACCGGCGCGAAGGCGCCGATCGTTCATTCGCTGAAGATGTTCGGGTAAGCGAATCCGAAGGTGATGAAGAACAGGCACACCTTGCAGAAGTGCCTCAGCTTCTCGCCGAAAGTCATCTCGGCGAATGGTTTGGCGTGAACGGTGTTGACGTCCCGGGACGTGCCCGCTTTCTCCTGTTCCATGCTGGCCTCGCGGATCATGCAGCGACGCGGATTATTATACAGCCTCTCCTTACGCCGCGCTTACGGGCGGAGCGGGGCGGCTCATTCGCGCCGCGGCGGGCGCGGCCGGGCGAGCGCCTCGGGCCTGAGCACCGACTCGAGCAGCTCGCGGCTCATCCAGCCCTTCTCGAGCACCAGCTCGTAGACGCTCCTGCCGGTGGCGTAGGCCTCGCGCGCCACCTCGGTCGCGCGCTCGTAGCCGATATAGGGATTGAGCGCGGTGACGATGCCGATCGAGTTCTCGACCAGCCGGCGCAGGTGCTCGCGGTTGGCGGTGATCCCGGTCACGCAGCGGCTGCACAGCGTATCGCAGCCGTTGCTGAGATGCGCCAGGCTCTTGAACAGGCTGTGGGCGATGATCGGCTCGAAGGCGTTCAACTGCAG
This sequence comes from Burkholderiales bacterium, assembly GCA_035574195.1. GTDB lineage: Bacteria > Pseudomonadota > Gammaproteobacteria > Burkholderiales > SG8-41 > SG8-41. The sequence continues at coordinate 1,615 of DATLZE010000194.1, read as the reverse complement.
CTGCCCCGCCTCCGCGGCGAAGGAGACGGTCACGTCGTTGCCGATCACCTCGAAGGCGATCTGGTTGACCACCTCCGGGATCACCGGGTTGACCTTCCCCGGCATGATCGAGGAGCCGGCCTGCACCGCCGGCAGGTTGATCTCGCCGAGCCCCGCGCGCGGGCCCGAGGAGAGCAGGCGCAGATCGTTGCAGGTCTTGGAGAGCTTTACCGCGACTCGCTTGAGCACCCCCGAGACCTGCACGAAGGCGCCCGCATCCTGGGTCGCCTCCACCAGGTTCGACGCGGTGACGAGCTGGATGCCGGTGATGTCGGAGAGCTTGCGGCAGACGAGCGGCGCGTAGTCGGGATGCGTGGTGATGCCGGTGCCGATCGCGGTCGCGCCGAGGTTGATCTCGTGGATCAGCTGGCAGGCTTCCTTCAGCCGCTGCTCGTCCTCCTCCAGCATCACCGCGTAGGTGGAAAACTCCTGCCCCAGCGTCATGGGAACCGCGTCTTGGAGCTGGGTGCGCCCCATCTTGACGACGTCCCCGAACTCCTCCGCCTTGGCGGCGAAAGCGGCGCGCAGCCGTGCCATCGCCTCCGTCAGCCGCCCGATCATGAAGTGCAGCGCCACCTTGACGGCCGTCGGATAGACGTCGTTGGTGCTCTGGCTGAGGTTCACGTGCTCGACCGGGTGCAGGTGCTGGTACTCGCCTTTCGCGCGCCCCATGAGCTCGAGGCCGCGGTTGGCGATCACCTCGTTCGCGTTCATGTTGGTGGAGGTGCCCGCGCCGCCCTGGATCACGTCCACGACGAACTGCTCGAGCAGCTCTCCGGCGCGGATTTCCTCGCACGCCCGCACGATCGCGTGCGCGCGCCGCTCGTCGAGCAGTCCCAGCTCGTGGTTGGCGAGCGCCGCCGCCTGCTTCACGCACGCGAGCGCCGCGACGAGATCGGGATAGACCGAGATCGGCGTGCCGGTGATGGGAAAATTCTCGAGCGCGCGCACCGTATGCACGCCGTAGTAGGCCTCGGCGGGCACGGCGCGCCTGCCGAGCAGATCGTGTTCGTAGCGCACGGGCCGGGACATGGCAGGACCTCCTCGATTCGATCGGCCGCATGATGAAACGGCGGCGCCGGCGGTTCAAGGCGCCCGCGCGCGGGATTGGCACGGCGCCAGGGGCAACGTATGCTTCCCGGATGCGCTCACAGCGCGGAAACCCGCGATGAACCGGCTGCTCGGCGTGCTCGGCGGCATGGGGCCGCTCGCCACCGTGGACTTCATGCGCAAGGTGATCGAGGCGACCCCGGCGCGCAGCGACCAGGAGCACCTGCCGCTGATCGTCTATTCGGTGCCGCAGGTGCCCGACCGCACCGCGGCGATTCTCCAGGGCGGGGCCTCGCCGCTGCCCGCGATGCTGCGCGGCATCGAGGTGCTCGGGCGCGCGGGCGCGCAGGCGCTCGCCATCCCCTGCAACACTGCGCACTACTGGTACGACGAGCTCGTGCGCCAGGGGGGGCTGCCGATCCTGCACATCGCCGATGCGGCCTGCGCCGCGCTCGAGCGGCGCGGCGTGCGGGGCGCGGCGGTAGGCCTCCTCGCCACCAGCGGCACGCTCGCCGCGGGTTTCTAC
>DATLZE010000193.1:0-5862 GCA_035574195.1 Burkholderiales bacterium | reverse complement strand
CTCGTAGTCTCGCTCGTCGAGCTCGGCGAGCCCCGCCAGGTCGAAGTCCCGGAACACGGTCTCGCCGCCCGCGCCGCGGCGCGGGCCGTTGCGCCAGGCCGACAGTCGCGCGTGCTCGCGGAAGATCTCGTACGGCTTTTCGTAGGGAAACGCCTCCGCGTAGCCCATGCGCCGCGCCACCTGAGTCACGATCCACCAGTCGGGCCGCGCCTCTCCCGGCGCCGGCAGGAACGCGCGCTGGCGCGAGATGCGCCGCTCGCTGTTGGTGACGGTGCCCTCCTTCTCGCCCCAGGCGGCCGCCGGCAGCAGCACGCGCGCGCAGGCCGTGGTGTCGGTGCGCGCCACCACGTCGGAGACGATCACCCACTCGCACTTCGCGAGCGCTGCGCGCACTCGGTCGGCGTCGGGGAGCGAGACCGCCGGATTGGTCGCCATGATCCAGAGCGCCTTCACCCGGCCCTCGCCCACGGCCTCGAACAGCTCCACGGCCTTGAGACCGGGCCGCACGGCAATCCGGGGGCTGCCCCAGAACGATCGCACGAGCTCGCGGTGGCGTTCGTCCCCGAGCTCGAGGTGCGCGGCGAGCGCGGTGGCGAGCCCTCCGACCTCGCGCCCGCCCATCGCGTTCGGCTGCCCGGTGATCGAGAACGGGCCCGCGCCGGGCCGGCCGATGCGCCCGGTGAGCAGATGGCAGTTGATGATCGCGTTCACCTTGTCCACGCCCGCGCTCGACTGGTTCACGCCCTGCGAGAATACCGTGACCACACGCTCGGTCGCGGCGAACAGGCGGTAGAACTCGATCAGCCGCGGCTCGCCCACTCCGCACGCGCGCGCGACATGCGCCGGGCTGCCGGTGGTGCGGCGCGCGGCCTCGACGGCCTCCGCCGCGCCCTCGGTGTGCGCGGCGACGAAGCGCTCGTCCGCGCGGCCCGAGTCGTGGAGAAACGCGAGCAGCCCGTTGAACAGCGCCACGTCGGTCCCGGGCCGGATCGGCAGGTGCAGGTCGGCCTCCTCGCAGGTCGCGGTGCGGCGCGGATCGATCACCGCGATCTTCATCCACGGCCGTCTTGCGCGTGCCGCGAGGATGCGCTGGTGCAGGACCGGATGGCACCAGGCGGTGTTGGAGCCGACGAGCACCACCAAGTCGGCGAGCTCCAGATCCTCGTAGCAGCCCGGCACGCTGTCCGCGCCGAAGGCGCGCTTGTGCCCGGCGACCGCGGAGGCCATGCACAGGCGCGAGTTGGTGTCTATGTTCGCGGTGCCGATGAAGCCTTTGGCGAGCTTGTTGACGACGTAATAGTCCTCGGTCAGCAGCTGCCCGGAGACGTAGAACGCCACGGAATCGGGGCCGTGCTCCGCGATGACGCGCTCGAGCCCCCGCGCCACTGTCTCCAGCGCCTCGTCCCAGCGCGCGCGCCGCATCCGCGCCGCGCCCCCTCGCCCCGCCGTCTCGCGCACCAGCGGATGGAGCAACCGCCCCTCGAGATCGAGGGTCTCGCCGAGCGCGGCCCCCTTCACGCACAGCCGGCCGTAGTTCGCCGGGTGCGCCTCGTCGCCCGCGATCTCGACCGCGCCGTCGTCGCGCACGGTGGCGCGCACACCGCACCCCACGCCGCAGTAGGGGCAGGTCGTGCGGACGGGAAGCGCGCCCCTCATGCCGCGAGCGCTTCGGCGAATCGCCTTCCGAACACCAGCCGCTCGCCGTAGCGGCCGACCTCCGCGCGGCGCCGGATGAGTTCCAGGTACCATTCGCCGTCGGCGGTGTCGCCGTAGAGCACGACGCCCCGCAGCCGGTCGCCGCGCACCACCAGCCGCTTGTACACAGCGCGGCCCGGATCCCGGTAGAGGATATCGCGCGCGCCCGCGCCGCCGGTCCAGTCGCCCGCGGAGAACACGTCCACGCCCGTCACCTTCAGGCGCGTGCCGGCCACCGAACCGCGGTAGGCGAGGTCGCCCCGGCCGGCGAGATGGTTGGCGCACACGCGCGCCTGCTCGAAGAGCGGCGCGACGATTCCGTAGGTGGCGTTGCGATGCTGCACGCATTCGCCCACTGCGTAGATGCAGGGATCGAAGGTCTGGAGCGTGTCGCTCACCAGCACGCCGCGCTCGCAGGGCAGGCCTGCCGCCTGCGCGAGCCCCACGTCCGGGACGATGCCGGCGGCGATCACCACGAGGCTTGCGGGGAGCGCGCGCCCGTCGGCGAGGCGCACGCCGCGGGCGCGACCCGGGCCCAGGATCTCCACGGTGCGCGCCCCGAGCAGCACCTTCAGCCCGCCCGCCTCGAGATGGCGCTGGAGCAATCCCGCGGCGGCGGCGTCGAGGCTGCGCTCCATCAGATGTTCCATGAGGTGCACGACGGTCACCTCCATGCCCCGCTTCGCCAGCCCGTGGGCGGCTTCGAGCCCGAGGAGCCCGCCGCCGACTACCACGGCGGCGCCTCCGCTGCGGCTCGCCTCCAGCATCGCCTCGACGTCGCCGAGGTCGCGAAACGAAACCACTCCGGGCAGCTCCCGGCCCGGCACCGGAAGCGGGGCGGGTCTCGATCCGGTCGCGAGCAGCAGCCGGTCGTAGCGCGCCTCGCGCCCGCTGCGGGAGGTCACGGTGCGGCGGGCGCGGTCGATGCGCAGCACCGGATCGCCGGCGTGGAGCGTGATGCCGTGCCGTTCGTACCAGTCCGGCGCGTGGGTGAAGATCTCCTCGCGCGCCACCTCCCCCGCGAGCAGCCGCGAGAGCAGGATGCGGTTGTAGTTGCCGTGCGGCTCGGCGCCGAACACGGTGATCTCGTAGCGGCCGGGCGCGAGCTCGAGGAGGGTTTCCAGCACGCGCACGCCCGCCATGCCGTTGCCCACGACGACGAGCCGCGGCCGGCCACCCGCCGCGCGCGCCTGCGCCTGGGGAGCCTGGACCCAGACCGCGCCCGACTCTGCGCGCGCGGGATATACCGGGACCGCCACGGCGGGATCCTCCAGGCACTTGCCCGTGACGAGACTGAAGTGCTGCTTGTAGACCGGGGAGGCGACCACTGGCTCGCCGCGGAGCTCGCCCACGATGCCGCGCGAGAGCACGTTCGCGCGCGAGAACGGGTCGTGGTTGCCGATCGCGTGCACGCTCCCGTCGCCGAGCCGGAACACGGCGATCTGGCGCCCGGCGAGGAGCGCGGCGACGCCCGTGTCCGGGAGGATATCTTCGAGCTTGCAGACCTCGACCCAGAGACTCATACACTGCCTTCGGCGGCCATGCGCTCCGAGCCCGGGGTCGCGGAATCCACGCCCGAAACCCGCGACTCGGGGCTCGAGGCGGCGCGCTCCTCGATGCGCGCGGGCCGGATCTGGCCGCGCTCGCGGACGAAAACGATCTCCGGGTCCGGCGCGTCGCTGTTGACGAAATGGCGGAAGCGCTTGAGCGTCGCGGGGTCGTTGATCGCGCGCTTCCACTCGCACTCGTAGCTTTCCACCAGCCGCTGCATGTCGGCTTCGAGTTCCCGCCCGAGGCCGAGCGCGTCCTCGCACACGACCCTGCGCACGTACTCGATGCCGCCCTCCAGGTTCTCGAGCCAGACGCTGGTGCGCTGGAGCCGGTCGCCGGTGCGGATGTAGAACATGAGGAAGCGGTCTATCGTCCGGATCAGTGTCTCGTCGTCGAGATCGCGCGCGAGGAGCTCCGCGTGGCGCGGCTTCATGCCGCCGTTGCCGCACACGTAGAGGTTCCAGCCGCGCTCGGTGGCGATCACGCCCACGTCCTTGCCCTGGGCCTCGGCGCACTCGCGAGCGCAGCCGGAGACCGCCATCTTGAGCTTGTGCGGCGCGCGCAGCCCGCGGTAACGCGTCTCGATGCGGATCGCCATCGCCACCGAGTCCTGCACCCCGTAACGGCACCAAGTGGAGCCGACGCAGGACTTCACGGTGCGCAGCGCCTTGCCGTAGGCGTGGCCGGACTCGAAGCCGGCCGCCACCAGCTCCTTCCAGATGAGCGGCAGTTGCTCGAGGCGCGCGCCGAACATGTCTATGCGCTGCGCGCCGGTGATCTTGGTATAGAGGCCGAACTTCTTCGCGATGCTCGCGAGCACGATCAGCCGGTCGGGTTCGATCTCGCCTCCGGGCACGCGCGGCACGACCGAATAGGTGCCGTCCTTCTGGAGGTTGGCGAGGAAGTAGTCGTTCGTGTCCTGCAGCGGCGCGTGCTCGGGGGCGAGCACGTATTCGTTCCAGCATGCGGCGAGGATCGAGGCGACCGCCGGCTTGCAGATGTCGCAGCCGCGCCCCCGCCCGTGCTTCGAGATCACTTCGCCGAAGGTACGCAGCCCCTCGACGCGGACCAGGTGGAAGAGCTCCTGGCGCGAGAACGCGAAGTGCTCGCAAAGGTGGTTCTGCACCTCGACGCCGCGCTTCGCGAGCTCGCGATCGAGGATTCTCTTCACCAGCGGCCCGCAGCCGCCGCAGCTGGTGCTCGCCCGGGTCGCCTTCTTGAGCGCGCCGATGCTGGTCGAGCCCGCCGCGACCGCTTCGCGGAGCGCGCCCTTGGTCACGCCGTTGCAGGTACAGACGAGCGCGCTGTCGGCAAGCAGCTCCGCGGCCGTGCCGGCTCCCCCGCCCTCGCGCGCGGGCAGGATCAAGGTTTCGGGGTGCTCGGGCGGCGGCACGCCGTGCAACGCCATTTGCAGCAGGCTCCCGTAATCGGACGCCTCCCCGACCAAGATCGCTCCGAGCAGCCGCTTGCGGTCGGCCGAGACGACGAGCTTTTTGTAGATTCCCGCGTGCTCGTCCATGAAGCAGCAGGCGAGCGCGCCGGGTGTCGCGCCGTGCGCATCGCCGATCGAGGCGACCTCCACGCCGAGGAGCTTGAGCTTCGTGCTCGGGTCGGCGCCGGAAAATTCCGCCGACCCCTCGCCAGCGAGGTGCCGCGCCGCCACTTCCGCCATCCGGTAGCCCGGCGCGACCAGCCCGTAGCCGCGCCCGTTCCACAGCGCGCATTCGCCCACGGCATAGATATCCGGATCGCTCGTCTGGCAATGCTCGTCGATCGCGATTCCGCCGCGGGGGCCGACCGCGAGCCCGCACGAGCGCGCGAGCTCGTCGCGAGGCCGGATGCCGGCGGAAAACACGATCAGGTCCGCCTCCAGCGCGCCGCCATCGGCAAATTCGAGCCTGTGGCGCCGCTCGGCCCCGTCAGCGATCGCACGCGTGTCCTTCGCAAGATGGACCGTGACGCCGAGCGCTTCGATCCGCCGGCGCAGCAGCCGCCCGCCCGCCTCGTCGAGCTGCACCGCCATCAGGCGCGGGGCGAATTCCACCACGTGCGTTTCGAGCCCCAGATCGCGCAGCGCCTTGGCGGCTTCCAGCCCGAGCAGCCCCCCGCCGATCACCGCGCCCACCTGTGCGCGCTGCGCCGCCGCGCGGATCGCCTCCACGTCCTCGATCGTGCGATAGACGAAGCAGTGCGGGCGATCGGTTCCCGGAACGGGCGGGACGAAGGGAGCGGAGCCGGTTGCGAGCACCAGCTTGTCGTAGGGCACCTCTTCGCCGCTGGCAGCGCGCACCAGCTTGCGCTCCCGGTCAACGCCAGCGGCCCTCTCACCCAGCCGCAGGCGGATGCCGTGCTGTTCGAAAAAGCCCTCAGGAACCAGATTGAGGTCGGCCGCGCTCTTGCCGGAGAACAAACCGGTGAGGTTCACGCGATCGTAGGCCGGGCGCGGCTCCTCGCAGAAGACGGTCACGTGGGGCATGCGGCCGTCCGCGCGCGCGGCGAGGCTCTCGAGGAAGCGCTGCCCCACCATTCCGTTGCCGATCACCACCAGGCGCATGCGGCTCACGACTGCGCTCCCGCGGCGCGCGGCTCGGGCGCCCGCCCGCAGGCGCGCGCGAG
>DATLZE010000192.1:0-2405 GCA_035574195.1 Burkholderiales bacterium | reverse complement strand
GGCGGGCGCGCTGCATCGCCTCGAGCGTCGCGCGCGGCATCTCCACCGGCGCCATCCAGCGCCGCGCTCCGCGCTCCGCGAGAAACGCGAGGGTTTGCGGGTTGTAGATGTTGAGAGGCGCGCCGGCGACGAAGGGGCGGCCCTCGAGCAGCCCCACCGCACCCATGTCGTTCGCCTCCACCAGGAACTCGCCGTTGGCGGCGATCCGGCGCAGCAGCCTCAAGTCCGATTCCGACTCGATCAGCGCCTGCGTCGAGAGCACCACTTCCTTGCCGGAGGCGGCGAGCGAGCGCGCGAGATCGAGCCAGTCGGAGAGCCGCAGCTCGTGGCGCCGGGAGCACACCGTCTCCCCGAGGTAGATCACGTCCACCGGCAGCGCCGCCGCCGCGCGGTAGAAGCCGAACACCGCCTCGCGCGGCCAGTAGTAGAGGATCGGACCGAGCGAGAGCTTCATGCTATTTCCACGGCCGGTAATAGGCACCCAGGGTCTGCTGGTGGCCCTCGGCGAGCCGGCCGAGCGCCGCCGTCCAGCGCGGATCGTGCGCTGGGGCCTGCGGCTCGCGCAAGCAGCGGTCTATCGCCTCGCGCCATATCGCCGTCACCTGCGCGACGTAGGCGGCGCTGCGCTGCCGGCCCTCGATCTTGACGGCGGCGACACCGATGCGCGCGAACACCGGCAGCAGCGCGAGGGTGTTGAGGCTCGCGGGCTCCTCGATCGCGTAGTAGGTCTCGCCCTCGACCTCGTAGCGGCCCTTGCACAGCGTGGGATAGGCCGCCTTTTCGCCGGCGGCGTAGCGGTCGACGAGCAGCCCGTTCAGGCGCGATTCCAGTCCCTGCGGCGTCTCGCGCCAGCGCACCGCCTGCGCCGGCGAGCAGGCGCCGTGCACGTTGGGCGAGACACCGGTGACGTAGGAGGAGAGCAGGCAGCGGCCCTCGACCATCACGCACAGCCCGCCGAAGCCGAACACCTCGATTTCCACCGGCGTGTGCCGGATCACCTCCGCCACCTGCGCGGCCGAGAGCACCCGCGGCAGCACCGCGCGCCGCACGCCGAAGTGCCGGTGGTAGAAATTGATGGCCTCGTAATTGGTCGCCGAGCCTTGCACCGAGAGGTGCAGGGCGAGCCCGGGATGCGCGCGCGCCGCGTACTGCATCAGGCCGGGATCGGCCAGGATGACGGCGTCTACCCCGAGGGCTGCGGCGTCATCGAGCGCGCTGCGCCAGCGCGCCTCGGCTCCGGGGCGGGGGTAGGTGTTGAGCGCGAGCAGCACTTTCGCGCCGCGGTCGTGCGCGTAGCTCACCGCGGCGGCGGCCTCCTGCCGGGTGAAATTGAGGCCCGCGAAGTTGCGCGCGTTGGTCTCGTCGCGGAATCCCAGATAGACGCTATCCGCGCCGTTGTCCACCGCTGCCCGCAGCGCCGGGAGGCTGCCGGCCGGGCAGACGAGCTCGATGCGGCGCGGAGCCGGTTGCGGCGTGTGCGGCCCTTCGGGCATGACCGGGAATTGTCATACCGGGGAGCCCCGGTTTTCTTGACATTCGTCAAATTTGCCGCTGGGTGCCCGGTTCTCGGCCGCGCCGGGTTTTGGCGTAAGATAGGCCGCGATGGACGACGAGCTGCCGCAAACGGCGCCGGGCTTCTCGCAGCCGCTCGAGATGCTGAAGGCGTGCCACGAGCGCATCCGCTCGCAGTGCGAGGCGCTGGTGGCGCTCGCAGGGCACCTGCGCAGCCACGGCCACGACGCGCGGGCGCGCGAGGCTGCCGGCGCCCTGCTGCGCTACTTCGACACCGCCGCGCGCCATCACCACGAGGACGAGGAGGAGGACCTGCTGCCGCGCATGATGACCGCCGCAACCCTCGGTCGCGGCTCGCGGTTGACGCGCATGGTGGCCGACCTCGCGAACGAGCACCGGCAGATGGAGCGCGCGTGGACCGAGCTGCGCGCCGTGCTCCAGGAGATCTCGGCCGGCGAGAAGACGCCGCTCGACGCCCTGGACGTGGACCATTTCGTCAAGCTCTACCAGGCGCACATCGCGGTGGAGGAGGCGGCCGTCTTCCCCCTCGCCGAGCTGCTGCTCTCGCGCGAGGATCTCGAGACGATCGGTGCTGCCATGGCGGCGCGCCGCGGGGTCAAGTTTCCGTAGTTTCCGTCTCCGCCCCGACCGCTCTCGTCCTTATCCCGGCGCGCCGCAGGCACGCGAGCAGCGCGCGCCACGCCGCCCAGGGGAGCGGGCGCTCGGTCCCGATCGTGATCGCCTCCGCCTGTTCCTCCGGTGCGAGCGGCTCGCGGGTGGCGAGCTGGCGCTCGAGCACCGCGACGCCGGCCTCCGAGGCGTCCTGTGCGAGCGCGGCGCGCGCGGCGACGCGCGCGCGCAGCACCGCTTCCGGCGCCTCGAACGCGAGGATC
>DATLZE010000191.1:0-11109 GCA_035574195.1 Burkholderiales bacterium | reverse complement strand
GGCCTCGAAGCCGCCGCAGGCGAGCACCACCGCCCGGGCGTGGAATTGCACCGGCTTGCCGCGGCTCTTCGCATGCACGCCCCGCACCCGCTCCCCGTCGTAGATGAGCGAGACCGCGCGCGTCTGGTAGTGGATCTCGATGCCGCTCGCGGCCGCCGTCTGGGTGAGCGCGGCGACCAGCCCCGGCCCGCCGCCCGAGACCTCGAGCGGCATGCGCCCGAAGAAGCGGCGCCGGCCGCCGACGACCCCCGACTGCCGGCCGTAGTTGGGCACGAAGCGCACGCCCTTCGAGCGCAGCCAGACCATGGTGTCGAAGCTGCGCGTGACCAGCGTCTCCGAGAGGTCGGGATCGGTGCGGTAGCTCGTCAGTCGGAAGAGATCGTCGAGGAATTCCTCGCGGGTGTTGCTGCCCCAGTCGGCGCCGCGCACCTCTTCCTCGGCGAGATCGGTGAGGCGCTTCAAGTCTTCGACCGAATCGTAGACGAAGCGCATCACGCCGCCGGCGAAGCGGCTGTTGCCGCCGGATTCCTCCTCGGGAGCGGCCTCCAGCATCGCCACGCGCGCCCCCGCCTCGCGCGCCGCGAGCGCGGCGCAGAGCGCCGCGTTGCCCTTGCCGACGACAAGAACGTCGTATGGCTGCATCGGTGGTCTTCCTCCGGCCGCAGACGCGAAGACGCCGGACGGGATGTCCGTCCGGCGCCGCGGAATTTATACGAGGCGGAATTTTAACCGGAGCGGCCGCGGCCCGCAGCTCCGAGTCCGCTATCTGATACTGCGCGCGCTCTCGAGCAGCGCGTGCCAGCCGCTCGGCAGCGCGACACGCCGCGAAACGGGCGGGCCCTGATCGTGATTGCCCATGTAGCCGCGCGACTGGTTGCGTCCCGGATCGCCCGCCACGACGATTCCGGTGTGCTCGGGCCTGATGAAAACCCGTACCAGGCGCTGCGGATCGTCCGATTCCGCGTATTCCGCGGGCAGCACGCCCTCGGCCACCAGCCGCTCGAGCGAGAACGTCGGCGTGCTCGTCATGCGCGCGTAGTGCGTCGCGCGCCCGGCCGTGATCTTGACGTTCTCCCACAGGTAGCGGCGCACGTCGTCCTTGCTCCATTCGCGCGCGATCACGCGCGCGATGGAGGGGCCGACCACGATCAGAGGATGCCAGAAGCCGCGCTTCATGCCGGTGTGCGACCAGTAGGCGAAGCTCGCGCCCATCACCTCGGCGAACTGCCGGACGTGGTCTTCGGCGCGGTCGCCGGCGCTGTAGGTGGGCGGGGTGATGACGACCACGCTCTGCACCGTCACCACGTTTTCATCCGGCGCGAAACCGCGCTCCTCGGCGAATGTCGGCCAGCCGATCGCGCGCGCGGTGTCCTCGTCCTCGGCGAGCGCCACGTTGAAACTCATGCCGATACTGCCCTTGTCGCCGGCGCCGGGCGGGATGCGGTAGCCGCACAGGTTGCGCAGATAGAGCCGGACGAAGCGTCCCACGCTCGTGTTCGCGCGCCGCCCGACCCGCATCACGCCCTGTCCATAGTTGAAATCGAGCGCCTTCACCAGCGGTCCGTTCACGATGACGAGCGGTTCCCAGCCGGGTGTGGAGCCCGCGTGCTCGAGCGCGAAACGGGGATCGCACATCGCCTCCACGATCGCCACGAGCAGCGGCATGTATTCGGGACGGCAGCCCGCCATCACGCCGTTCACCGCCACGCTCAAGACCGTCGCCTCGCGCCCTTCCTGCGGCACGACGCCGAGCACCTCGGCGGGATCGCGCCCGCAGAAGCGCAGAAAGCGCTCGACGCGGTCGCGCGTCGGCGGAATCACGGGAAGTCCGTCGGACCAGAGCCGGCGATCGAAGTATTCCTGGACCTCGTCGAGCGTTCCGCTGAATACCACCGAGCCCGGTTCGGGCTCCTCGTGCGCGGGGGATCGGGCCGGCGCGCCCTGCGTGAGGGCGCGTACGATGCCCGGAGCGAGCGTCGCCTCCACTTTGCGCCGCAGCTCCTCATCGCTGTCCACCATCGGCGCGCCCGGATACTCGGCGAGCGCGAGCGCAAACCCGAGCCCGCTTTTCACCACCTCGGCCTGCCTGAGAAAACCGCTCGCGACGATCGAGGCGGTAGGAATGCCGAGCTGCTCGATCAGCGCCGCAGCCCGCAGCACGGCGGGCGTGCAGCTGCCTCAGGCGCCGATGCCGACGATCGCCGCCTCGCAGCGGTGCGCGCGCAGCTTCTCCGGCAACGCCCGTGCGACTTCCGCCCCGCGCGGGCCGTAGAAGTTGCCGAACTCGGTGTACTCGACGAAGCGCACGCCGGGGTAGCGCGCGCGGATGTAGTCGCGCACCAGCGGGTAGATCGTCTCGCCGCGGAAGATCACGTCCCACAGCTCGCAGATGGTGCGTCCCGCGAGGTCGGGCAGGCGCGGCGCGACCGCCCGCGGCTCGACTGCCCTGCGGCCGAGCGGCCACAGCACCTCGTAACGGGGTTGCGAATTCGAGGGCATGCCCATGCTCGCTCCTTTTGTTCCGGAGTTATCGATCAAAGCGTTCCCTGAATTCCCGCCGCCTCGATTACGCGCGCGAGCTTGGCGCGCTCGCGGGCGAAGAATTCCGCGAACCGCTCGGGAGTGCTCGCCACCACCACCATGCCGTCCTGGGCGAGCCGCTCGACGATGTCGCGCTCGCGCAGGATGCGCGCGACCTCGGCGCTGAGCCGCGCGGTCACCTCGCGGCGCGTGGCGGCAGGCGCGAACATGCCGTACCAGTTGGTCATGTCGTAGCCCTCGAGCCCGGCTTCCGCGATCGCCGGGATTTCGGGGGCGATCGGGGTGCGCTCCGGGGTGGTGACGGCGAGCGCGCGCAGCTTTCCCGCTTTCACCAGCGAGAGGCTCTGCAGAATGTTCATGAAATAGACCGGCACGCGCCCCGCGAGCACGTCGGCCACGGCCGCTCCTGCCCCCTTGTACGGCACGTGCACCATGCGGATCCCGCTCATCGAGTTGAAAAGCTCCGCGGAAAGGTGCGGCAGCGTTCCGGCTCCTGCCGAGCCGAAATTGATGGCGCCGGGATGCTTTTTCGCGAGCGCGACGAGTTCCTTGACCGAGCGCGCCGGAAGCGAGGGGTGCACCACCAGCACGAGCGGGCCCGAGGCGAGGTGCGAAACCGGGGCGAGATCGCGGCCGGGGTCGTAGGGCAGGTTGCGGTACAGGCTCGGGTGCGCGGCGATGCCCGCTGGCATCATGAGAATCGTATGGCCGTCGGGGGCGGCTTTCGCGACGGCGGCGCTGCCGATCGTGCCGCCCGCGCCGGGCCGGTTCTCGACCACTGCGGGCTGCCCCCAGGACTCGGCGAGCTTCTGCGCGATCAGGCGTGCGAGGATGTCGGTGCCGCCGCCGGGCGGGAAGGGCACGACGATGCGCAGCGGGCCGGAGGGATATGGCTGGGCGCCAGCCTGCGGGACGGCGGCGCAGGCGAGCGCAGCGAACAGCACGGCGATGCGACCCACTGCGATCATGGAACCCGGGTGCTGGCGGCGTCCAGCGTATTTTACTGCTCTTCCTCCGGCGGCTTGAGGCGTCGCGCGCGCCGCGTGATGCGGATGCCGCGCGCGCGCGCTCCGGCGAGCACCGCCCGCCGGATTGCCGCGGGCAGCGCCTCGGGCGGGTGCACGCCGGGCAGCTTGCGCGGGAAATGCTTCACGAACAGCGCGGCGAGCTGGGCGTTTGCCCAGGCGATCGGCGAGGCGTACACGCCGCTGCGGCAGATCCGGTGCAGCGTGGGAAAGCCCGCGTCCCAGCGGATCTCCAGGCGCTCGCCGCGCTTCCAGCCCCGCACCATCACCGCCGCGGCGAAGCGCGCGTTGTGGAGCACACCCCGGGCGAGCAGTCTCGCAACCTCGCGCGGGGTCGGGGTCTGCGGAAAGCGGTTCGCCGCAGGGCCCTGCGAGCGCCGCAACCGGCCCATCCGGTACCAGCGTTTGAGCCGCTCGAAATCGCCGCCTCCGATCTTCACGTCCATGTCGCGCATCCGCAGAAAGCGCGGCAGCGTCGTGATCTCGTCCTGCGCGGCGAGCATCACGCCGACCTTGCCGATCGGGGCTGGAAAGCGGTACGGCTCGCGCTCGCCGAAGCGCCGGCCGAGGCGGTAGCGCCCGTCGCGATAGATCGCCGGGCGCGAGACCGCTTCGTCGAAGGCCGCGTCCGAGGACCACTGCGATACAGGCTCCTCGGCCCCCGTGCTCTCGTAGAGCCGGATGTGGACGCACTCGACTTCGTCGAGCAGCGCGGCGCCGCGCGCCGCGAGCAGGTTGGTGAGCCCGGGGGCGGCACCCGCGTTGATCACGGCGGCGCGCCGCTTGGAGCGGAAGCGCGCATCGAAGCGCAACTGTTCGGCGTGGAACGGGCTGTCGGTCTGATGGGAAGCGGTGTCGAGATAGTGGGCGCGCAGCCGCAGCGCCGCGCGCAGCACGGTCTTGTTCACCACGGTGGGGGCGGCGTTGACGAGGAGCTGGCAGCCGCGCGCTGCCTTCACGATGCTCCACAGATTGCGGGCATTGACGCGCACGATGGGGATGGCGGGGTGCGCGCGCAGAAAACGGCGCGCGCGCTGCGGGTCGCGGTCGCCGCAGGTGACGCGGTGGCCGCCGCGGGCGAGCAGCTGCGCGATCAACGAACCGGTGGCGCCGGCGCCGAGCACGAAAATCCGCATTTTTGGGAGAACCCGCTGCTTGCCCCTAGGAGCTTGCCGCGCCTCGATCCGAGGAGCTTCTCATCCAAAACCGCCTGCGCGAGAACAGGATTGAAAGGCGGCGGGAACCGCGTCACGAGCCCGTTGCGGCGGCCGTCGCAGGCGGGTCGGTGGCATGGATTCTGGGCTTTTCAAAAAATCAGCGGGCGGTTTCGCGGTCAATCTGCCTGGCCTCGAGCGCGACGGGGCGGAGCGGCCGCGTTCCGATCAGGTTTGCGCGTCACCGGCGCCTTCCCGGGGCGGGGGCTACGCGGCGGCCTGCCGGGGGGCGCCTCGGGCGAGGTGCGCTGTCAGCTCGCGCACGTCCTCGAGGCTTTCGAGCTTCTGGATCGCGGAGTACACGGCAGCCGCCTGCTCGCGTGTCAGCACGCGGGTCGCGCAGTTCTCGAACTTCTCGCGCAGCCGCCCGGGCGGTAGAGGGTTGCGCGCGGTGCGGCCGAGCGGCTGCTCGACTTTCGTGCAGAGCACCGCGCCGCCGCGCAGCGCGATTCTGACTTCCGCGCCGAAGTGGTTGTCCGCTGGGAACTGCGCGGTGGTGTAGGGGGCGGCGGAAACGCGCCCGAGCAGCCGCCGCACCGCAGGCTCCTCGAAGGCGCGCCCCTCGAAATGCTCGATTCCGAGGCGGCGGTCGGCGATCGCGCGCGCCACGCAATACTGCACGCTGAACTTCGCGTCGAGCGCGCTGCGCGGATCGGGGCGGTCGGTGTGCTCGAGGCGCCGCGCGTGGATCCAGATCTCCACGCGCTCGATCGCGTCCGGATCGAGCGCGTGCGCGCGCGCGAGCTCGAGCGCGGCGTCCACCGCAGGATGCGTGCTGCCGCAGCAGGGGTACTGCTTGATCGCGATGCCGGGCTCGACGATGTCGAAGGGGCGCCCCCAGGCGGGAAGGATCTTTCCCGCGTCGTAATTGCCCGCGCCGTTGTAGACGTTGAAGTAGCCCTGCTTGTGCTCGAAGGCCTCGGGGTTGGCGGTGAAGCCCTCGCGCGCGAGCAGCGCCGCGAGCAACCCGTTGCGGTTGCAATGCCCGACGTGCAGCGGCTTCACCATGGTGCCGAAATTGGACTTGATGCCCGAGGCGAGGGAGGCGGCGATCGCGAGCGCGGTGGCCGTGCGCTCCTCGGAGAGACCGAGCAGCTTGGCGCACGCCGCGGCGCAGCCGAAGACGCCGAGCGTGGTGGTCGGATGCCAGCCGCGCGTGTACTGGTGGAAATTGAGCCCCAGCGAGAGCTTGCATTCGGTCTCGAAGCCCGCGACATAGGCGGCGATGAACTCGCGCCCGCTCGCGCCGATCTCGTCGGCGGCCGCGAACAGCGCCGGCAGGATCGGCGCCGAGGGGTGTCCGCCGAGGGTGTTGTTGCAGTCGTCGTAATCGAGGGCGTGCGCGGCGGTGCCGTTGACGAGCGCCGCGTCGAGCGCTCGCGCGCGCATGCCGCTGCCGAAGACGAGCGCCGGGCCGCCGGCGCTGCCCCGCAGCGTGACCGCGGCGAGCGCGCGCGTCGCCTCCTCCCGCGACCCGGCGAGCGTGACGCCTACCGTGTCGAGGATGCCGACCTTCGCCCAGTGCACCGCTTCGGGAGGCAGCTCGCCGAAAGCGAGGGCGCGGATGCGCCTGGCCAGCTCCAGCGCGAAGCTCACGATCGCTCCCCCCGTCTTGCAGTCCACATATCGGCCCCCGGCCCCGGGCCGGCTGCGATAGTATAGCCTGAGCTGAACCAGCTCCGTTGCGCCGCCTCGCGCCATGCGTGCCAGCCGTTTCCCGCGCTTCGTGGCGGTCGCGCTTTGCGCGCTGCTCGCGCCATCTACTGCATGGTGCGCGAGCTATCCGCAGCGGGCGGTGCGGCTCATCATTCCGTATCCGCCCGGAGGTGCGGGCGACATCGTGGGACGGTTGCTCGCCGCGCGGCTCACCGAGGCGCTCGGGCAGCAGGTGGTCGTGGACAATCGCGGCGGCGGCGGCCAGATCATCGCGACGGAGCTCACCGCGCGCGCGCAGCCCGACGGTCATACGCTGCTGCTCGCCTCCGCGACGCACGGCATCAATCCCGGGCTGCGCAAGAAGCTGCCCTACGATTCGATCAGGGATTTCAGCCCGATCGCGCTGGTCGCCCACTCGCCGCTCGTCTTCCTCGCGCACCCCTCGCTTGGCGTGCGCGACATCCAAGGGCTGGTCGCGGCGGCGCGGCTGCGTCCGGGGAAAATCAGCTACGGCTCCTCGGGCCCGGGCACGGGCGGTCACCTCTCGGTGGAGCTGCTCAAGTGGATGACGGGGATTGACCTCGTGCACGTCCCCTACAAGGGCGCCGGCCCGGCGCTCGCCGATCTGCTCGCGGGGCAAACCCAGGTCATGTGCACGAGCCCGCTGCCCGCGCTGCCGCACGTCAGGTCGGCGCGCCTCGTCGGGCTGGCGATGACGAGCCGCGCGCGCTCGCGCGCGGCGCCCGAGATCCCCACGGTGGCCGAATCCGGGGTGCCCGGCTACGAGTCGAGCCTGTGGTACGCGCTGCTCGCGCCAGCGGCGACACCGCAGCCGGTGGTGAGGCGGCTGCACGCAGAGACCGCCCGCATTCTCAAGCGGCCCGAAGTGGCGGAGCAGCTCCTCGCGCAGGGAGCCGAGCCAATCGGTGGCGGCCCGCAGGAGACCGCGGCGTTCATCGCCGCAGAAATCGCACGCTGGACGAGACTCATCGAGCAGGCAAACATCCGTGCCGATTGAGCGCAGTGACGCGGCGAGGCGGGGCGAGCGAGGGGCGGCAAGAAACGAAGAACGGGAGACCAGGATGGTGCTGCTCTACGATCCTTCCGCTCCGCCGCCGATGGATCGCGCCGCGGCGGGGCGCGCGCTCGATACGCTCGCCGGCAAGGCGGTCGGTTTCATAGACAACGCGAAACCCAATTTCAACCACCTGGTGGACGACCTCGAGCGGCTGCTCCTCGCCGACTACGGCGTGAAGCGTGTCGTCAAGCGCAGGAAATCCTCTGCCTCGGTCCCCGCGCCGCAGGACATGGTGCTCGAGCTCGCCCGGGAGTGCGATCTGGTGATCGCCGGGTCGGGCGACTGAGGCTCCTGCACGTCGTGGAGTATCCACGACAGCATCGAGATCGCGAAGCGGGGGCGCGCGGCCGTCACCATCTGCTCCACCGCGTTCGCGGCGCTCGGTCGCGCCCAGGCGCGGGCGCTCGGCATGCCGCGGCTTCCGATCGCGGTGATCCCGCATCCCTTCGGACTGCGCAGCCGGGATGAAGTGCGCGAGATGGCAAGACAGTGCGTGATGGACATCGCGTCGCTCGTGGTGCGAGCGGATCATGACGCAGGGTGAAGGAGACGTATCGAGGAAGCCCGCGCCCGCCGAAGCGCGGGCTTCCTTGTTCGAGGCGCCCGAGGACATCGAGGCGATCAACCGTATCTATCGCGACCGCGGCTGGGGGGACGGCCTGCCGGTCGTGCCTCCGACCGTGGAACGCGTCGAGCGCATGCTCGCCGGTGCGCGCCGCGCGCGCGAGGAGATCGTGGCGTGGATCGCGCCCGCTTTCGGCGCGGCGACGGTGGAGCGCATCGCGGTGAACGCGGTGCTCGCCGGCTGCGATCCGGCCCATTTTCCCGTCGTGCTCGCCGCGGTCGAGGCAGCGGCAGCCCCGCAGTTCAACCTCCAGGCGATCCAGACGACCACCAACCCGGTTGCCGTCTGGGTGATCGTGAACGGTCCTGCTGCGCGTCGGCTCGGCGTGAACTGCGGCATGAACTGCCTGGGACAGGGGGCGTGGGCCAACGCGGCGATCGGGCGGGCGCTGCGCCTGGTGCTGCAGAACTGCGGCGGCGCAGCCCCGGGCGCGATGGACCGCGCGACCCACGGCCAGCCGGGCAAGTACACCTTCTGCTGCGCCGAGAACGAGAGCGCGAACCCCTGGGAGCCTCTGCACGTGGAACGCGGCTTCAGGCGCGAAGCGAGCACGGTGACGGTGGTGGGCGCCGAGGGCACCATGAACATGAACACCCACACCAAGGAGCCGGAGGAACTGCTGCGGGTGATCGCCGAGACGATGCAGCATCCACCGAGCAACGAGTATTGCTATGGCAGCGAGCCCTGGCTGATCCTGTCCCCCGAGCACGCCGAGATCCTGAAAGCGGGAGGACTCGGCAAGAGCGAGGTCAAGCGCCGCCTGTGG
Source organism: Burkholderiales bacterium (assembly GCA_035574195.1). GTDB lineage: Bacteria > Pseudomonadota > Gammaproteobacteria > Burkholderiales > SG8-41 > SG8-41. The sequence continues at coordinate 2,204 of DATLZE010000191.1, read as the reverse complement.
GAGCTCACCCGGATGCCGGCGCGGCGCATGACCGCGAAAGACCTCGAGCGGGTACGGGCCGCGCGCGCGAAAGAGCTGGGCGAGATCGGGCCGGACACGCTGCTTCCGATCGCGCAGCAGCCTGAAGACATCCGCATCCTCGTCGCCGGCGGGCCGGGCACGCACTCGGTTTATGTGCCGTGCTTCGGGAACACGCGCTCCGTCACCCGTGAAATTCAAGGATCGCCACAGGGAGCGTAGAGAGCACGGAGTGGATCAAATTGCGCACGGCCGCGCCTGCCCGGCTGGCTCGCCTCCGCGAGCGCCGTGTCCTCAGTGGCCGATTCTCTTCTCGAGCAGTGGCGGAAGAGAGTGGGAGTCGAACCCACGAAGGACCGCCAGCGGCCCCCACCGGGTTTGAAGTCCGGCCGCCCCACCGGGGGCGATTCCCTTCCGCTCAGGAATCTCCGCGCTGTCGCTTGCCCGCAGATTCCTGAGCCGAAGCGAAGGATTGAACGAGAAGCTTCACCCCTTCAGCCGCGAGGCGACGGCCTGAGCGACGCGCCTTGCCTCGGCGGTGGCGTCGCGCAGCAGCCCGCTGTATCCCGCGCGCACCGCCCCGATCGCCCACAGTCCCGCCACCGCGGTCTCGAACTCGGCGCCGGTCACCAGGCGGCCTTCCTCGTCGCGGGCCGCGCCGGCCGGCGCGATCCCTGAATTGGGAGCGAGCCCGACGTAGGGGAACACGCCGGCCACCGCGAGCTCCTCCGTCTTCCCGTCGCGCCTGAGGCGCACTCGCTCGACCATTTTACTCCCGAGGATCGCCTCGACGGCCGCGTTCCAGATCGTGGATATGCGGGGCTCGGCGCCGATCCGCTCCACCAGCTCGCGCCGCGCGCGGAAGCGGCTGCCCCGGTGAACGATGTGGATTTTGCGGCAGAACTTCGCGAGCACCAGCGCTTCCTGCAACGCAGAATCGCCGCCACCGACCACCACCACCTCCTCCCCCTGGAACATCGGGGCGTCGCAGTCCGCGCAGCGCGAGACCCCGCGCCCCTCGAATTCGTCCTCCCCGGGCACGCCGAGCTTTTTCAAGCGCGCGCCCGACGCAATCACGACTTGCCGCGCCCGGTAGCCGCCGCTCGCGGTGACCACGTCGAACGCTCCGGCGCCGGGGTGAACGGCTGCGACCTCCTCCTGTATGCTCGCCACGCCCGCCTCTGCGTTGGCCTGCATCAGCTCGGAGGCGAGCTCGGTGCCCGATGAGGCGCCGGGATAGCCCTCGAGCTCGTTCACGTTCAGCACCAGCCCGCCGAACATGTTGGATTCGAATGTCGCCACGCTCAGCCCCGCCTGGCGCGCGTGACCGGCACAGGTCAATCCGGCGATGCCCTCGCCGATCACGATCAGGTCGTAACTGTTATCGGCCATGTCTCGATTCCTTGCGCCTCCCTGGCGCCTATTTTCTCGCAGCCTTCACGGGCGGTCGCGCCGGCTCGGCGGCGCCCAGTATCGGCACGAAGTCCTTGCGCATCTTGCGCGCATCGCCCACGCGCTGCGTGATGCCGAGCGTGTCGAAGAGCTCCAGAATCTGGATCGCGAGGCTGCGGCCGATGCCGGTCGCGTCGCGATACTGCGCTGCAGTGAACAGGCCATTCGGGCTCGAGCGCGCGAGCGCTTGCGCGGTCGCGGCGAGCACGGCGAGCGTCGCGCGCGGGTAGAAGCGCTCCGGCGGCACCCGCATCACCTCCCCGCCGCGGCTCTTGCGGTGCAGGAAGTCCTTGAGCACCGCCTCCTTGAGCCCGAGCGTGGCGGCGAGCTCCGCGACCGTCGGCGGCGCGAATCCTGCCTGTTCGAGCGCGGGTCGCACGAGCCGCCAGATCCGTTCGTCCTCGGGGTTGGAGGTCGCGTCGTGTCCCGGCAGGCGTGCGAAGTTGCCTACGATCTCGAGCTTGTGTTCTCCGGCGAGCTCCCGCAGTATCGAGTGCAGCGCCGGCGCCGGCAGCCGCGGCGCGAGCTGCCGGTGCAGCGCCGCGATCTCCATGCCCGTCGCCTGCGGCTGAGCGCGGTGGAACGCGCGCACTGCGGCGGGCACCGCCTCGCGCAGGCGCTCGGCGAGCTCGCGCGCGACGCCGAGGCGGCTCTCCTTCCCGAGCACGACGAGGCCTGCGGCGCCATAGAGCGCGGCAGCGCGCTCGGGTAACAGGTTGAAGGTGCGCTCGAAG
>DATLZE010000190.1:0-5915 GCA_035574195.1 Burkholderiales bacterium | reverse complement strand
AGGAGCAGCGAGCGGCGCGTCATTTCTGTTGCCCGCCGCCGGCCACCTTGGCGGTGATCCAGGACAGTTCGCATTCGGCGCTCAGGTTGGGCTGGTAGCGGAGCGCGCCGCCCGTCTCGATCCTGCGCAGCAGGCACTGGTCCACGGTGAACACGCCCACCCCCTGGCGCGCGAGCTGGGCGAAGAAGCGCATGAGGTCCTCTTCGTGCAGCAGCCCGAAGCGCAGCTTCATCACCGACTGGTTGAGCGCGATCGCCCCCGGGTTGAAGTCGGCGGCGTAGGGATAGGGGCGCTGGGCGCCGATCTGGTAGTCCACGCCGAAGAGATCGGCCTGCTGGTTGGCGAGCCGCAGCCCGTCGAGCCAGTTGATGCGGGCCTCCTCCCCGACGAAGCCCAGGCGCTCGAGCTGCCGGAAGCCGTCGAGGTAGCGCACGATGATTTCGCGCTCGTCGCCCGATTTCTGCAGTCGCGTGCGCGCTTCCACAAGCCGCGCCTGCTCGCGCGCGAGCTGCTCGCGCGCCGCGACCATCATCCGGTCGGTGGACCCGATCGCCGCCGCCGCCGCGAGCAGCGTCGCCACCAGCACGAGCAGGGGGGTCTTCAGCGCCCGGAGGTCGGCACGGGTCATACGTTGGGCTTGAACACGAGCAGCAGCCGGAACTCGGCTCTGCCGCCAAGCTCGGGGTTATCCAGCGTGTTGCCGGAGAGCGAGAGCGCCGGGTTGACGTTGAGCGGCAGCTTTACCGTGCGCACCTCGGCCACTGCGGGCTCCTTTGCGAGCCGCGCGGCAAAGCCGTTGATCGCCTCGATCGCGGCGCGGTAGTCGCCGCGGAACGGGCGGACTTCCCCTTCGATCAGCCCGCTCTGCCTGCGGGCGAGCGCGGGCGCCGCGGGCGCGGCTGCAGGCGTCTCGGAGGCGGCGCGGCCCGGGCCCTCCGCCTCGATCTCGGTGGTGCCGTACTTCCACCCGAATTCGCGCACCACGATGTTGGGGCTCGCCTCGAGCGCCCGGGACACGGCGCGCATCATCGCCTCGGGCGTGCGCGCGCTCTCGCGCAGCTTCTGCGCGATCTCGACCGTGCGCTTGAGGTCCTGCGCCGAGGCCGGGGCCTGCGGGAACTGGCGCGTGATCTCGAGGTAGCGCGCTAAGACCTGCGCGCTCTGGCGCGCCGTATCCTCGGCCTGGGCGCGCAGCGCGGCCGCCTGGTAGAGATTGGCGCCCGCCCACACCGCGGCGCCGAGGGCGAGCGCGCCGCAGCCGGCGTACACCGCGCGGCGCGCTTGATAGCGCTGGTAGCTCGCCCGCAGGGCCGGGGAGGCGAGGTTGCCCGGGGGCGCGGTGCGCGCGAGCAGCGGCAGGTAGATCATGTAGGGCGAGAGGTCGAGCAGCGGCTCTGCGATTTGCAGGCGCCCCGCGAGCGCGGCGCGGCCCACGCGCGTGCACTGCAGGCCCGGGTTGTCGCGCGCGACCCCGACCGCGACCTCCGCCAGCTCGTCGCGCGGGTCGGCGAGCAGCACCGCGAGCGGCTCGTCGAGCGTCATGGCGCGCAGCGCGTGCAGATAGAGGCGCGTGTTCGAGATCTCCTCGGTGTAGAAGCGCGAGCGGCTCTCGAGGCGGGCGAGGTCGGCGCGCGTGAGTCGCGAGAGCCTGAACCGCTGGTCGCGGAAGAAGGTGAGCCGCAGCCCGCCCTCGTGCTGGACCACCAGCAGGAGGTTCGCCTGGCGCGCGTCGAGCCGCTCGAGCAGCGCCGCGCTCACCATCGGCAGGAGGTGGATGCCCGCGACCGGCAACCCCCGCGCCTGCACTTCCTGCAGCCACTCGCCGACCAGATCGGGGTTGGTGAGGGCGCAGAACAGATAGCGGTCGTCGCGCCGCTTGCCGGTGTCGCGCCCGAGCAGGCAGGCCGCCGCGTAAGGGGTGGCGCGGTAGTGCTGCTTGAGCTTGCGGGCGATGAGCTCGGCGCGGTCGCGCCCGAAGGCGTGCGGCAGGGTCTCGAAGCGGTAGTCCTCCTCGACCGCGTCCACCAGCACGTGCACCGGCGCCTCGCGCATCGCGGCGAGGTAGTCCTTGAAGCCCGCGCGCCCGTCCTCGTCGTTGGCGAAGGAGCGGCAATCGGCGATGCGGCCGCCGCGCCAGTGCGCCGCGGTCGCGCCCTGGGCCGAGATCGCGATGAGGAGCTTGTCGGCCATCAAAATTTCAGCTTGCCCAAGATATCATAAACCGGTCCGAGGATCGCCCACACGACGAAGGCGAGCAGCCCTCCGAGCACGATCGTGAGCAGCGGCCCCAGCGCCTTCTGCGCCCGGTCCACCGATTCCCGCACGTCGCGGTTGTAGAAATAGGTGATGTTCATGAGCGCGGTATCGAGCGCGCCGGTGTTCTCGCCCACGCGCAGCATGCGGATGACGAGCGGGGGGAACAGGCCCAGGTTGCGAAAGGTCTCGCTCAGGGGCTCGCCGGCGGCGATCTGCTGTCCGGCGCGCGCCAGACCGTCGGAGATGACCCGGTTGTTCACCACCGCCTCGCTCGTCTTGATCGCGTCGAGCACGGTGATCCCGGAGCGGTAGAGCAGCGCGAACACGTTCGCGAAGCGCGACAGGATGATCTTCTGCAGCGTGGGGCCGACGAGCGGGAGCCTGAGCTTGGCGTAGTCCCAGAGGTACGCCGCCTGCGGGCTGCGGTTCACCGCCACCATCAGGGCGGCGGCCGCCAAGACCGGCAGCCCGAACACCACGAGCCAGTAGCGGGCGATGAACTCGGAGACCGCGATCAGCGCCTTGGTCTGGGCGGGGAGCACGAGCCCCATGGTCTTGAACAGTTGCGCGATCTGCGGCACGAGGAACAGCAGCAGCGCCACCAGCACCGCGAGCACCACCACCAGCGTGAGAGTGGGCAGGATCAACAGCCGCCGCGTCTGGGACAGCAGCTCGTCGAGCCATTTCAGGTTATCGGCGAGGTTGCGCAGCACCTCGGGCAGCTCTCCCGACTGCTCCCCCGCCCGCACCAGGCTCACGAACACGGAGTCGAACACCTCCGGGTGACTGGCCATGCACTGCGAGAGCACCCGCCCGCCCTCCATGTCCTCGATCATCGCCGCGAGCACGTCGCGAAAACGCGGATTGTCGAGCGTGTCCCGCATGTCGCGCAGCCCGTCGATGATCGGGATGCCCGAGCGGATCATCTGCTCCAAGTCGAAGCAGAAGTTGATGAGGTCCTGGCGCGTGATCCTGCCGCCAGCGGTGAGCCGCGCGGTTTCGCGCTCGACCTGCCGGAAGGTGATGAGGTCGAGCCCCATGCGCCGCAGCCGCAGCTCCAGGTCGACCTCGTTCACCGCGTCGAGCGCGCCGCGCGCCGGACGGCCGCTCTTGTCGACGGCCTTGTACTGGTAGGAGGGCATGTCCAGACGGTTTCGAGTTACGGGTTGCGGGCTGCGGGGTTTCTCGAAAGCGCTGGATCAATCCCGAAACCCGAAATCCGCGACGCGGAACGGGCCTCAGCCGTAGCGCCCGGTGAGGTCCACCTCGCGCGCGATCTCGGCCAGGCTGGTGGTGCCGTCGATGACCCGGCTCAGGCCCTCCTCGGCGAGCGGGCGGAAACCCTTGGCGAGCGCCGCCGTGCGCAGCTCCTTGGCGGTGGCGCGCCGCGCCACCAGCTCGTCGAGGTCGCCGTCCATCACCAGCAGCTCCATGATCGCGGTGCGGCCCTTGTAGCCCTTGTTGTTGCACTGCTTGCAGCCCACCGGCCGGTAGAGGAACTCCGCCTCGCGCCCCGCTGCGCCGAGCAGCCGGCGCTCCTCCTGCGACGGCACGTAGGCCTCCTTGCAGTGCGCGCACAGCACGCGCACCAGCCGCTGCGCGATCACGCCGATGATGTTGCCGGCCATGATGTCGGGCTGGATTCCGATGTCGAGCAGCCGCGGGAAGGCGCCGAGGGCGGAATTGGTGTGCAGCGTGGTGAACACCTGGTGGCCGGTCATCGCCGCGCGAAACGCCATCTCCGCCGTTTCCTTGTCGCGCACCTCGCCCACCAGGATGATGTCCGGATCCTGGCGCATGATGGCGCGGATGCCGTCGGCGAAGTCCATGCGCGCCACCTCGTTGACCGAGGTCTGGCGCATCAGCGTGAGCGGGTACTCGACCGGATCCTCCAGCGTCATGATGTTCACCGTCTCGTCGTTCACCTGCGCGAGCAGCGAATAGAGGGTGGTGGTCTTGCCGCTGCCGGTGGGGCCGGTGACGATGAGAATGCCCTCGGGGCGGGCGAGCATCAGATGGAGCTTGTCGAGCGTGTCCTTGGCGAGCCGCATGCGGTCGAGCGAGATGATGGACTTCTCGCGGTCGAGCACGCGCAGCACGATGTTCTCGCCGTAGATCGTGGGCTGCGTTGAGACGCGGAAGTCCATCGGACGGCCGTTGAGCGTGAGCGTGAGCCGCCCGTCCTGGGGCGCGCGCGTCTCGGCGATGTTCATGTTGCTCACCACCTTCAGCCGCACGGTGATGCCGGGCAGGTAGGTCTTGTGCAGGCTTCTCACCGTCTCGAGCATGCCGTCGATGCGGTAGCGGATGCGCAGGAACGCGTACTCCGGCTCGAAGTGGATGTCGGAGGCGCCGCGCTTCACCGCGTCCACCAGCAGCGCGTTCACCAGCCGCACCATGGGCTGCGTGTACTCGTCGCCGCCCGCCGCCAGGCTCTCGTAGTCGATCTCGCCGGTCTCGATCTCCTTCAGGATCCCGTCCACCGAGAGCTCGTGGCCGTAGAACTGGTCGATGTAGTCCTCGAGCTGGGCCTCGGCCGCGAGCAGCGTCTTGATCTCGATGCCCGGGCCGAGCATCGCCCGCAGATGGTCCATCGCCACCACGTTGAAGATCTCGGTGGTGGCGACCGTCAGCACGCGCTCGGCGGAGTCGTAGGCGATCGGCAGCACGCGATTGCGGCGCGCGTATTCCTGCGGGATCAACTTCAGCGCCTCGGGGTCGGCCACCACCTGCGCGAGATCGATGGATTCCTGGCCGATGGTGCGCGCCATGATGTCGCGGATGGCGCTTTCGGTGACGAAGCCCAGGCGCACCAGCAGCCGCCCGATGGGCACGTTGTTGTGGCGCTGCTCGGCGAGCGCGATCGAGAGCTGATCGGTGGTGATCAGTCCCTGCTGCACCAGCAGTTCGCCGAGGCGGAGCTTTTTCCTTTGTTCGGCCATGGAAAGGGGGGGCGCCCGCGCGCGCTCCCGGGGCCGGTTATTCTACCTGCTGGGCGAGCCGGGCGATGCGCGCCTGGACCTGCGGGAGGTTGAAGTTGGCGTGGCCGCGCGCGGCCGCGAGCTCGAGCGCGCGGCGGTAGAAGCCGAGCGCGAGCTTCGGCTGGCTCACGTGCTCGAGGCCGACCGCGAGGTTGTAGGCGTAGTCCGGATTGGCGGGCTCTAGGTGATAGGCCTGGAAGTAGGCCTGCTGCGCCGCCGCCCACTGCGACTGATCGGCGTAGAGGTTGCCGAGCGTGAAATAAAGATGGGCCGAGGGTTCGCGCGCGATCAGCTGCTTGAGCTTGGTCTCGGCGGCGAGCGGGTCGGCGCGCCCGAGCAGCCCGATCAGACCGCTTTGCGCAGCCGCGTGGCGGGGATCGAGCTCCAGGATCTGGAGGTAGCGCGCGGTCGCCTCCTCGGTGGCGCCCTGCAGCAGGGCGAGCGCCGCGAGCCCGAGCAGCGCGTCGATGTTCCTCGGCTCGGCGGCAGCCAGCTTCTCGTAGAGCGCGCGCGCCGTGGCGAGCCGGTTCGCCTGCAGCGCCGCATGCGCCTCCACGAGCAGGGGATTCAACGCCGGCTCGGGGCTGCCCGGGCTCACCGCGATCGTGCTGCGCGGCTCGGGCGCGGGCGAGGGCGCTGCGGGCTGCGGCCTGGCGCGCGGCGCGGGGGGCACCGCAG
>DATLZE010000189.1:0-21779 GCA_035574195.1 Burkholderiales bacterium | reverse complement strand
CAACGACGCCGCGATCGGCGCCGCGATCGAGCACGCGAGCGGCGGCGCCTGCCGCAGCCTGTGCGGCGCCACCACGCTCGCCGAGGCGATCGATCTCCTCGCTTCGAGCGAGCTCGTCGTGACCAACGACTCCGGGCTGATGCATGTCGCCGCCGCCCTCGGGCGCCCGCTCGTCGCTCTATACGGCTCCTCCAGCCCCGCGTTCACCCCGCCGCTCTCGCCTGCCGCCACCGTTCTCAAGCTCGATCTGCCGTGCAGCCCGTGCTTCCGGCGCGTCTGCCCCCTCGGGCACTTCAACTGCATGATGCAGCTCGATCCGGAGCGTGTCCTCGCCGCGGCCCGCTCTGCTAGAATCGCGCGAGGCGCCGGGAATTCGCCGGGCCCCGGCCCGGAGAATTCCTGAACCGATCCCGACGAATTACCGGTATCCGGATCTGGAAATGCGCAGCAGGGGCTCTGGCCCACTATCTGGAATTGCCGATTTCGTGCGAGGAGCGCGCCGGAACGAGGCCCGGCGCGCTCGCCGGGGGCCGCGGTGAAGAAGCCGCTGTTTCCCACCCCGCAGGATGCCGAGGCCGCGTTCTACGAGGCGTTCACGCGCTGCGACCTCGACGCGATGATGGCGGTGTGGGCGGACGACGACGACATTTACTGCGTGCATCCCAACGCGCCGCGCGTGTGCGGCGTCGAGCGCGTGCGCGAGTCGTGGCGGCAGATTTTCGCGAGCGGGCAGCGGCTCACCTTCCAGCTGCGCGAGCAGCATTACGTGCAGGGCATGATGCTTTCGGTGCACAGCGTCTACGAGAACATCACGATCGCGGGCGAGCGCGAATCGCGGCGGCCGGTCATCGCCACCAACGTCTACATCCGCACCGAGCGCGGCTGGAGGATGGTCGCGCATCACGCCTCGCCCTCGCCCGCCCCCGCCGCGGGGACGAGGGCCGAGCCGCAGCGCGACGTGCCGCCGAGGATGCTGCATTGAAGCGGCGATTCGCCGATCGTGAATCGAGCGATCCGGCCGCGTCTCGCGCTCACGGTCCAGGATCCGCGAAAATAGAGGGAAGCGATGAGCACTACTGATTTCGGCAACCCCGAAGTGATCGTGGTCGGCGCCGGGAACGCCGCCGCGTGCGCCGCGCTCGCTGCGCGCGAGGGCGGCGCCTCCGTCATCATGCTGGAGGCTGCGCCCTACGAGGAGTGCGGCGGCAACAGCCGCTACACCGCGGGACTGATGCGCGTGGTCTACAACGGCGTCGAGGACCTCGCGCAGCTCATCCCCGAGCTCACCGAGGAGGAGAAGAGGACTCACGATTTCGGCGCTTACACCGCCGAGAACTACTACGACGACATGGGCCGCATCACGCAGTACCGCACCGACCCGGACCTGTGCGAGACCCTGATCTCGCGCAGCTTCGAGACCCTGGTGTGGCTGCGTCGCAAGGGTGTCAGATTTCAGCCGAGTTACGGGCGCCAGTCGTACAAGGTCGAGGGCAACCGCTACAAGTTCTGGGGCGGGCTCGCGGCCGAGACCTGGGGCGGCGGCCCCGGGCTGGTCGAGAACGAGCACAAGGCCTGCGCCCGCGAGGGCATCCGCATCTTCTACGAGACGCCGGCCGTGGGGCTCATCACCGACGATGACGGGCGGGTGATCGGCGTGCGCGCGAAGCACCAGGGGAAAAAGGTCGCGATCGCCTCCAAGGCGGTGGTGCTCGCGTGCGGAGGTTTCGAGTCGAACGCCGAGATGCGCGCGCGCTACCTCGGCCCGGGCTGGGACCTCGCCAAGGTGCGCGGCACGCGCTACAACACCGGGCTCGGCATCGTGATGGCGCTGGAGGCGGGCGCGATGCCCTACGGCCACTGGTCGGGCTGCCACGCCGTGGGCTGGGACCTCAATGCCCCGCCCTTCGGCGACCTCGCGGTCGGCGACCAGTTCCAGAAGCACAGCTATCCCTGGGGCATCATGGTGAACGCCCGCGGCGAGCGCTTCGTGGACGAGGGCGCGGACTTCCGCAACTACACCTACGCCAAGTACGGGCGCGTGATCCTGGAGCAGCCCGGGATGTTCGCCTGGCAGATCTTCGACGCGAAGATCATCCCGATGCTGCGCGACGAGTACCGCATCAAGCAGGTGACCAAGGTGCGCGCCGACACGCTGGAGGAGCTGGTGAAAAAGCTCGACGGGGTGGACGCCGAGCGCTGCCTGCGCGAGATCCTCGAGTACAACAAGGCCGTCCGCACCGATATCCCGTTCAACATGGCGGTAAAAGACGGGCGCTGCACCGTGGGGCTCAAAATCAACAAGTCGAACTGGGCGAATACCATAGACACCCCGCCGTTCGAGGCCTACGCCGTCACCTGCGGGGTCACCTTCAGCTTCGGCGGCGTGAAGATCAACACCCGGGCGGAAGTGGAGGACACCTCGGGCAAGCCCATCGCCGGGCTCTACGCCGCCGGCGAGATGGTGGGCGGCCTCTTCTACCACAACTATCCCGGCGGCACCGGGCTGACTTCCGGAGCGGTGTTCGGCAGGATCGCCGGCACGAGCGCCGCGCGCTACGTCAAGGGCGCATAGCGCGGCTCCGGGGTGAACACCGAACGCCGAGCATCGAACATCGGACGTCGAACACTGCAAGCGGAGGAGCAGCGATGAACGCCCCAGCGATCAAGATCAACCGGCCGGTGCGCGAGCAGGTGAGCAGGGAGGAATGGGAGACGCGGGTCAATCTCGCCGCGTGCTACCGGCTGATGCACGAGTTCGGCATGGTGGAGATGATCGCCAACCACATCTCTGCGCGCGTGCCGGGCACGAGCGACGAGTTCCTGATCAACCCCTACGGCATGCTCTACGAGGAAATGACCGCCTCGAGCATGGTGAAGATAGATCTCGAGGGCAACATTCTCTTCAACGCCACCGACTACGGCATCAACCAGGCGGGGTACGTGATCCACAGCGCGATCCACGCGGCCCGCCACGACGTGCAGTGCGTGATCCACACCCACACGCTCGCCGGCATGGCGGTCTCGGCCATGAAGTCGGGGCTGCTGCCGATTGCGCAGACCTCGATGCGCTGGGCGAAAGGCGTCGCCTACCACGACTACGAGGGCATCGCGATCAATCCCGAGGAGCGCGAGCGGCTGGTGCGCGACTTGGGGAGCAATGACGCGATGATCCTCAGGAACCACGGGCTGCTCACCTGCGGCCCGAGCATCCCGGAGTGCTTCAACAACATGTACCGGCTCGAGCGCGCCTGCCAGCTGCAGGTGATGGCGCTCTCGTGCAACACCGAGCTCGCGCTCCCGCCGCAGGAAATCGTGGACCGGACCTGGCAGCTGTTCCAGCCCGGCGTGCGGCGCCGCTTCGGGCTGCTCGAGTGGCCGGCGCTGCTGCGCAAGCTCGACCGCATCGACCCCTCCTATCGTGATTAAGGCGAGGCGCAGGGCGTGAGGAGCGAGGCGCAAAACCGCCGGCACTCCGATCACCTCACGCCCGACTCCTCGCCCCTCGCGCATTTGGCTTCCCCGCCGCCGCTCTGCCAGGGGCCAGACCCCAACCCGCGCCAGCCGAGGCACGCGCTTGCGGCGGGCGCGACCGACTGCCACTGCCACGTGTTCGAAGACCCGGCGAAGTATCCCCTCGCCGCGCACCGCAGCTACACCCCCCCGCTGTGCCCGCTCGAGGACTACCTGCGCCTGTGCGCCACGCTCGGCATCTCGCGCACGGTGCAGGTCAACGCGAGCGCCTACGGCCATGACAATCGGGTGACGCTCGACGCGATCGCGCGGCTCGGACTGCACCGCGCGCGCGGCGTGGCGGGGCTCGCCCCCGATGCGACCGAAAAGGAAATCGAGCGGCTGCACGCGGGCGGCATGCGCGGCGTGCGCCTCTCGACCATGGTCAGGGGCTACGGCGGCCCGGAGCTGCTCGAGATCCTGGCCCGCAAAATCCGGCCCTTCGGCTGGCACGTGCAGCTGCACGTCGAGCGCAGCGCCGAGCTCGCCGCGCTCGAGCGGCAACTGCTCAAGCACCCGACCCCGCTCGTCTTCGATCACCTCGGGCGGGTGCGCGGCAGCGAGGGCGTCGGCTCTCCCGGCTTCCGCACGCTCCTGCGGCTCCTGACCGAACGCGACGACTGCTGGGTCAAGATCTCGAGCTGGTACCGGCTCTCCGACTCCGGGCCCCCGGACTACGCCGACATGAAGCCGCTCGCCCAGGCGCTCGTCGCCGCACGCCCCGACCGCTGCCTGTGGGGCAGCAACTGGCCGCATCCGGTGTGGAGCGGCCCGATGCCGAACGACGGCGATCTCGTGGACATCTTCTGCGAGTGGGTGGCCGACGAAAATCTGCGCGCGCGGATCCTCGTGACCAATCCCGCGCAGCTCTACGGCTTCGACGGCGAGACGTGAACTCGTAAGATCGCGAAATCGGGAAATCGCGAGACGGATCATCGCTCTCCCGCGCCGCCGCCCGCGCGCTGCTCGCACATGGCTCCCTACCGCGCTCCGCCGTGGCTTCCCGGCGGCCACGCGCAAACCATCTACGCCTCGCTCGCCGCGCCGCGCCCGCGCGTCGCCTACCGCCGCGAGCGCTGGGACACTCCGGACGGCGATTTCATAGATCTCGATTGGGTGGCCTGGAATTCGGGGCCGGGGGCGCACGATGCAGACTGTGGGATTCAGGACTCGAAGCTCGAGACCCGAAGCTCGAGACTCGAAACGCAACGACCGCTGGTCGTGCTGTTCCACGGGCTCGAGGGCTCCTCGCGCAGCCATTACGCGCGCGCGCTGATGGCCGAGGTCGCGCGCGCCGGCTGGCGCGGCTGCGTGGTGCATTTCCGCGGTTGCGGCGGCGAGCCGAACCGGCGGCCGCGCGCCTACCACTCGGGCGACAGCGCGGAGCTCGACTGGATCCTGCGGCGGCTGCGCTCGCAGGCGCGGCCGCTCTACGCGGCCGGCGTCTCGCTCGGGGGCAACGTGCTGCTCAAGTGGCTCGGCGAGGCCGGGGCCGAGGCATGCACCGTGGTCGAGAAGGCCGCCGCGATCTCGGCCCCGGTCGATCTGACGGCTGCGGGCGAGGCGCTGGACCGGGGATTCAACCGTATCTATGCCTGGCATTTCCTGGCGAGCATGAAAAAGAAGGCGTTCGCCAAGCTCGCCCGCTACCCCGGCCTGTTCGATGCCGCGCGACTGCGCGCGGCAAACACGCTGCGCGCGTTCGACGATCTGGTGACCGCGCCGCTGCACGGGTTCCGCGGCGCCGAGGACTACTGGAAGCGCGCGAGCGCGAAGCCCTGGCTCGCGCGCATCGCCGTGCCGACCCTCATGGTGAACGCGCTCGACGACCCCTTCCTGCCGGCGGCGGCGCTGCCCGCGCGGCACGAGGTCTCCTCCTGCCTCGTGCTCGAGCAGCCCGCGCAAGGCGGCCATGTCGGCTTCGTGGCGGGGCCCTTTCCCGGGCACCTGCGCTGGCTGCCGCGGCGGGTGATGGAATTTTTCGGCGCCGGACAATGGTGACCCGCGACGGAAATTTCCGGGTATAGTGGCGCCGAAGCGAGCGCCGGCGAGCCGGCGCATTTCACGCACACATGCCGGAATCGGTACCCCCGGAGATTTTCAAGGCGTACGACATCCGCGGCGTCGTCGGCCGCACGCTCACGCCCGCGATCGCAGAGGCCGTGGGCCGGGCGGTCGGCTCGGAGGCGCTGGCGCGCGCAAGCCGCACGGTCGCGCTCGGGCGCGACGGCCGGCACTCCGGCCCCGCGCTCGCCGCCGCGCTCGCCGCGGGTCTGCGCGCGAGCGGCGTGGACGTGGTGGACGTCGGAGCAGTCGCGACACCGATGCTCTACTTCGCCGCGCACGAGATCGGAACGCGCTCCGGCGTGATGGTGACCGGCTCGCACAACCCCCCCGAGTACAACGGCATCAAGGTGATGATCGCCGGAGAGACGCTCTCGGGAGAGGCGATCCAGGGGCTGCGCGAGCGCATCGAGCGCGGGGATTTCACCGAGGGCGGGGGCGAGTGCCGGCAGCGCGACGTGCGCGAGGCGTACCTCGCGCGCATCACCGCCGATATCGCGCTCGCGCGCCCGATGCGGCTCGTCGTGGACTGCGGCAACGGCATCGCGGGCGCGGTCGCCCCCGCGCTCTACCGGCGGCTGGGGTGCGAGGTCGCCGCGCTCTATTGCGAGGTGGACGGCAGCTTCCCCCACCACCATCCCGATCCCTCGCAGCCGAAGAACCTCGCCGACCTGCAGGCCGCGCTCGCCGCGGGCGAGGGAGAAATCGGCCTCGCCTTCGATGGCGACGGCGACCGGCTCGGCGTGGTGACCCGGAGCGGGAAAATCGTCTATCCCGATCGGCTGCTCATGCTGTTCGCGGCCGACGTGCTTTCCCGGAACACGGGAACGCCGATCATATACGACGTGAAATGCACGCGGCACCTGGCGCCGTGGATCCGGCGGCACGGTGGCGTTCCCGTGCTGTGGAAAACGGGGCACTCCCTGATCAAGCGCAAGCTCCAGGAAAGCGGAGCGCCGCTCGCGGGCGAGATGAGCGGGCACTTCTTCTTCGCGGAGCGCTGGTACGGCTTCGACGATGCGCTCTACGCGGGCGCGCGCCTGCTCGAGATCCTCTCGCGCAGCGACGACCCGAGCGCCGTGCTCGAAGCGCTTCCCGAGGCGGTCAGCACCCCCGAGCTGCACCTCGAGCTCGCCGAGGGGGAGAACTACGTGCTGATCGAGAAGCTCAAGGCCGATGCGCGCTTCCCCGGCGCGCGGGAGGTGATCGCGATCGACGGGCTGCGCGTGGAGTACGCAGACGGCTTCGGCCTCGCCCGCCCCTCCAACACGACCCCGGTCATCGTGCTGCGCTTCGAGGCCGACGACGAACGGGCGCTCGCGCGCATCCAGGAACAGTTCCGGGCGGCGCTGCTCGCCGTGAAGCCGGGCGCGCGCCTGCCCTTCTGAAAAGGGATCGCGACCCTCTTTATCCGCCGGCGAGCTCGAGCAGCGGCGCGAACGGCGCCGGCGAGCCGTGTCCGTGGGCGAAGCGCTCGGGCCGGATTCCCCATTTTTTCACGCCCGCGACGAGCTCCATCTGCCCCGGGGTGGGCTTGGCGCCGAGGGGGGCGTTGGTGCTCCAGATGTCGGTGACGAAGCCGAGCCTCGCGTCGGGGACGTAGGCGATCAGCGTCCCGATCGAGTGCTGGCTTTCGATCAGATAGATTTCCACCGAGCGGCGGCGATCCTTGAGCACGTGCTTGCCGGTGACCTCGATGATGTTCGCCTTGCGCGGGTTGCGCTGCAGCCGGTCGTTGGCGATCGTGGCCGGGGCGCTGAACACGCGCGCGAAGTGTTCCTTGTTGCCCTGGCCGACGATCACGGTCGCGCCTTCAGCGACGTAGGTGCGCGCGCCGTTGGCGTGGTCCCAGTGGTGGTGCGTGAGCATGAGGTAGCGGATCGGCTTGCCGGGATAGCGCTTCTTGGAGGCGCGGATCATCCATTCCGAGAACGCCTCCCCGATCGGCGCGTCGAGCACGACGAGATAGCGGTCCATCTCGACCACCATGCTGTTGTGCGAGACGCCCTGCGACAGGCTCACGCCGGGGGCGATGTCAACGAGCTCGGGCTCGGGGCGGGCCGAGGCGTCCCACGCCACCGCGTCCGAATCCATGAGGTTGCCCCAGTAGCCGCGGCGGATGATCCACTGGTAGGGGACGCCCGCGCCCATCGCGGCCCGCACCGCGAGCGCGCGCGCGAAAATCGGGATTTCGAAGAGCGCGGGGTCGAGCGCGGGATTGAGCGCCACCTGCTGGTAGCGGATCGCGACCATGTCGCGCTCGTTGAGCTTGTAGGTGAGCGCGTGCGCCAGGCGCGCGCCGCCCACCTCCCGCCAGTCATCGAGCGCCAAGTCGTAGTTGGAGTCGCCCTGGATCGGATCGGCGTCGCGCGTGCGGATGCGCGCCGGCAACCCGGTCTCGGGGTCGAACAGCACGATGAAGCTCCAGTCGCGCACGTCGTACTGCACCGCGGGCAGGCGCCTTGCGCCCGCGTTCTGCGGCGCGAGCGCCTTGAGCGACTTCGGGTTCGCCTGCATCTCGAGCAGCAGGCGCGGGGACTGGCGCGCGAGCTCCCTCAGCGTCGCTGCGGCACGCGCTCCCGACATCGGATGCCCCGGAGGATCGCTCATGCGGCTCGCGTGGGTGCGGCTGGCGGAATCCACGCCGCTCACGTAGCCGATGCCGCCCGCGAGAATCTCGCTGTAGTTGAAGAGCAAGGGCTTGGGCGTGCGCACCACGCGCCGCTCCCAGTCTATGCGCGCCGCCCCGCTCACCAGATCGCGCTGCACGAAGAACCTCGATTCGGCGCCCTGCCGGGGCTTCGCACGCGCCCCGGGCTCGTACGAGGACTCGATCTCCCACTGCACGTCCTCGCCGTGGATGGCGAGAGTGCGGATGCGCTCGAGCGCGGCCTCGCCCCCCATCGCCTGCACGGCGCGCGCGACGAGCTCGCGCGGCGAGGCGCCCGGGGCGGCGCCGGAGAGCGCAAGCCCGAACAGCAGGAACACCCCGCTCGTGAAGATGCGTTTCATGCGATCGCCTCCCTCGCCGCCGCGCCACTCGTCGCTTCGCCGTCACCGCATCGCTTCATCGCCCGCCGCCTCAGTGTCCCGCCAGCGCGGCGAGCAGCGCGAACGGCGCCGTCGAGCCGTGTCCGCCGGCGAACATCAGCGGCTGGATGCCGGCCTTCTTCACCCCGTTCAGGACCGCGGCCAGCGCCGGGTTGAGCTTGGGCGGCAGCGGCGTGCCGGGACTGTAGACGTCGGTGACGAATGCGATGCGCGCGTCGGACACGTAGCCCATGAGGTAGGCCGATGCGTGGGGATTCTCCAGCACGTGCGCCGAGACCTCGCGCTTGCCGTCGCTGAAGACGTGCCGCTCCGCCACTTCGATGATCTGCGCGCGGGAGAGATCGCGCGGCGCGAGGTGCGGGTTGCGCGTGAACGGGGCCGCGAGCACCTTGCGGAAGTGCTCTGCCGCGCCCTTGCCGACGACGAGCGTGGCACCTTGCGCGAGGTAGGCGCGCAGCCCGCCCGCATGGTCCATGTGGTGGTGGGTGAGGACGAGATAGCGGATCGGCTTGGCGGGATACTTCTGCCTCGCCGCCGAGATCGTCCAGTTCGACTGGGCGTCGTCAATCGGCGCATCGAACGCGATCAGGTGGTCCGCCATCTCGACGAGGAGGCTGTTGTGCGATCCGCCGACGACGTGGCTCACCCCCGGCGCGAGCTCCTGGAGGCGCAGGCTCCCCCCGGCGCGGGTATCCACGCTCGGATTGTCGGAATCCATGAGAACGCCGATGAACTGGCGGCGGATCATCCACTGGTACGGAACGCTGCCGGTCGCCGGCCGCGCCGCGCCTTCCTTGATTTCCGCCGGAGGCTCGAAAGTGCCAGCGGCGAGCGCCGGGTTCACCACGACCTCCGCGATCCGCGCCTCTTGCACGAGCCTGCCGTCGAGCTCGTACCTCTGGCTCGCCGCGATGCGGATGCCGCCCATCGTGCGCCAGTCGGACAATACGAGGTCGTAGGCGACATCGCCCCAGATGTTGTCGTAGTCGAGCGTGCGGATGCGCGCCGGCAGCCCGCTCTTCGGGTCGAAGATCACGATGAAGTCGTGGGCCCCGGCGCGGTAGCCGACCGCCGGGTGGGCGAGGCCGGCGATCACGACGTCGGGCAGCGCGCGCACGCGCTCCGGGTTCTCGCGCATCTCGAGCAGCAGCGAGGGCGAGGCGCGGTGCAGCTCCCGCAGCGTCGCGGCGAGCCTCAGGCCCGACATCGGATGCGCGGGAGGTTTCAGCTTCAATGCCTGCTGGGGCGGCCGCGTGGAGTCGATGCCGATGACGTAACCCGCATCGGGCGTCACGATCTCGCTGAAGGTATAGGTGCGCGGGGCCGGATAGGCGTACTTCTTGACCCAGTCCACGCGGAGGCGGCGCGCCGCGAGATCGCCCGTCAGCGTGAACTCCGAGTCGTTCGCGAACCGCGGCTCGCCGCCCGGCGCAAACGACTGCTCCGGCTCCCACTGCCTGAGCGTTCCTTTCACGGAGATCGTCCTCACTCGGGCGAGCGCTTCCGCGCCGCCCAGCGCCTCGAGCGCCCGCGCGACGAGCTCCCGCTCGCGCGGCTCGATCGCCGCGCACGACCCCAGAACGAAGGAAAACAGCGCCAGCCACAGCGTGCGTTTCATGCTCCCCCTCCTTGGTGAAAGGCGTGGACGGCGCCCGGGCGGACTCCGGGCACGCAGGGCAAACACTTTACACCGCTACACCATTCCCGGAGGGGGGGCGCCGCACCGGAAGGCGCGCAAACTTCCGGGCAGAGCCCGGCGCGAGGCGCCACGACGGGGCGGAGGAAAGCGACGGCACCCGCCTGCGCCCGGGCTCGGATGCCCGGGGCTGGCGGTCCGTTCCGGATGGTGCAATGCGGGATCGGGCGCGGGTCAGAGCTTCTGTTCGATCCACCCGCGCACCGAGCCGAGCGCCCGCGGCAGCGCGAGCGGATCGGTGCCCCCGGCCTGGGCGAGATCCGGCCGCCCCCCGCCCTTGCCGCCCACCTGCTGCGCGACGAAATTGACGAGGTCGCCGGCCTTGATTCGCGCCGTGAGATCGGAGGTAACGCCGGCGATCAACGACACCTTGCCGCCGTCGGCGGTGGCGAGCACGATCGCCGCGCTCTTGAGCCTGCTCTTGAGCTGGTCCACCGTCTCGCGCAGCGCCTTCGCGTCCGCCCCGTCCACGGCCGCCGCCAGCACCTTGACGCCCTTCACCTCGACTGCCTGGCTCGCGAGCTCCTCGCCCCGGCTTGCGGCGAGCGTGGATTTGAGCCGCGCGAGCTCCTTCTCGAGGCTCTTCACGTGGTCGAGCACCTGGGCGAGCTTCTGTGCCAGTTCCCGCGGCGGCGCCCTCAGCACCGCGGCGGCCCGGGCGAGCGCCTCCTCCTGCGCCTGCACCCAGGCGAGCGCGCCCTCGCCGGTGGTGGCCTCGATGCGGCGGATGCCGGCGGCGATGCCGCCCTCGGAGATCACCTTGAAGAAGCCGATATCGCCGGTGCGCGCGACATGGGTGCCGCCGCACAGCTCGCGCGAGGAGCCGATGTCCATCACCCGCACCTCCTCGCCGTACTTGTCGCCGAAGAAGGCGAGCGCGCCGGACTTCAGCGCCTCGTCGAACTTCATGATGCGGGCGCTGGTCGCGGTGTTGGCGAGGATCTCGGCGTTGACGATCGCCTCCACCCGCGCGATCTGCTCCTGCGTGAGCGGCTCGTTGTGGGAGAAATCGAAGCGCGTGCGCTCGGCATCCACCAGCGAGCCCTTCTGCTGCACGTGAGGCCCGAGCACTTCGCGCAGCGCCTTGTGCATGAGGTGGGTCGCGGAATGGTTGCGCATGGTGCGGGCGCGGCGCGCAGCGTCCACCGCGGCCATCACCCGGTCGCCCACGCGCAGCCGCCCGGTTCTCACCCTGCCCCGGTGGCCGAACACGGCGGCCTGGATTCTCTGCGTGTCCTCGACCGCGAACGTGCCCGCGACTCCCGCGATCTCCCCGCTATCGCCCACCTGCCCGCCGCCTTCCGCGTAGAACGGCGTGCGGTCGAGCACCACGATTCCCGGGTCCCCGCCCCCGAGCTCCTGCACGGCGACGCCCTCGCCGCTGTAGAGCGCGACGACCCGCGCCTCGAGCGCGAGCGTGTCGTAGCCGTGGAACTCGGTCGCGGCGCCGCTGTACTCGACCGCTGCTGCCGCCGTGAACTTGGAGGCCGCGCGCGCCCGCTCGCGCTGGCGCTGCATCGCGGCTTCGAAGCCGGCGTAGTCCACGCGCACGCCGCGCTCGCGCGCGATATCCGCGGTGAGATCCACCGGGAAGCCGAAAGTGTCGTAGAGCTGGAACACGGTCTCCCCGTCGAGCATGCGGTCCTCGCGCCGCAGCGCCTGCTCCAGCACCCTCATGCCGTTCTCCAGCGTCTCCGCGAAGCGCTCCTCCTCCTGCAGCAGCACCTGGCGCACCCGCTCCCGCGCGCCCACCAGCTCGGGGTAGGCCTCGCCCATCACGCGCGCGAGATCGTCCACCATGCCGTGGAAGAACGGCGTGGTCCGCCCGAGCTTGTAGCCGTGGCGAATCGCGCGGCGGATGATGCGCCGCAGCACGTAGCCGCGGCCCTCGTTGGAGGGAATCACGCCGTCCACGATCAGGAAGGCGGTCGCGCGGATGTGGTCGGCAATCACGCGCAGCGAGTTGCTCGACAGGTCCCTCGCGCCGGTCTCGCGCGCGGCGGCGCGGATGAGATCCTGGAACAGATCGATGCGGTAGTTGTCGTGCACGCCCTGCAGCACTGCGGCGATGCGCTCCAGCCCCATGCCGGTGTCCACGCACGGCCTGGGCAGCGGCGTCAATACGCCCTGCTCGTCGCGGTCGAACTGCATGAAGACGAGGTTCCAGATCTCGACGAAGCGGTCGGAATCGGCGTCCTTCGAGCCGGGCGGGCCGCCGGGGATCTCCGGTCCATGGTCCCAGAAGATCTCGGTGCACGGCCCGCACGGTCCGGTGTCGGCCATCTGCCAGAAATTGTCGCTCTGGTACCTGGGCGCCCCGGGCTTGTCGCCGATGCGCACGCAGCGCTCCTTCGGCACCCCGATCACCCGGGTCCAGATCTCGTAGGCCTCGTCGTCTTCGTGATAGACCGTGGTCCACATCCGGTCCGGGTCGAGCCGATAGACCTGGGTCAACAGCTCCCACGCGTACTGGATCGCTTCGCGCTTGAAATAGTCTCCGAAGCTGAAGTTGCCGAGCATCTCGAAGAACGTATGGTGGCGCGCGGTGTAGCCCACGTTCTCGAGGTCGTTGTGCTTGCCGCCGGCGCGCACGCAGCGCTGGGCGGTGGTCGCGCGCGTGTAGGGCCGCTTCTCGCGCCCCAGGAACACGTCCTTAAACTGCACCATCCCGGAATTGGTGAAGAGCAGCGTCGGGTCGTTCGCCGGCACGAGCGGGCTCGAGCCGACGACGGCATGCCCCCGATCCCGGAAGAATTCCAGGAAGCGGCTGCGGATCTCGCTGCTTTTCATGTGCGCTTCGGTCTGTGGCGGCGCGTCCGTCCGCCGCCGGCGTCCGCATGCGGCAAGATGCCGGATGCGTGCGGAAAATTCCTATTTTAGAGAGATTCGCGGACTCCGGCCTAGCCGCGGATCGCCGGAGCGCTTGCACCGCAATCCACGCGCGCGGGATCAGCGCAGCCGGCGCCTCTCCTCCACCCGCAGACCCACCGCCGCGCCGCCCACGATCAGCGCGCTCCTCACCGTGCCCCTGAGCGCCACCTCGGAATTCTGCGGCGGAAGCTCGCCTGCGGCCACCACCGTGATGCGGCCGGACTCGTCCTGCAGCGTATAGGCCCTCACCCCCGGCAGCTTCACGATGCCCGCGACCCGTCCCTTGAGCTTGACCTCGCTGCCCTCGAACCGGGCCGGAGCGGCGTTGATCTCCCCGATCGGGGTGTATCCGAACGGCAGGTCCTCGCACCCCGCGAGCGCCAGCGCGGCCGCCGCGAGCATCGCGAAAAGAACCGCCTGCCATCGCCCGGAGAGCCGGCTCGAGCGCGACGCAGCGACGCAGCGACGCGGTAACGGCACCCGATGCCCGGGCGCTACAGGCCCCTTCGTCACGTCCTCACCCCGCTGCGCCTCGCCCCGCCACCGCCCGCTCCGCACATCCGCCCGCCCTAATCGGCGTCGCCCCCCTTGACGATCTTCAGGATCACGTCGAGCCCGAATCCCCGGCCCTGGAGAAAGCGCACCTGGCGTGCGCGCTCGGCCGCCGAGCGCGGCTGCCTGCCGAATTTCTTCTTCCATACCCCGCGCGCGGCATCGAGCTCGCCGCGCCTGAGCTCGGGCAACGCCTCGGCGAGCACTTCCCGCGCCACGCCTTTCTCGACGAGCTCCCGCTCGATGCGGCGCGCGCCGTAGCGCGCGCGGCGCGCGTGCACGATCTGCTCGGCGAGCCGCCGCTCGGAGAGCCAGCCGCGCGCCTGAAGCTCGTCGAGCACGCGCTCGAGCTGCGCGGGATCCTCGGAGTGGGGGGCGAGCTTGCGCGCCAGCTCCGCCCGCGAGTGCTCGCGCCGCGCGAGCAGCCTGAGCGCCCGCGTCCTCAAGGTCTCAGCCACGGGTGCGAAGCGCGCCTGACAAACCCTCGCTCCGCCCATGAGCGGGGCAGTAGAGCGGAATCGTCATTCTGTGGGGCGGTTTGAGGATGGAAAAGAAAGGAGATCCCCATGCCGCCGCGGGCCGCGCGCGCGGCTTTCTTCCGCCTTCCGGCCCCCGCCCGGCACTCAATGCGCCGCCTTGCGCGCCTCAGCCTTGGATTCCATCCGGGCCGGCTCCTTCGCCCGCGCCGGCGCGGGCGCGCCGCCCACGCCCGCCGCAGCGCGGATCTTCGTCTCGATCTCGCGGGCGAGCTCGGGATGCTCCTTCAGGTAATCGCGCGCGTTGTCCTTGCCCTGCCCGATGCGCTCCTTGTTGTAGGTGTACCAGGCGCCGGCTTTTTCGAGAACGTTGTAGAGCACGCCGAGCTCCAGGATCTCGCCTTCGCGCGAGATGCCCTCGCCGTAGAGGATGTCGAAATCGGCGGCGCGAAACGGCGGCGCCACCTTGTTCTTGACCACCTTGACGCGCGTCTCGGAGCCGATCACCTCCTCGCCCTTCTTGATCGAGCCGATGCGGCGGATGTCGAGGCGCACCGAGGCGTAGAACTTGAGCGCGTTGCCGCCGGTGGTGGTCTCGGGGTTGCCGAACAGAACCCCGATCTTCATGCGGATCTGGTTGATGAAGATGACCAGAGTGTTGGAACGCTTGATGTTGGCGGTGAGCTTGCGCAGCGCCTGGCTCATCAAGCGCGCCTGCAGCCCCATCTGCGGCTCGCCCATCTCGCCCTCGATCTCGGCCTTGGGCACGAGCGCAGCGACCGAATCCACCACCACCACGTCCACCGAGCCCGAGCGCACCAGCATGTCGGCGATCTCGAGCGCCTGCTCGCCGTTGTCGGGCTGGGAGATCAGCAGCTGATCCACGTCCACCCCGAGCTTGCCGGCATAGACGGGGTCGAGCGCGTGCTCGGCGTCTATGAAGGCTGCGGTGCCGCCCAGCTTCTGGATCTGGGCGATCGCCGAGAGCGCGAGCGTCGTCTTGCCCGAGGCCTCCGGGCCGTAGATCTCGACCACCCGTCCGCGCGGCAGCCCCCCGACGCCGAGCGCGAGATCGAGCCCGAGCGAGCCGGTGGAGACCACCTGGATGTCCCTCGCCACCTCCGACTCGCCGAGCCGCATGATCGAGCCCTTGCCGAACTGTTTCTCGATCTGCGAGAGCGCCGCGGCGAGCGCCTTGGCCTTGTTATCGTCCATGGACTTCCCCTGTAGTTATCGCAGCCTATTCTACCAGCCGGTCGTCTGCCCGCGCCGCGCGCGGCGAACCCCGGGCCTGCACGGCACCTAGAACGCGCCGCCGCGCCTTCAGTTGACCGCAACCGCAGCGGCGCGCTCAACCGCGGATACCATATCGCTTTTTCGGAGACGGGAGGCAGCCGCATGGCACAAATCGCATTCATCGGGCTGGGGGTGATGGGTTACCCGATGGCGGGGCATCTGAGGAAACGGGGCGGGCATGCGGTGACGGTTTACAACCGCACCGCCGGGAAAGCCGACCGCTGGGTGAAAGAACATGGGGGCAGCCGCGCGGCGAGCCCGCGCGAGGCGGCGCAGGGCGCGGACTTCGTGTTCACGTGCGTGGGCGACGACGAGGACGTGCGCTCGGTGCTCTACGGCGAGCACGGCGCGCTCGCGGGAATGAAGGCGGGCGCGGTCCTGGTGGACCACACCACCACATCGGCCACCCTCGCCCGCGAGCTCGCCGCGCGCACGAAGGAGCGAGGCGCCTCTTTTCTCGACGCGCCGGTGTCGGGCGGTCAGGCCGGCGCAGAGCGCGGCGAGCTCGGCATCATGGTCGGCGGCGAGCCGGCCGCTTTCGAACGCGTCAGGCCCGTGCTCGAGCTCTACGCGCGGAGCTGCGTCCTGATCGGGCCGGCGGGATGCGGGCAGCTCTGCAAGATGGTCAACCAAATCTGCGTCGCGGGCGTGATCCAGGGGCTCGCCGAGGGGCTCGGTTTCGGGATGCGGGCCGGTCTCGATATGAAGAAGGTGATTTCGGTCATCTCGAAGGGCGCCGCGCAGTCCTGGCAGATGGAAAACCGCTGGCAGACCATGTGCGAGGGGAAATTCGAGGGCTTCGGCTTTGCCGTGGACTGGATGAGGAAGGATCTCGGCATCTGCCTCGCGGAAGCGAAGAAGAACGGTGCCCGGTTGCCCGTCACCGCCCTCATCGATCAGTTCTACGCGCAGGTGCAGGCGCGCGGCGGCGGGCGCTGGGACACGTCCAGCCTGATCGATCTGCTCGCGCGCGATTGATCACGGGCGGCGGAGCGATGCGCCGGCGGGCATTCGCCGCCGACTCCCGATCCCCCTCGCTTCGCTCCTCTCCTGCAAGGCGAGGGGGCAATTCTCTACTTCTCCGATCGGAAATGGCGTCTGCAAAGCGGGCGGGGTAGTGGGGGCGGGCCCGCTGTCAAACACCCCGGCGCTGCGAGCCACCGCTCCATGAAAAAGGCGCTCAGGCAGGGGCCTCCGTTTCGCCATGCTGCCCGTCGTCTCGCCGCCGCATCGCTCCGCCGCCCCGTCACCGCGCCGCGGCGCGCACCACCACCTCCTCCCCCTCCACCTCGAACACGGTGCCGTAGGGCGCGGAGAGGCGCTCGAGCTCGGCGATCGTCGCGCGCTCCTGCGCGGGGTCGCGGAGAACGGTTTCGTTGCGCTCGTTGTGCCGCACGAGCCGCAGCGCGACGCGCTCGATCGCGCGCTCCGCGAGCGCGATGCTCGCGACGAGCCCCACCCAGTCCCCGTGCCTGCGCCGCTCGTGCCCGGTGTGAAACGAGCAGTTGCCGAGCCCGTAGAACACGGGCCTACCGCGGTAGAACTCGATCGCGA
Source organism: Burkholderiales bacterium (assembly GCA_035574195.1). Classification (GTDB taxonomy): domain Bacteria; phylum Pseudomonadota; class Gammaproteobacteria; order Burkholderiales; family SG8-41; genus SG8-41. Next base: position 4,709 of record DATLZE010000189.1, on the reverse strand, counting down.
GCGGCCGATGCGGCCCATGGCCCATCACCACGTCGGCGCCCGCCTCCACCGCCGCGTGCGCGATCTCGCTCATGTACTGGAGCACCTCGGCGCCGAGCCCCCAGTGATGCGAGCACACCACGATGTCCGACTCGCGCCGCAGCGCCGCCACTTCCTCCACGTACTGCGCGAGATGCTCGCGGTCGGCCCAGGTGACGACGAGCGGCGGCAGCCCCGGCCGGTTCATGGGAGGCAGGTCCGGCCGCGACTTGGGCGCGGGCAGCTGCCACGCGGTATGGCCGCGCAGCACCGCCACACCGGCCGAGCGCTCGCCCGCCTCGTGATTGACCGGCCAATAGACCGAGGTGCGCTGCAGGAATCCGAAGCGCAGCCCCTTGCGCTCGACGATCGCGGGGCGGCGCGCCGCGGCGCGATCGGCGCCGCTCCCGGTGTGCGCGATGCCGAGCCGGTCGAGCTCGGCGAGCGAGGCGAGGATCGCCTCGTCGCCGTAGTTGACGTTGTTCGCGGTGCCCACCGCGCAGTAGCCCGCGAGCGCGAGCGCCCGGCCCGCGGCGGGATCCGCGTAGAAGCCTTCTCGCTCGGGCGGGTGCTCGCGCGGCGGCGCGTAGAGGCAGCACTCGAGATTGCCGAAGAGCGCATCCGCGCCGCGCAGAAGCGCAGCGATCCGGGCAAAAGGCACTTCGGGGTCGGCGACGTTCACGAGGTTCACGTCTCCGGTCAGCATCAACGTGCGCCGCATTTCTTCACCGCTTCGCTCGGCCACTGCACCGCCGCGTCACTTGGCCACGGCCTCTTTCTTGCGCGCGCCGATCGCCTCCAGAAAATCGCCCTGCAAGTCGCGCTGCTCGGCGAGATAGCGCGCGAATTCCTGCGCGCCCATCCAGCGGTCCTCATAGAGGTTTTTCTGGGAGTGCTCCCTCCAGAGCGCGCTCTTGTGCACCTTTTCGAGCAGCGCCTCCATCGCGGCGGCCGCCTCGCGCGGCACGCCCGCGGGCATGACGAAGCCGCGCCCGGTTCCGATCTGCACCGGATAGCCGAGCTCCGTGAGCGTGGGCACCTGCGGCAGCGCCGGCATGCGCCGCTCGGTGGTGACCGCGAGCACGCGCATCTTCTTCGCCTCGACGTGCGCCCACGCCTCGCTCACGTTCTCGGTAGTGAAGGGCACGTGCCCGCCCAGCACCGAGAGCACGGCCTCGGAGCCGGCCTTGAAGGTCACGAACTTGAATTTGGCGCCGGTTGCCCGTTCGATGCGCCACAGCGTCTGGCGCCCGGTGCCGGTCGCGGAAGTGACCGCGCACACGAGCGCCTCGGGCTCGCGCCTGGCGTGATCCACGAGCTGTTTGAAGGTGCGCCACGGGGAGGTCGCGAGCACCATCACACCCTGCGGATCGCGCGCAAAAAAAGCGAGCGGCGTGAAGTGCTCGAGCCCCAGATCGAGCTCGGGGCGGGCGAGCGCTGCGAGGAACGATCCCGTGGCGACGGCGAGCACCGTGTGCGGATCGCCGCGCCTGCCCTTGACGTGGTTGAAGGCGACGGTGCCGGCGCCGCCGGGGCGGTTGAGCACGACGAGCGGCTGCGCGACGAGCTTCTCGCGGCTCATGATCTCGGTCACGAGCCGCGCGAAGACGTCGGTGCCGCCGCCCGGGTTGACGTGCACCACGAACTCGATCGGCTTGGAAGGATAGGGCTGCGCGCCGGCCGCGGTTGCGATCAACGCGGCTGCGCAAACTGCGGTCCAGGAACGGGCGTTCACGGCTGCTCCTTTCACGAGACGCGGCGGGCGGCTCGCCGCGCAAGCTTCGCGCCCCGGCTGCACCCCGTCAAGCGGGCGCCGAGCGCGCATCCGGCCGCCCTGGCTCAGCCCCCCGCGAGCAACGGCCGCAGCTCGCGCACGTCGCGAAGCTGCTCGAGCGCGTTCACTGCGCGAATCAACCGCTCCGCGACCTCCGCGCCCAGCACCGGCCCCATCAGCGAGCGTGCCTTCTCGTTCACCTGCTCGGTGGCGAGGGGGTTTTCCTTGGTGCCCGGGGCGTGGCGCGTGAAATGGCTGACGGTGCGCCCGTCCCTGAGCGTCACCTCCACGAGAGCGCTGCGGGGCGCCGCGGGGTCCACGAGCGCGCGGTCGGCGACCAGCGTAACCCGCGCCTTGGCCGCGAGCACCTCGGGGTCCTTCATCCGCTCGTAGGAATGGCTGTCCTCGAAGGAGACAGCGCCCGCGACGAGCGCAAGCGCGATGATGTGCTGGCAATTGACGTCGGGCATCGCGCGGTCGTTGACCACACGCGCCCCGTCCTCCGGCAGCCGCACGACGATGCGCTCGACGTTGCGCGCATCGAGCCCGTGCTCGCGCCGCAGCCCGAGAAACGCGTCGAGCGCGGCCTGGATCGGATAGCCCACCGAATAAGGCTTGATCGCGGTCTCGGCGACGAAGTAGCGCTCGCCGAGCCCCGCCACCATCTCCTCGGGCCGGGGCGCGGTCGAGAGCGCCTCGAGCACGTTGTGCTCGCCGTCGAACACGTCCCGCACTCCGGTGAAGCCCATCTGCGCCATGATCGCCGCGGTGACGCCGTTGCGTGCGCCCATGCCGGAGAAATCGAAAGCCTTCTCGACGTGCTCGGCGTCGCGCACCCAGCTCCAGATGCCGGAGACCTGCTGCGCGGCGTAGGAGAGCGCGGTGCGCATGCCGTCTTCGTCGAGCCGCGCGAGCGAGGCTGCGGCGGCCGCCGCGCCCATCGTCGAGCTCGTGCCCTCGGCGCTGCGGTGGCTCGCGCGCACGAGGTCCGGCCCGAGGGCGAGCAGAAAGCGGCAGCAGAGGTCGTAGCCGAGCGCCACCGCGGCGATCAGCTCCGCGCCCGAGCGCCCCTCGCGCTCGCCCATCGCGAGCGCCGCGGGCACGACCGCCGAGCCGGGGTGGGCCTTGGTCTCCGGCTCGAAGTCGTCGGTCTCGTCGGCGTGCGCGAACATGCCGTTCGCGAGCGCCGCGGTGATCGCCGTCGTCACGATGCCGGTGGCGACCACGCACGCTTCCGCGTTCCCGCCCTGCGCGCGCGCGAAGCGGATTGCCATCGCGCCGGGCTTCAGACGCGAGCCCGAAACCATCGCGGCGAGCGTGTCGAGAATGCGATGCTTCGCTTCTCGCGCCACATGCGGCGGCAGCGCCCGATCGCGCGCCTGCGCCATGTAGCGCGCGAGCCGCCCGGTGATGTCGGCCGATGGGGGCACGGTCACGCTCCTAGAATCCAAACGCCATCGCTATCCCTTCGCCCAGATCCTCGCCGCGTCACTTCGTCACCGCGCCAGAAGCGCCAGCACTCCTCGTAAGGCATGCTCGACGGATTGCTTGCGCACGGCTTCGCGGTCTCCCGAAAAGCGTCTGGTCTCCGAGCGCGGGGCGCGTCCCTTCATCCCCCACGCGAAGCACACGGTACCCACGGGTTTTTCCGGCGTGCCGCCGGCAGGACCGGCAATTCCGCTCACGGCGACCGCCACCTGCGCGTGAGAGCGCGCGAGCGCGCCTTCGGCCATCTCGCGCGCGACCTGCTCGGACACCGCCCCGTACTTCCCGAGCGTCGCCTCTCTGACCCCCAGCATCTCGCGCTTGGAGACGTAGGTATAGGTCACGAAACCGCGCTCGAACCAGTCGGAGCTGCCGGGCACCATGGTGATCGCCTCGGCGATCCAGCCGCCGGTGCACGATTCGGCGGTAGCGAGCATGAGCTCGCGTTCCCTGAGCGCCGCGCCCACTTCTTCTGCCAGGCGATAAAGTGCGGGATCGGGCATCGTTCGATTCTAACGGATCTGAAGTCGCGAGACCGGGATCTCGGGAGGCCGAAAAAAACCGGAGAGCGGCGAAATCGGAGGATCGGCGACGAGTTTTCCTTCCTCCGCTCTCGCGCGGTCCCGGCCGGCTTTCGCCCCCCTCACGCTCCCCCTCGCCTTCAGCTCAACAGCCGTGCGGCGATCGCCAGCACCAGCAGCGTGTAAAAAGCCGCCACCAGATCGTCGAGCATCACGCCGAAGCCGCTCCTGAAGACGCGCTCGTAGTAGCGGATCGGCGGGGGCTTCACGATGTCGAAGAGGCGGAAGAGCGCGAATGCCGCCGCCTGCCAGGCAAGCGTCGCGGGCGCAAAGAACAGCACCAACAAGAACGCCACCGTCTCGTCCCATACCATGCCGGAGTGATCATGGGCGCCGAGGGCGCGCCCCGTCACGCCGCAGGCCCAGATCCCGAGGGCGAAGAGCGCGGCGACGGCCCACAGGAACTCGGCCGCGCCGAGCGGGCTCATCAGCCAGTAGAGCGGGAAGGCGAGCAACGTGCCGAACGTTCCGGGCGCACCCGGCGCCAGCCCCGTCCCGCCGCCGAAAGCCACCAAGTGCGCGGGGTGCCCGAAGACGAAGCGCCAAGAGGGGCGCAGGAGGAGATCAGCCAAAGTGGTCGTATCCGGTGCGACGGATCGCGAGCGGCTTGCCGCCGGTGCCGAAGACGGTCACCGGAGGGCGCCCTCGCCGGGGCGGCACGATCGCGCCGATGCGCGTGAGCCGCAGCCCGAGGCGCCGCCCGATGCGCTCGATGCGGGCGCGGCGCGAGCGCGCCGCGGTGAAGACGAGCTCGTAGTCGTCGCCGCCGGCGAGCAATGCCTCCCGCACGAGCCGCCGGTCGAGGCGCCGCTTGGCCGCGGCCGAGGCCGGAATGCGGCCGAGCTCGATCA
>DATLZE010000188.1:0-28670 GCA_035574195.1 Burkholderiales bacterium | reverse complement strand
CTCGGAGCGAGACCACCATGCCGCGACGAGTGCGGCAAGGCCTGTAATGACCAAGGCGGCCGAGGAGACCGTGGTTACGAGGATTCGTCTTCGCAAGTCACGATGTACGCCGAACACGCTCCGTCTTCGTGCTGTCTAACGCGCCGTTAACCCGCGCGCCGCTCGCGGCGCGTCGGTGTTGAACGGAATGTTCGGCCTTTTGGGGATGTCGCATGCTGCGAGCGTATTCAATGCTATTTCAGGTGCTCGCGCAGAAACTCGATCGCCTGTCGACGGGCCTCTGGCTGCGTTTTGCGTCGTACTTCCGCCAGGGCTTCGGCTTCACGGGCAGGTGGCGTAAAAGTCACCATGTGACCCATCCCGTCGATATACACCGCCCTGATCGGCTTGCCGAGCGCGCGCGCGGCGCGTTCGTACTCGCGCGACTGGTCCACCGGGACGACACGGTCAGCGGTGCCGTGCAGCAGCAACGTTGGCGCAGCCAGCCCAGCAACTGCACTCTGCGTGCTCGGTGGTGGAGGGTCCACTCGGAGCGGTAAGTGCGCGGGGGCATCCACCACCACTGCCTGCACGCTGGCGCCTGTCGAGGCCGCCCACAAGGCGGCGTTCCCGCCACGCGAGAGCCCGTACAAGCCCACGCGGTCGGACCGCACGCCGGGCAGCGTCCGTGCAGCGGCGATGAGTTCCTTGCCGGAATTGGCCGCCGGGTCGGCCTGCCACGCGGCTTGCGGCGGCGCCTCTGAGCAAACTGGGTTCGGAGCGGCCGCGGGCGGGCTCGCGATCAATTGCCAGCACCCCGCGACGACAACAAATCCCGCTCGCGCCACTTCCTCGGCAAGCGCCAGATGGTCAGGCTGCAGGCCGCTCGCGCCGTGGAGCACCACCACGACAGGGAACGGCCCGGCGCCTTGGGGCCGGAAAACGGCCGCAAGCATCTTATGGCCAGCCCGTGCCTCAACCTTGATCCATTGCGCGCCAGGGGCATTCAATTCCGCTGGCGCAGCGACCGGCATCCAACCGATCGCCGCGGGGCTAATCTGGGTGCCCATGCGTGCGTACGACGCCATCGACAGCATCACCAAGAAGCACGAAACGAAAGTGGCTATTCGTCCAGCCGGAACCACTCTGTCATTCATCGGCCGCCTCCCTTTTCGACACCGTATAACGTTCCGCATGAGCCGCCGCGAGACGGTCGGTCTCGATGCGGCGGTTAGAGGCCAATGTATTATCGGTATGCGTCACGACGGTGTCGAACCGCAATAACGTCGACCAAGCGCTCCCTGTGAGATATTCGATAGACGACTCGCCAGTCGCCTACCCGAATACGCCAAAGATCAGGCGCACCTTCAAGCTTTTTCACACCGCCCGGTCGTGGCTCCATTGCGAGAGCCTCAATGCGCGTGAGTATCCGGGCGGCAGCATTATGATCGAGCGCTTGAAGTTCTTTACGCGCCGAGCGCGCAAAGACTATGGTGTATTCAGCCACGCGCCCGGCGCTTGCCCTTGACCTCAAGTAGCCGCTTCACCGTAGCCAATGATTCACGAGGTTCGTGTCGGCGGCGATGAGCGAGGTACGCGTCGTAAAGGTCCTCCCAAAGGTCTTTATGTTTTTTCAGATCGATCAGCACTGCCTTTTTTCGACCCTTGCGATCGATTAGAAACTCGATTCCTGGCATGTTCATGGGACCGGCTCCAATCCGATGCGTGGAGTATAACGCGAGAACGATCTTGGCCACTAATGCAATGGCAAGAGGCAAGGGCGAGGGGTCAGAAGGGCGAGGGGTCAGCAGAAGTCAGAAGGGCGGGGGGTCAGAGCTTTACTTTATATAGTAGCCGCTCGGGCGTTCCGGGCTGACTCGCGACAAGTCGAATCCGACACGGACCTCGAAGACAGCCGAAAGCGAGCCGTCCTCCCGCAAACAACCCGCAGAGCAGAGTATAAAGTAAAGCTCTGACCCCTTTGCTTACGAGCAGCTGCGCCTGCTCGATGAGCGTATCGGTGCCTATGACCGCGAATTGCAGACCCAGGCCCGCGCGAGCGAACCGGCGCAGCGGCTGATGGCGATCCGCGGCATCGGCCCGCTCACGGCGGTGGCGATCGTCGCTACCGTCGGCAATGCCCGCGACTTCAAGAGCGGCCGGCAGTTCGCCGCCTGGCCGGGGTTGACCCCGCGCCAGCACTCCTCCGGGGGCAAGAGTCGCCTCGGGCACGTCACGCGCCGGGGCGACGCCTACCTGCGCTGCCTACTCGTGCAAGGGGCGCGCTCCGTGCTGCACACCGCGCTGCGCCACCACGACCGCATGTCACGCTGGGTGCTCTCGGTCCAGGCCCGTCGTGGCTACCACAAGACCCTGGTGGCAATTGCCGCGAAGAACGCCCGCATCGCCTGGGCGCTGTTGAGCAAGGGGCAGGAATTGCGAACGACTGCTTGAACCAATACTTCCACCGCAAGACTGCAACCGTTGATGACACACAGGTCAGACCGGCGTCCGGACACTCCGATCATCTCGGCGGCACGACCCTTCTGCCGACTAACGTATGGGAACCGGGCGCGCGGCTTTCATCAGGGCCAGAGCCAACAGATGCTCGCAAACAGGCCGGTTATAGTTCCGCAGTCGATCCTGTCTACGTCATCAACCTATTTGCTAATACGGGAAAGTCCTTATAGTTCCAGGTGAGCCGACGCCGAGGAGCAAAGCGACGAGGGAACCGCAAGCGAGCGAGGCCCGCTTGCGGCGGTCAGCTCGACCTGGCGGTTAGAGCGCAAGTTCTTAAACTCACAAGCTTGCATACTTGGAAATTGCAGCCCACCACTCCGTAGGCGTAAGAATGCGAACCGGTACCAGCCTAAGCTTGTCGCGGTGACGGAGGATTGTCTTTCGATCACGCGTACACATTGCGTCGCATTCATAGGCAATCGCGTGAGCCAGAAGTTCTCTGTCAGAACGATCGGGCAGCACAGCCAGTATTTCCGAAGGAACAAGGCGGCGCGCAAGCGAATCGGCGTCGAAGTCCGAAAGTTCGTATTGGTTAAAGAACTCTCGCCAGTACAGCCACAGCTCCCCGAACCAACCCTTTAGGGCAGCGCGTCGCACGGGGTCAATAGTCGCTGCAACCTCTTCGTATGTACGAGGAGATACAGCGAGCTGCCATAACGCACGCTGCCCAGTGAGCCAGATGTCGCGAAGCGCGAGAATGTCCTCAGCATCTCGTTCGGAAACGCAGGCCGGGATCTCTCCACCATCGTGGATGACGTCACCCCAATCAAGGATGAAGTTCACGATATTCGTATCGAGCAGCACGCGGCCCGGAATGTCCACGGTTCCTGCGCTCTAACGCCGCAGTTCAGCGGCGCCGCGCCGCGATGCCGTTTGCACCGTCCGCTGCAACTGCTTGTTATACGCCAACTCGCTCAAAGGGAAGCGCCCGTCTTCTTGCACTGCGGACAGACCAGGACCGTCTTGTGCCCTGCGCCAACCGTTCCGAACAGAATGCCGGCAAGCGCAATGAGCACGCCAATAATCACGTTCGAGAGAGCAACGACGAGCCCGGCAAGAAGTAGTATCGTGCCAATGAGACCGCCCGCGCTGGTGCTTCGCCGCTTCTGAACTGCGACCAATGCAACCTTGCAAGAATCGCACGTGATCTGTGCGGGCGAAGCAGATGGTGTGCTTGCAGGTGGAGAAGAGCCCGAGACGTCTGATCCGCAGAAACGACACTTGATCGCCTCAGCACGGATCGTCTCGGCGCAGAAGGGGCACTTCTTCTCGTCAGACATAGCGCTACTCTACAAACGAAGGGTTGGCGTATAACGCGAATTGGTTGACGAAATGGTTGAAAGATTGGTCGAAAATTTAGTTGACACTCTTCGTCCTCCAACCTCTCTTCTTCCAACCCGCTGTCATATCCTGCTGCCCGCCAATACGTTACTCCCGACCAAGCCTGGGATCAATTCGACTCCCGGGAGGGGGAATATGTCCGAACAGGTTTCTGAGCAGCGCGCCGCGGTGCCCGCGCGTCCGCGGCTCTTCGACCTCGCGCGCGACGCGATCCGGCGGCGCCATTACAGCTGCCGCACCGAGGAGACCTACCTGCACCGGATGAAGCGCTTCATCCTGTTTTCCGGCAGACGGCACCCCCGCGAGCTGGGGGCGGCGGAGGTCACCGCATTTCTCAATCACCTCGCCTGGGAGCGGCAGGTCGCGGCGGCGACACAGAACCAGGCGCTTCCGGCGCTGCTTTTCCTCTACAGGAGGTGCTCGCCCAGCCGCTGCCCTGGCTGGAAGGTCTCGAACGGGCCAAGCGCCCGGTAAGGCGGCCGACGGTGCTCACCGAGGAGGAAGCGCGGCGCGTGCTCGCGCAGATGCACGGCACGAAGTAGCTGATGGCGAGCCTGCTCTACGGCGCCGGGCTGCGGCTGCGCGAATGCCTGAAACTGCGGGTGAAGGACGTGGATTTCGGCTACCGGCAGATCATCGTGCGCGACGGCAAAGGCGGCAAGGATCGCATCACGATGCTACCCGCCGCGGTGGTGGAGCCGTTGCAGGCCCACCTTGCGCGGGTGAAATCCCTGCACGATAGGGATGTCGCGGACGGGTGCGGCGACGTCGAGGTGCCCGACGCGATCGCGCACAAGTATCCGCGCGCGCCGTACGAATGGGGGTGGAAGTTCGTCTTTCCCTCGCACAGTCGCTCGATGGATCCGCGCACCGGCGTGATCCGCCGCCACCACGTGTACGAAAACTACCTGATCCGCGCCGTGAAGGAGGCGGTGCGCGCTGCAGGCATCGCCAAGCACGTGAGCTGCCACACGCTGCGGCATTCGTTTGCCACCCACTTGCTGGAAAATGGGTATGGCACCCGCACGGTGCAGGAGCTTCTGGGGCACTCGGACGTGTCGACTACGATGATCTACACGCACGTGCTGAACAAGGGCGGAGCGTGAAAAGCCCGCTCGATTCGGCCGGCAGCCTCCGGCCGCCGGCCGCGTGGGAGCTCGACTCCGGCTGCTCGGTTGCCGCGCGCTCGCGCTGAGGCGTTCTTCTTTTTTTCTTCGCGCCTCGGCGGCTCGGTGAAGGCTTTTCCTGGGTCTCGGCGGTTATTTTTTCCGCCACAGCTCGGCGAACGCTGCGACGGCGGCGTCCACGTCGGGAGCGGCGATGTGGCGGTGGGTGACGAAGCGCAGCGTCCAGGTGTCCGCGGGGGAAACCAGCACGCCCAGCGCCTTGAGATCGGCCGACCACTGCGCCGCGGGCCGGCCGCTTTTTTTCACGCTTGCCCGCACGATGTTGGTTTCGACCTCGCGCGGATCGCACAGGCTCTCGTCCACGAGGTGCAGCCCTTCGGCGAGGCGCTTCGCGGTCTGGTGGTCCTCGGCGAGCCGCTCGACCATGGTCTCCAGCGCGACGATGCCGGCGGCGGCGAGCGGGCCCGCCTGCCGGAGGTTGCCGCCCACCATGCGCCGGTAGGCGCGCGCCCGCTCGATGAATTCGCGGCTGCCGCACAGGATCGAGCCGACCGGCGCCGAAAGCCCCTTGGAGACGCAGAAACAAACCGAATCGGCGTGCTCGGCGATCGCGCGCGCCGCAACGCCTAGCGCGATCGCCGCGTTGAAGATGCGCGCGCCGTCCAGGTGCACGGGCACCCCGCGCTCGCGCGCGAGCGCATGGACCTCGCGCATGTGCGCGAGCGGCAGCACGGCTCCCCCCGCCCGGTTGTGGGTATTCTCCATCCACACGAGCGCCGTTCCCATGTTGCTGCGCGTGGTCGGCCGGATCGCCTCGCGCAGCGCCTCGATGTTCATCGCGCCGCGCCGGCCCGGGATGCCGCGGTAGAAGAGCCCTGCCACGGCTGCGATTCCGCCGAGCTCGGCGTAGAGCGTGTGCGAGCTCTCCTCGAGCAGCACCTCGCCCCCCCGGCTGCCGTGGGCGAGCAGCGCCACGAGGTTGGCCATGGTGCCGCTCGGCATGAAGGCGCCCGCTTCCTTGCCGGTGCGCTCCGCCGCGAGCTGCTCGAGCCGCTTCACCGTCTCGTCGCCGTCGCGCGAATCGTCGCCGAAGGTGGCCTCGCGCATCGAATCGAGCATCGCCTCGGTGGGGCGGGTGACGGTGTCGCTTCTGAGGTCGATCATGTTTTCATCCTGTGGAAAACCGCGACGGCGGGGGCTGTGCCATCCATTTGACCGCCAGGATACCGAGAAAATCGGCGATCGGGATTCTCGGCGCCCTAGAGGTTCAATTCCGCCGTTCGCACCTTTCCTCGCCCGCGGGCGGCGCGGGCTGCGCGACGAACCCGAAGCGCGCGGGCACTTCGCTCGCGGCGATCGGCTCCACCCGCACGCACGACTCGCGGTACTTGAGCCAGAGCGGCGCGGGGCGGCCGCGCTGGAGCAGCTCCATCAGCTCGTCGAGCACGGGCTCGGCGAGCGGGTTGCCATTGGCGTCGATGAATTGGGGCAGCAGCCGCGCGAGGTCGCGGTCGTGAACCAGCGCCACGCCAGGCTCGGTTTCGAGGAGCAGCGCGCCGGCCTCGTCGAGCCAGGCGCCCTTGAGCGCCGCAACGCCCACCGCGGTGTGGGTCTCGAGCGCGAGGGCGTCGTCGTCCCCGCCCTTTACCCGCAGCACGAACGGCGTGTAGTCGAGCGCGACGTACACGCGCTGCGGCCCGTTCTGGAAGAACCAGCAGCCGCGCGCGTCGCGCCCGTAGTTGCGGCCGATGAAGGCGGCGATCATCGGATTGGTGATGCGCTCGCCCTTGATGCGCCAGTTGCCGCGCCGGTCGAGCGAGAGCCAGCCGTAGACCGCCGGCACATCGGGCCATTTGGCCAGGGCGCGTAGGACGATCTCATCCATACCTGGGGCCGCCCGCGCCGCCGGCGCTCACGCGGCGCTTCCCGCAGGCGGGCGTTCCGCTAGCGGGTCCGCGCCGCCCGGCGCATCGGGCCATTGGGCCAGGGCGCGAAAGACGATCTCGTCCATGAGCGGCGGGCGGCCTGCGGCGGATTGGGAGGCGACGGGCGAAGGCGGGCCACGGAACCGCGCTGGCTCTTCGATGCCCGCCGTTCACTGCTCTTCGGCGTGAGCGGCGACCCTGGCGTGGGCCGCGACGAGGTCCTTCTGCACGTTGGGCGGCACCGGCTCGTAGTGCGAGAACTCGATGGTGTAGGAGCCCTGCCCGGCGGTGACGGATTTCAGCCGCGCCTGGTAGTTGTTGAGCTCCGAGAGCGGCACCTGGCCGCGGATCACCACCGTGCCGGGCGCGAGCGAGTCGGTGCCGGTCACCTGGCCGCGCTTGGAGGCGAGGTCGCCGGTGATGTCGCCCATGGCGCTCTCGGGCGCGGTGATCTCGATATTGACGATGGGCTCGAGCACGATCTGGCGCGCCTTGGAGAGCGCGTCCATGAAGGCGCGCTTGCCGGCGGCGATGAAGGCGACCTCCTTCGAGTCCACCGGGTGGGACTTGCCGTCGTAGACGATCACGCGCACGTCGTGCACCGGAAAGCCGGCGAGCGGGCCCGCCTCCAGCACCTGCCGCACGCCCTTCTCGACGGCCGGCATGAACTGGCTGGGGATGACGCCGCCCTTGACCTGGTCCACGAATTCGAATCCCGCGCCGCGCTTGAGCGGCTCCACCCGCAGGAACACCTCGCCGAACTGCCCCGCGCCACCGGTCTGCTTCTTGTGGCGGTGGTGGCCCTCGGCCTTGGCGGTGATCGTCTCGCGGTAGGGGATGCGCGGCGGCTTGGTGACGACCTCGACGTGGTACTGGCTCGCCATGCGGTCGAGGATGTAGCGCATGTGGAGATCCCCCAGCCCGCTCACCACCGTTTCGTTGACGGCGGCGTGGTGCTCGACCTTGAAGGTCGGGTCCTCGGCGGCGAGCTTGGTGAGCGTTTCCGAGATCTTCTGCTCGTCGCCGCGGCGCTTGGGCTCGACCGCGAGGCTGTACATCGGCGTCGGGAATTCGAGCGGCGCGAGGTGGATGTGATCCTCGTCGTGCGAATCGTGCAGCACCGCATCGAAATGGATCTCGTCTACCTTGGTGACCGCTCCGATGTCGCCGGGCACCAGCGCCTCGGTCTCGATGAAGTCCTTGCCCTGCAGGAGATAGGCGTGGCCGACCTTGAACGCTTTCTTGCTTTCTCCGACGAAGAGCTGGCTGTCCTTGGTGACGGTGCCCTGGTGCACGCGGAACACGCCGACCTTGCCGACGAAGGGATCGATCATGACCTTGAACACGTGCGCGAGCACGTGCTTCTTCGGGTCGGGCTCGGCGCGCACCGGCTGCGCCTTCGCGCCCTCGCCCTTCAGGAACGGCGGGGGATTGCCCTCGGTGGGATTGGGCATGAGCCTCACGAACACGTCGAGCAGCTCGGCCACCCCCGCCCCGTTGCGCGCGGAGACGAAGCACACCGGGATCAGGTGCCCCTCGCGCAGCGCTTTCTCGAAGGGCGCGTGCAGCTCCTCGGGCGCGATCTTTCCCTGCTCGAGGTACTTCGCCATCAGCTCCTCGTCCACCTCGACTACCTGGTCCACCAGCGCGCCGTGCGCTTGCTCCACCGAGGAGAAGTCGGCCGTGCCCGAAGGCTCGAAGAAGCAGTCCACCACGCGGCGGCCCCCGTCGGCGGGCAGATTGATCGGCAGGCATTCCTTGCCGAAGGCGGCCTGGAGCTTCGCGAGCAGCCCCGGGAGATCCACGTTCTCGGCGTCCATCTTGTTGACGATGATCATGCGGCAGAGGTTGCGCTTCGCCGCCCACTGCATCATGCGCGTGGTGATCATCTCGATGCCGTTCTGGGCGTTGACCACCACCGCCGCCGTTTCCACTGCGGGCAGCGCGCCGATCGCCCGGCCGATGAAATCCGGCAGCCCCGGGGTGTCGATCAGGTGCACCCGCGTGTCGCGGTGGTGCAGGTGCACGATGGAGGCGTTGAGCGAGTGCTGGTACTGCTTTTCGAGGGGGTCGAAATCGGCGACCGTGGTGCCCTTTTCCACGCTGCCCATCGCGTTGATCATCCCGGCCCTGGCGAGCAGCGCCTCGGTGAGCGTGGTCTTGCCGGCGCCGCCGTGGCCGACCAGCGCGATGGTGCGGATCGCTTCGGGGGAAAACCTGGGCATACCGATCCTCCGGCCCTCTCGTTCGGGTGGATGGCACAGCGCGGCTGGGGAGGAGCCGAGTATAGCGGCGGGAGCAGCCGGCCTTCAAGCCGAGCCAGCCGAGCGAGGAAGACCTTGATTCGCGGCGCGAAGGCGCTCTCCGCCGCGCCTTGAACCGGCGAGCTGAGCGCGCGCCCTCCGGCTGCCGGGTTGCCGGAGGGCGCGGCGCTCCGCATACTGGGCGAGCGGCGAGAAGTAACAGCCCCGATGCGACCCAGGTTGCGAGCGTGCCGGCGGATTCGATTGATGTGCGGCTTGCCGGACAGGGCCGCGCGCGGCTCTGCGTAGGACGAGGCGGTGATTCCTCGCACCCCCACCGAGGATGATCCGCCCCCGCAGCCTCCGCGCGAGCCGGCGCCCGAGGAGTGCTGCCAGAGCGGCTGCGATCCCTGCGTGTTCGATCGCTACTACCAAGCCTTGGAGCGCTATCGGGAGGCGCTCAGGCAATGGCACCAGAGACATCCCGAGGCTGGGAACCAGCCATCACCAGGTCCGGATTGAATAACATATTGAATATAGAAGAGAATTGTGATTTCCCGGGAACTCGGGCCCGAGTCGTCGGGACCAATTCATCAATGGAGGATAATGCGCCGCACCATCGGATTCCTGAATTTTGCTCTTAATTGACAAAATATAAGAAAAACAATAGAATGCAGAACGCTGCGATGCAGCAGCCCTCTTCCCACGGGGTCCGGTCGGCGGTCGTGCGCGAGATCAAGCGTTGCGATAGCTGACCCAACCCCCTAGAATTAGCCAATTTCGTAACCAGCCCCACTATTGATTGTGGTTGGTACTGGACCTGTTCTACGCAGGGGAGTGTTGTTGCCGCGGCGGAGCAATAGCTGGCCGGCGCACAGGGCATGCCGGCATAAGGAGAAGACGCTGATGGCATTACGCACTGAAACGAGCGCCGGCCCGGTCGTCGCCTCCCCGGAGGCGCGAGAAGAAGCCCGCTGGGCCCGCCACACCGGCTCGTTCCTGGTCCTCGGCGCGAGCCTGCTTGCCCTCTATCTCATCGTCCACAACCACCTGGTTCCGCAGCTCTTCGGCATCGCGCAGCAGCAGGCGTTGCCGGTTGGGGGGGAGCCCCCGCCGAAAGCCGCGCTCGACCTGTTGCGGGGAGCGGGCGTTGCGGATGCCGCCGAGCAGACCCGCTACCGCGCGCTCGCCGAGCATCTCGCCCGGCGCTATCGGGTCTCGCAGGAGGTGACCTACGAGCTGGTGAGCCTGGCGCATGGCGTCGGCAAGCACCATGGGCTCGATCCGTTGCTGATCATCGCCGTGATCGCGGTCGAGTCGAGCTTCAATCCGATTGCGGAGAGCGTCGCCGGCGCCAAGGGGCTGATGCAGGTGATTCCCAAGTACCACACCGACAAGCTCGAGGAATTCGGCGGCGAGAAGGCGGTCTACGACCCGTTCGCCAACGTGATGGTCGGCGCGCAGATCCTCAAGGAATATCTGCGCCGCACCGGCAACCTGGGTAGCGCACTGCAGATGTATGCGGGGGCGCTTGGCGACGGCGAGGACCAGTACACCCAGAAAGTGTTGAACGAGAAGCAGCGCCTGCAGCAGGTGCTCGCGCGGGCACCCGCCCCGCGTGCCGCTTCCGCCAGCAACCGGCTCGCTTCGGTCCGGCAGCCTCCTTCCTCCCCGCTCGACTGAGCGGGCGCCTACTCGCCCATGGCCAGGATCCGGATCGCCTGGAAGGGCGGCGAAGTAACCGCTAACTTACGGGATAGCCCCACCGCGCGCCGGCTGCTCGAGGCGCTGCCTTGCGAGGCACGCGCCAGCACCTGGGGCGAGGAGGTCTATTTCGAGCTGCCGGTCGAGGCATCCCTGGAGCCCGACGCGCGCCAGGTCGTGGAACCCGGCACGGTCTGCTACTGGGTGCAAGGCCGCTCGCTCGCGCTGCCCTTCGGTCCGACCCCGATCTCCCGGGGCGCAGAGTGCCGGCTGGTCACCCGCTGCAACCTGCTCGGCCGCATCGAGGGCGATCCCCGCGCGCTCGGCACGGTCAGGGACGGGACGCCGATCCGGGTCGAGGCGCTTGCGGAGCGGGCCTGAGCGCGGGCTGCCGCGCGAAACATCCGCGTCTCATTTCAACTCCGCCAGCCACGCGGCGAGCCGCGCGGTGATCTCCTCCGGCGCGCGGTAGGCCGCGAGCTTCACCAGCCGCGGGAACTCGATCGCGAGCTGCAGCACGTTGGCGAGGTTCACGCGCCGCCTCGCCTCCTCGGCGCAGTAGAAGCCGAGGAGCGGCTTGCCGGCGTGCAGAAAGCGCATGGCATTGATGCCCGAGCCGAGGCCTGCCTCGTCGAAGCAATAGATCGCGACGCGCGCCTGCTCGCGGAAGCGCGCGTCGCGCTCCGCCACGAAGCGCGCGAGCGCCTCGGGCTCGGGCAGCCTCGTGCTGGCGCAGTAGGCGGGCCAGTCGGGGTCGTAGCGTTCGATGGGATCGCACACCAGCCGCGCGAGCGCGGCCGGGTCGAGCCGCGGGAAGCGCTGCCGGTAATAGCGGTAGCGGGTGTCGTAGCCCAGGGCGCTTTCCTCGAGCCAGCCGATCACCCGCGTCTTGAAGGCGCGCGTCGCATCGGTCGCGAACAGGCCCGCGCCGCTGACGTAGCACGGGATCACAGCTTGTGGCTGCCGATCATGAGGCGCCGGAACACGGAGTAGCGCTCGCCCACGCCCTGCTCGGAGGGCTCGCGCCGGACCGTGATCCAGACCTCGGTCGGAAAGCCTGCGGCGAGATCCGCGGTGTAAGCGCACTCCTCCTCGGCCGCCTCGCGGGCGGCCTCGGCGCAGGGCGCGCCGAGGCTCTCCAGGAAGTAGCGGGCGAGCGCCTCCTTCAGCCGCGCGTAGGTCGCCTCGTCAATCTCCGCGACCTCGGCGAGGGTGCAGCGGCGCTGCGAGGCGACGGCGACGAAAGTGGTATCGCAGTGGCAGCGGGCAGTGCGGTGGCCGCGCGCGAGGTCGCACACCGCGTAGCCGCCGCTCACCACCCACTCGCCGTCCTCGGCCGCACCGCCTTCCTCGGCGAGGATGCGGGCGTCGGAGTCGTCGAGCCGCACCGCCTTGAGAAATTTCACCGCGCGCTCCGGACCGGGGTTGCCCGCCGCCTATAATAGGATGTCCCGGCACCGGCGGTCACGCCGGAGAAGGAGGCGCGCCATGGCCCAGCAACCGGAGCTGCCCAAGGACTGGCTCGAGTTCATGCAGAAGATGTGGAACCCGATGTCGTTCCCCCTTCCCGGCATGGCCCTGCCCACCGCGAACGCCGAGGAGGTCGGCAAGAAGATCGCCGAGCTCAAGGCGGTGGAAACCTGGCTCACCATGCAGGTGGGCTTCGTGCAGATGACGATCAAGACGCTCGAGCTGCAGCAGGCCGCGCTCGAGTCGCTCGCCGGCGCCGCGCCGAAGAAACCCGAGCAAGGAGAGTGAGGCCCCGCGCCCGGCGCAGGATCAGGCCGCAACCGTGGCCGGGTCGAAGAACGGCTTGTCGCCCTTGATCTGGGTGCGATGCATCAGGCGCCGCGACGCGGGATCGAAGGCGTCCCTGCGGTGCATGGTGCACCGGTTGTCCCACATCACGAGATCGCCCACCTTCCATTTCTGGTACCAGGCGAACTCGGGACGGCACGCGTGAGCCCACAGGCGGTTCAACAGCTCCTCGCTCTCGTCGAGCGGCAGCCCCACGATGTAGGCGTTGCGCCGGCGCCCGAGAAACAGCGCATTGCGGCGCGTCACGGGGTGGGTGCGCACCAGGGGATGCACCGCGCCCGGCGCCGCGCGCGGATCGCTCACGTCGCGGAAGCCCTTGCGCAGCTCGCCCACGCTGTTGCGGCTCGCGTCGTGCTTGCAGGAGCGGCCGATGATCGCGCGCTTGAGCTCCGGGGGCAGCGTCTCGTAGGCGAGGTACATGTTGCAGAAGCCGGTATCGCCGCCCTCGGGCGGCACTTCCAGCGAGTAGAGCAGGCTTGCGGCCGGGCAGGTCTCGTTGTACGACATGTCGGTGTGCCACTCGGCCTCGTAATGGCCGAGGTTGCCGATCGGCTTGCCGTCCACCACGATGTTCGACATCACGGTGATCTCGGGGTAGGGGTCTTCGACTTGGGCCGCGGCGTGGATCGGCGCCTTGTCGAGCTCGCCGAAGCGGCGGGCGAAGGCGAGCAGCGCCGGGTCGTCGAGGCGCTGGCCGCGAAAGCGCAGCACGAGGTGCCGGTGCCAGGCCGCCTCGATCGCCCGGAAGGCCGAATCGTCCAGGGGGCACGACAGGTCCACCCCGGCGATGTCGGCACCGAGCGCGGCCCCCGTGGGGATGACCGTGATGCGGCCGGCGAGCGCTGCGTCCATGTGAGGCCTCCAAGCGGTTTGTGCCGGCATGCTAATGCCATGCGCCGCCGGCGGCAAGCCGCGTGCGCCCGCGCGCCTGCCGGCGCATAATTACCTCACTCCGGGCGCTTGGCGCCGGATTCAGTCGGCCGGTTCGAGACGGACGGAGGGCCGCCGCTCGACCGGCGGCGATCACCGGCAGTGGCATTTGGAAAGGAGGGCAGCCATGGCAACCAGCATACGCAGGACCGCCTACTTCAGCATGAGGACTCCCAACCGTCCCGGGCAGGGCGCGAAGCTGCTCAACGGGCTCGCCGCGCACGGCGTGAACCTGCTCGCCTTCACCGGCTTTCCCAACGCCGGGGCTGCGCAGGTGGATTTCATCCCCTACGACGTCGCCAAGTTCACGCGCGCCGCGCGCAAGCTCGGCCTCAAGGTGAGCCGGAAGAAGACCGTGTTCCTGGCGCAAGGCTCGGACAAGCCCGGCGCATGCGCCGCGATCTGCAGCAAGCTCGCCAAGGCCGGCATCAACATGGTGGCGATGGACGCGGTGGCCGCCGGCAAGGGCCGCTTCGGTGCCATCTTCTGGGTCAAGCCGCGCGATGTCGCGCGGGCGGCGCGGGTGCTGCGCGCGCGCTGAGGCATGCGCTGCCCGGTAGCCCGCCGGCTTTTCGACCCGGCGGGACTGCGGAGCGCGCAAGGAGCGGGAAAGCAACCGGTGATCGGGGGCCGCGCTGCGGCCCCCGATTTTTTGGAAATGTGATTTAATCACGCGCTCGTGACGCGCAAGAAAGAAGGAGAAGACCCATGCCATACGCAATGCGAATTTACGAATACGGCGGCCCGGAGAAGCTGCGCTGGGAAGAGGTCGCGGTCGGCGAGCCGGGCGAGGGCCAAGTGCGGGTGCGCAACACCGCCGTGGGCCTGAATTTCATCGACATCTATCAGCGCAGCGGCCTCTATCAAGTGCCGCTGCCCTTCACCCCCGGCTCCGAGGGCGCCGGAGTGGTGGAGGCGGTCGGCCCGAAGGTGAAGGAGTTCAAGGTCGGCGACCGGGTGGCTTATTCCGGGCCGGTCGGCGCCTACGCCGAGGTGCTGCTGCGGCCGGCCGACCGGCTGGTGAAGATTCCTTCCGGCATTGACGACCGGACGGCCGCGGCGATGATGCTGAAGGGGCTCACTGCCCAGTACCTGCTGCGCCGCACCTACCGCGTGAAGAAGGGCGACACCATCCTGGTGCACGCCGCTGCGGGGGGCGTGGGGCAGATCCTGTGCCAGTGGGCGCGGGCACTCGGGGCGACCGTGATCGGCACCGTGGGCTCGGAGGAGAAGGCGCCGCTCGCCAAGAAGGCCGGCTGCAAGCACGTCATCGTCACCTCGCGCGAGAAGTTCGTCGAGCGCGTGAAGGAGATCACCAAGGGCAAGGGCGTGCCGGTGGTCTACGACGGGGTCGGAAAAGACACCTTCATGGATTCGCTCGACTGCCTGCAGCCGCTGGGGCTCATGGTGAGCTTCGGCAACGCCTCCGGAGCGGTGCCGCCGTTCAACCCCGGGATCCTCGCCCAGAAGGGCTCGCTCTTTCTCACGCGCCCGACGCTGATGCACTACACCGCCGCGCGCGAGGACCTGCTGCGCGCAGCGCGCGAGCTCTTCGCGGTGGTCAAAAGCGGCAAGGTCAGGATCTCGATCAACCAGACTTATCCGCTGCGCGAGGCCGCCCAGGCGCAGAGCGACCTGGAAGCGCGCAAGACCACGGGATCGTCGGTATTGATCCCCTGAGCGCGCCATCGGAAAGCGGTCACGATGAGCGCGGAGAACCCGGAGAATCCGAAGAATCGAGGCGCGATGCGGGTCGAGGCGCGCGATACGGATATGTATCGCGTGTCCTCCCGACCTCGCCCCTCGTATCGCCTGGACCGCAGCTCGAGGCGGTCTGCGAACTCGATGCCCTTTGTGGCTAGAGAGGTGTACGTTTTCGCGACTTGAATCGTTCGGTCGCGCGCACCAGCTCGGCGCAGATGCCGGGCTCCCACGCCGAGTGCCCGGCGTCGGGCACCACGATGTACTCGGCTTCGGGCCACGCGCGGTGCAGCTCGTCGGCGGTCACGATCGGGCACACCGCGTCGTAGCGCCCCTGCACGATCACGCACGGCAGGTGCCGGAGGCGGCCGACCCCGGCGAGGAGCGCTCCTTCCGGCAGGAAGATCCCGTGGCTGAAGTAGTGCGCCTCGATGCGCGCCAGCCCGAGCGCCACGCTGTCCCCGGCGAAATAGGCCACGGTCTCGGGGCTCGGCAGCAGCGTCGAGCACACGCCCTCGTAGATGCTCCAGGCACGCGCCGCCGGCAGGTGCACGGCGGGGTCGGGATCGGTCAGCCGTCGGTAATAGGCGGCGAGCAGATCCCCGCGCTCGGCGGCAGGGATGGGCGCGACGAAATCCCGCCACGCCTCCGGGAAGAACTGGCGCAGCCCGTAGAGAAACCACTCGATCTCGGACCTGCGGCACAGGAACACCCCGCGCAGCACGAAGCCCGTGCAGCGCTCGGGGTGCGTCTCGCCGTAGGCGAGGGCGAGCGTGCTGCCCCAGGAGCCGCCGAACACGAGCCAGCGCTCGATGCCGAGGTGGCGGCGCAGCCGCTCGATGTCGGCGATTAGGTGCGGGGTCGTGTTCTCGCGCAGCTCGCCGAGAGGTGTGGAGCGCCCGGCTCCGCGCTGATCGTAGATCACGATGCGATAGTGCGCGGGATCGAAGAAGCGCCGGTGCGCGGGCGAGGCGCCCGCCCCGGGGCCGCCGTGCAGGAACAGCACCGGCTCGCCTCGCGCATTGCCCGATTGCTCCCAGTACATCGTGTGGATCGGGTCGAGCACGAGCCTGCCGGTCTCGTACGGCTCGATTTCCGGATAGAGCTCGGCGCGCGGGCTGCGGGAGACGTCGGCCATGTGGCGGAGCGCGTGACGCGGATTCGGCGACAACATAGCACAGCGCGCCGCGGCACGGGCGCGCGGCGCGCGCGGTATAATCCGAACTCCTTCCCGCTGCGACCCGCCTATGGACGATCCGCTGCGCAAGGCGGCTCTCGAGTACCACCGCTCGCCCGTCGCCGGCAAGATCGCGATCGCGCCCACCAAGGGGCTGGTCAACCAGCGCGATCTCGCGCTCGCCTACACGCCCGGGGTCGCCGCGGCGTGCGAGGCGATCGCCGCCGACCCCGCGGAGGCGCGCAACCTCACCGCGCGCGGCAACCTCGTCGCGGTGATCACCAACGGCACGGCGGTGCTCGGGCTGGGCGCGATCGGCCCGCTCGCGGCCAAGCCCGTGATGGAGGGCAAGGCGGTCCTGTTCAAGAAGTTCGCCGGCATTGACGTCTTCGACATCGAGATCGCCGAGCACGACCCGGAGAAGCTGATCGAGATCATCGCGGCGCTGGAGCCCACCTTCGGCGGCATCAACCTGGAGGACATCAAGGCGCCCGAGTGCTTCGTGATCGAGAGGGAGCTGCGGGCCCGCATGAAGATCCCGGTGTTCCACGACGACCAGCACGGCACCGCGATCATCGTCGGGGCGGCGATCCTGAACGGCCTCAAGGTCGTCGGCAAGGAGCTGAAGAACGTGCGGCTGGTGAGCTCGGGGGCGGGCGCGGCGGCGCTCGCGTGTCTGAATCTCCTCGTGGACATGGGGCTGCCGCGCGAGAACATCGTCGTCACCGACATCCACGGCGTCGTCTACAAGGGCCGCCGCGAGGAGATGGATCCGGAGAAGGCGCGCTACGCGGTGGAAACTCGTGCGCGCACGCTCGCCGAGGTGATCGGCGGCGCGGACGTCTTCCTCGGGCTTTCCGCGGGCGGGGTGCTCAAGCCCGAAATGGTGAAGCGGATGGCCGAGCGCCCGCTGATCCTCGCGCTCGCCAATCCCGAGCCCGAGATCCTCCCCGAGGTCGCGAAGGCCGCCCGCCCCGACGCGGTGATCGCCACCGGCCGCTCCGACTACCCGAACCAGGTGAACAACGTGCTGTGCTTCCCGTTCATTTTTCGCGGGGCGCTCGACGTCGGCGCGACCGCCATCACGCGCGCGATGGAGCTCGCCGCCGTGCGCGCGCTCGCGGAGCTCGCCCAGGCCGAGCAGTCGGACATCGTCGCGATGGCCTACGGCGAGCAGAATCTCAGGTTCGGGCCCGATTACCTGATCCCGCGGCCGTTCGACCCGCGGCTGATCAGCCGGGTCGCGCCCGCGGTGGCGCGGGCGGCGATGGAGAGCGGGGTCGCGACGCGCCCGATCGCCGACTTCGACGCCTATCGCGAGCGGCTCGAGCAATTCGTCTACCAGTCCGGCCTCATCATGAAGCCGGTGTTCGCGAAGGCAAAGGAGGCGCCGAAGCGGCTCGTCTACTGCGAGGGCGAGGACGAACGCGTGCTGCGCGCGGCGCAGGTTGCGGTGGACGAGGGCATCGTGCGCCCGACCCTGGTGGGGCGGCGCGAAGTGGTCCAGATGCGCATCGAGCGGCTGGGGCTGCGCTTGCGGATGGGCGAGGACTTCGAGCTGGTGGATCCCAACAACGACCCGCGCTACCGCGAGTATTCGGCAGCCTATCATCGCCTCGCCGAGCGCCGCGGCGTCACCCCCCAGATCGCGCGGCTCGAGATGCGCCGCCGCTACACTCTGATCGGCGCGATGCTCGTGCACATGGGCGCGGCCGACGCGATGCTGTGCGGCGTGGTCGGCCGCTACGACAGCCATCTGCGCTTCATCGACCACGTCATCGGCCTGCGCCCGGGGGTGAAGAACTACGCGGCGATGAACGTGCTGCTGCTGCCCAAGCGCACCGTGTTCATCTGTGACACCTACGTCAACTACGATCCCAGCGCCGAGCAGATCGCCGAGATGACGGTACTCGCGGCAGAGGAGGTGCGGCGCTTCGGCATTCAGCCCAAGGTGGCGCTGCTCTCGCACTCGAGCTTCGGCACCTCCGACTCGCCCACGGCGGTCAAGATGCGCCGGGCGCTCGCCCTGATCGAGGCGCTCGCGCCCGAGCTCGAGGTCGAGGGCGAGATGCACGGGGACGCCGCGCTCTCCGAGCAGATCCGCAACCAGGTGTTCCCGAACTCGCGGCTCAAGGGCGAGGCGAACCTGCTGGTGATGCCCACGCTCGACGCCGCCAACATCGCGTTCAACCTGCTCAAGACCGCCGCCGGCGACGGCCTGACGATCGGGCCGATCCTGCTCGGGGTGGCGCGCCCCGCACACATCCTCACGCCCTCGGCGACGGTGCGCCGCATCGTCAACATGACGGCATTGACCGTGGTGGACGCCGGCGCCCAGCGCGGCGAGCAGCGCTCCCTGCTGTGAGAGCACCCTCCGGGGCGCCGCGCAGCCGAGGATCCGAGGGCAGCTGTGCAAAGACGGGGATGGGGCCGGAGCGATCGTTGCCCTCCGCAGCCGGTTCGTCCCGCGCGGTGAGGGATTCCCGATGAGCAAGCGCAAGATGCGCCTCGAGCGCGACACCATGGGCAAGATCGCGGTCCCCGCCGACCGGCTGTGGGGCGCGCAGACGCAGCGCAGCCTCGTGCACTTCCGTTTTCCGGGCGAAACGATGCCGCTCGAGGTGGTGCGCGCGCTGGTGCTCGTCAAGAAAGCGGCGGCGCTCGCCAACATGGCGCTCGGCGTGCTCGACCGCAGGAGAGGTAGAGCGATCGTGAAGGCGGCCGACGAGGCGCTCGACGGGCGGCTCGACGGCCATTTCCCGCTCACGGTGTGGCAGACCGGCTCCGGGACGCAGACCAACATGAATGTCAACGAGGTGCTCGCCAACCGCGCCTCCGAGCTGCTGGGCGGCGCTCGCGGCGAGGGGCGCCTGGTGCACCCCAACGACGACGTCAACCGCGGGCAGTCCTCCAACGACGTCTTCCCCACCGCGATGCACGTCGCGGCGGTGATCGCGCTCGAGCGCGAGCTGCGGCCCGCAGTGCAGGCGCTGCGCGAGACCCTCGCCGGCAAGGCGAAGCGGTTCGCGCGTATCGTCAAGATCGGCCGCACCCATCTTCAGGACGCGACGCCCCTCACCCTCGGCCAGGAGTTCTCCGGATACGTCTCGCAGCTCGACCACGGGCTCGCGCGCCTCGCGGCGGCGCTGCCGCACCTCAAGGAGCTCGCGCTCGGCGGCACTGCTGTTGGCACCGGGTTGAACACCCATCCCGCGTTCGCCGTGCGGGCGGCGCGGGAGATCTCGCGGCTCACCGGCATCGCCTTCGTGACCGCCCCGAACAAGTTCGAGGCGCTCGCCTCCTGCGACGCGCTGGTGCACGCGCACGGGGCGCTGAAGACGCTCGCCGCCTCCCTCATGAAGATCGCGAACGACATCCGCTGGCTCGCCTCCGGACCGCGCTGCGGGCTGGGCGAGCTCGTGATCCCGGAAAACGAGCCGGGAAGCTCGATCATGCCGGGCAAGGTCAATCCTACCCAGGCGGAGTCGCTCGCCATGGTGTGCTGCCAGGTGTTCGGCAACGACGTGGCGATCAACGTGGGCGGCGCCTCCGGGAACTTCGAGCTCAACGTCTACCGGCCGATGGTGATCCGCAATTTCCTGCACAGCGCGAAGCTGCTCGCGCGTGCGTGCGAAAACTTCGACCGACACTGCGCCGCGGGCATCGAGGCGAACCGCGAGCGCATCGCCCAGCTGGTGCGCGAGTCGCTGATGCTGGTGACGGCGTTGAGCCCCCGCATCGGGTACGAGAAAGCCGCGGCGATCGCCAAGAAGGCGCACCGCGAGGGCACGACGCTCCGGGAGGCGGCGCTCGCGCTCGGCTACGTGACCGCCCGCCAGTTCGACCAATGGGTGCGTCCGGAGCAGATGGTCGGCAGGATCGGGAACTTCCCGGCGCCGGGGAAGCGCAGGGCGCGGGGCAGCATCGAGCGCGATGATTGAACCGCCGAGAGCCCCGTGTTTCCCGCCGATGCGTGCGAATGGCTGAGCGGCGCGTAGCGGTCGTCACCGGCGCGAACCGCGGCATCGGGCTCGAGATCTGCCGCCAGCTCGCGCGCCGCGGCGACATCCGCGTGGTGCTCACCAGCCGCGATCCGGCGAAAGGGCGGGCTGCGGCGGGCAGCCTCGCGCAAGAAGGGCTGGAGGTGGACTGCCACCGGCTCGACGTGACCGAGGCGAAGAGCGTGGCGGCGCTGGTCGCCTTCCTCGAGGCTCGCTATGGGCGCGCCGACATCCTGGTCAACAACGCCGGCGTGCTGCTCGATCCGCGCGGCTCGCGCTTCCTCGACTCGCGTGCCGAGACCTACCGCGCGACGCTGGAGACCAACTTCTTCGGCCCGCTGCTGCTGTGCCAGGCGCTGCTCCCCTTCATGAAGCGGCAGCGCTACGGGCGCATCGTCAACGTCTCGAGCGGCATGGGGCAGCTCTCCGGCATGGGCGCGGGCTCTCCCGCCTACCGCATCTCCAAGGCGGCGCTGAACGCGCTGACGTGCCTGCTCGCCGCCGAGCTCGCGGGTAGCGGCATCCTGGTCAACTCGATGTGCCCGGGTTGGGTGAGGACCGACATGGGGGGCGCCGGCGCGCCGCGCGGCGTGGAGCAGGGCGCGGATACCGCGGTGTGGCTGGCGACCTTGCCCGCGGACGGCCCGAGCGGGGGCTTCTTCCGCGACCGCCAGCCCATCCCCTGGTAAATGGGGGTGGAAAACGGAAATGACGAGCCGGCGAGGCCGGGCCGCCGTGCCGGGATTCGCTCCTCGTTCCCCATCGCCCGTTTCCCATTTACCATTTCCCGAGAGCCTGCCGGGTTCTCCGGCGGGCTCGTACGGGAAGGAGAGTGACATGGCAACCGGGAAGAAGACGAAGGGCAGGACCGCCCGCAGCAAGACCGCGAAGAGAAAATCCGCAGCCCGCAGCAGGCTCGCGCGGGCCGCAGCCAAGGCTCCCCGCAAGAAGCAGGCGCGGAAGAGGCCGCGCCCCCGGGCCGCAGCGCCGGTGAAAAAGACCGCAGCGCCTGCTCCCGCGAAGCCCGCGACGGGACCGGGGCCGGGCGGGGCGCCGAAGCCGCCGACACCGAAACCGGCGCCCGTCGCCCCGGAGGCGGCCGAGGACCGCGTCGGGGTGGTCACGCACTACTACTCGCATCTTTCGGTCGCGGTGGTGCGGCTGGAGTCGGGGAGCCTGCGCCTGGGCGACACGATCCACGTGAAGGGCCACACCAGCGATTTCCGCCAGCGGGTGGAATCCATGCAGATCGAGCACAAGCCCGTCTCCGAGGTCGGCCCGGGACAGGAATTCGGGCTCAAGGTGATCGAGCACGCGCGCGAGCACGACGTCGTCTACAAGGTGGGTCAGTAGCGGCGCCGCCTCGGTGAGGCGCCACGCGCGTGCCGGCGCGAGAGCACCGGCCGGTACAAAAAATCCCCGCCGCACGGGCGGGGAATCGGGGTGCGAATCCCCCTAGATGCCGAGGATCTTCTTCGCCTTGGCCAGGGCTTCCATGGATTCCTTGTGCTTGCCCTCTTTGTGCAGCTTCTCGCCCTCGGCGCGCAGGTTCTTCACTTCCGTCATCTGCGCCTCCGCGAGCTTGGCGCCCGGCAGCGCTGCGTCGATCGCCTTCATTTCCTTGGGACACGAAAAAGCGAACGCGGTGCCGCTCGCGAGCGCAAGGCCCAGTGCAACCACCATGCTGCGGAACTTCATGGGTTTCTCCTCTTTCTGGTTGATGACAAGGGTCGCCAGCCGCGAGCCATCCGCCGGCGCCCCGCCTTCGCGACACGCGCGGGAGACGCCGCCGGATGCGCCAGCCGCTGCTCCCCGGTAGAATCTCCGCGAGATGCAAGCGCTGGCGATCGCGGCATGGTTCACCAGGAGTTAACACTGGCGCGGGAGCCGGTATTCCCGCTCACTCGCGAGGGCATCGCGCAGGCACTCGCGCGGCCGGCACCGGCGCCTGCGCCGCACGACCTGCACCTCACCGCGCTCGCTGCGGGTGCGCGCGTTACCGAAGCCGCGGTGCTGGTGCCGCTGGTGAACCGCCCGCAGGGGGTGCAGGTGCTGCTTACCTGCCGCACCGCCCACCTCGACGACCACGCCGGGCAGATCAGCTTCCCGGGCGGGCGGGTGGAAGAAGGCGATGCGAGCCGGGAGGAGACGGCGCTGCGCGAAACCGAGGAGGAAATCGGGCTCGCGCGCAGCGCGGTGGCGCTCCTCGGGAGGCTGCCCGAGTACGAAATCCCCTCCGGCTTCCGCATCACTCCGGTGGTGGGCTGGATCGAGCCGCCGTTCGCGCTGCAGCCCGACCCCTTCGAGGTGGCGGAGATCTTCGAGGCGCCGCTCGAGCACTTTCTCGAGGCGAAGCGCTACCTGCGCCGTGAATACCGCTTCCGCGGCCGGCACCGCCATTACCTTGCGATTCCCTACGAGGGGCGCTATATCTGGGGGGCGACCGCCGGCATGCTCTACAGCCTGTGCCGCGCGCTGCGCGGCTGAAGTCTATCATTGCGGTTGACGCCGGCCGCAGGGGAGGGAGCCAGCCGGCGGCCGGCGCGGCACGGGAGCAGAGGTGAACCAGAACGGCCGGCCCAGGATCGGGCTGATCATGAGCGGCGGCGGAGCGCGCGCCGCCTACCAAGTCGGGGTGCTGCGTGCGCTCTCCGAGCTGCTGCCGCGCGCGGTGAACAATCCCTTCCCGATCATCTGCGGCACCTCCGCCGGCGCGATCAACGCGGCGGTGCTCGCGGTGGAGGCGGCGGATTTCCGCCGCGGCGTGCGGCGCCTGATGATGGTGTGGAAGAACTTCCGGGTGCACCACGTCTACCGCGCCGATCCCTGGGGCGCGTACTCCAACAGCGCGCGCTGGGTCTTCTCGGTGCTGACCGGTGGCGCGTTCGACCGCCGGCCGGTGTCGTTGCTCGACAACTCTCCGCTCGCCGCGCTGCTCGAGCGCCACCTCGATTTTTCGGCGATCCAGCGCGCCGTGGAAGCCGGCCATCTCACCGCCTTCGCCGTCACCTGCTCGGGCTACACCTCGGGCCAGTCGGTGACCTTTTTCCAGGGCGCCCCGGGGCTGCAGCCGTGGAAGCGCGCGCGCCGCGTCGGCGTGGCGATGCCGATCACGCGCGATCACCTGCTCGCCTCCAGCGCGCTGCCCTTCATCTTCCCGCCGGTGCACATCAACCGCGAGTATTTCGGCGACGGCTCGATGCGCCAGATCGCGCCCTTGAGCCCTGCTCTGCACCTCGGCGCGGACCGATTGCTCGTGATCGGAGTCGGGCGCCAGCTCGGGCAGAAAGAGGAGCGCGTGAAGGCCGACACTTTCCCCTCGCTCGCGCAGATCGCCGGCCACGCGCTGAACAGCATTTTTCTCGACAGCCTGGAGGTGGACCTCGAGCGCCTGCAGCGCATCAACCGCACCATCGAGATGATCCCGAAGGAGGTGCTCGAGCGCACTCGCTACCCCCTGCACCACGTGGATTTCCGCGTGATCTCGCCGAGCGAGGAGCTGGAACGCATCGCGCTCGCGCACCGCAACGAGCTGCCGCGCACCGTGCGCCTGCTGCTCAACACCGTGGGGGCGCTGCGGCGCAGCGGCGCGAACCTCCTCTCGTACCTGCTGTTCGAAAAATCTTACTGCCGCGCCCTGATCCAGCTCGGCTACCGCGACACCATGGCGCGCCGCGACGACCTGATCGCTTTCCTCGGCTGAGCCCGAGAACGATCGGAGCCCGGCGGCGAGCGCCTGTTGCCTTGAGCAGCATTCGCCGGTATAAGGTAGGATGGCCGGGGTGCATTGCGCCCAGCCGGTCGCGCTCGATGCGCAGACCGGCGGCGGCCGATGCCGGTGATTCAGCGGCGCATCTTCCGGGAGCGCGCGGGGCCGATGAGTCGAGCCTTTACCAAGGAAAGCGACGAGGACCTGGTGGCGGGCGAGCTGCCCGAGCGCCCGGTGCCCGCGCATCCGAACTACGTCACGCCCCAGGGGCTGGAGCAGCTCCAGGCGCGGGTCAAGGAGCTCCAGGAGCGGCACGAGCAGCTCAAATCGGCCGACGACTCGCTCGCGCGCCAGAAGCTGCGCGAAGTGGAGCGCGACCTGCGCTATTTCAACGCCCAGCTCGAGCGCGCGATCGTGGTGGACCCGGCCGGGCAGCCCCGCGACGAGGTCCACTTCGGGGCGACCGTGAGAATCCTCGACCAGGACGGCAAGGAGCACCGTTTCACGATCGTCG
This sequence comes from Burkholderiales bacterium, assembly GCA_035574195.1. Classification (GTDB taxonomy): domain Bacteria; phylum Pseudomonadota; class Gammaproteobacteria; order Burkholderiales; family SG8-41; genus SG8-41. The sequence continues at coordinate 3,981 of DATLZE010000188.1, read as the reverse complement.
GCGACGACGAGGCCGACGTCGCGGGCGGCAAGGTGAGCTGGGCCTCGCCGCTCGCCAAAGCGATGATGGGCGCCCGCGTCGGCGACACCGTCAAGTGGCGCCGCCCCGCGGGCGAGACCGAAGTCGAGATCGTCGAGATCGCCTATCCCGAGCGGTGAGCTGCTGGTCGAGGCATTCGGCGAAGCCGCCGGCGTGCGGGAGCGGGCGCGTACGCATCCCGACCGCCGCTCGCAGCTGACATGAAATTTCTCTCCTTGTTGGCGGCCTTGCTGCTCGAGCAGGTGCGCCCGCTGCGCCGGGACAACCGCCTCTATCTGTGGTTCGACCGCTACGCTGCCGCGCTCGAGCGCCACTTCAACGCGGGCGAATACCGCAACGGCATGGTGGCGTGGGCGCTCGCGGTCGCGCCGCTCCTCGCCGCGGTCCTCGCCGTGCACTATGCGCTCCTCGGCCTCGGCACCACCTTCGTCTGGCTGTGGAACGTCGTGGTGCTCTATCTCACGATCGGCTTCCGGCAGTTCAGCCACTTCTTCACCGAGATCCAGCACGCGCTGCGCGAAGGCGATATCGCTGGCGCGCGCGTGCAGCTCGGAAACTGGCGCGGGGAGAGCGCGGCGGAATTCAGCGCCACCGAAACCGCCCGGGTCGCGATCGAACAGGGCCTGATCGCCTCCCACCGCCACGTGTTCGGGCCGATCGCCTGGTTCATCGTGCTGGGGCCGGCGGGCGCCGTGCTCTACCGCGCAGGCTCTCTGCTCGCCGAGAAATGGAGCGGGCGCGCCACGCCCGGCGCCGCCGAGTTCGGCCGCTTCGCGCAGCGCCTGTTTCACTGGCTCGACTGGGTGCCGGTGCGGGCGAGCGCCGCGAGCTTCGCGATCGTCGGCAACTTCGAGGACGCCGTCTACTGCTGGCGCACGCAGGCGCCGGCGTGGAGCACGCAAGGGCACGGCATCCTGCTCGCCGCCGGCGGGGGTGCGCTCGGCGTGCGCCTGGGCGACGCCCTGCACGAGCACGGCGGCCTGCAGTTCCGGCCCGAGCTGGGGCTCGGCGAGGAGGCGGACGCGGAATCCCTTCAGAGCGCAGCCGGGCTGATCTGGCGCGCGCTGGTAGTGTGGATGTTCCTGATCTTCCTGGTGAGCCTCGCGCACGCGCTTGGCTGATCCGGCCCCGCGACCGCAGCGAAGCCTCCCCCTCTGACCGGGTGCTGCCGCAACGGCCAGCGCAGGGGCGGCAGCCTGCCGAAGGCGGCAGGACAGCCAGTCGCTGGTCAGGGGTCGCTGGCCTGACGGACAGCCCCCACTCACGGCTCGCGCCGCTCGCCGGCGAGAGCGCGATAGGACGCGAGCCGCCGCTCGCTGATTTTGCCTTGCGCGCAGGCTGCGGCGAGCGCGCAGCCCGGTTCGGCGAGATGGCGGCAGTCGCGGAAGCGGCAGCCGCCGAGATAGGGCCGGAACTCGACGAAGGCGTACGCGAGCGCGCGCGCGTCGAGATGGTTCAGGCCGAATTCCTGCAGGCCCGGCGAGTCAATGATGCAGCCGCCGCCGTCGAGGCGGTAGAGGCGCGTGGAAGTCGTGGTGTGGCGCCCTGAATCGAGCGCGGCGGACACTTCCGCGACGCGTGCCGCGGCCTGCGGCACCAGCGCATTGATGATGGTGGACTTGCCCATGCCCGATTGCCCGACCAGCACGCTCGTCTGCCCCGCGAGGTGCGGCAGCAGGGGCGAGACGTCGCGCTTCGCGCAAAGCGGCACCACGCGGTAGCCGAGGCCGCGGTAGAGCTCGAGCGCCCGCATCGCCGCCTGCGCCTCGGGCAGGTCGGTCTTATTGAGCGCGATCAGCGCCGCCATTGCCTCGTGCTCGGCGGCGGCGAGGCAGCGGTTCACCAGGTCCTCGTAGAACGTCGGCACCGGCGCCACCACGACCACGATCTGCGTCGCGTTGGCGGCGATGAGCTTGCGGCGCGTGCGCTCCGAGCGGTAGAGCAGGCTCGTCCGGGGCGCCACTGTCTCGATCACACCCTGGCCAGGGCCGGCGGGGGCGACCCCGACGCGGTCCCCGCAGGCGAGATCCCCGCGTTTTCCGCGCGTCACGCAATCGAGGGCCGTGCCGTCTTCGAGCTCGACCCGGTAGCGCCGGCCGAAGCTGCCCACGATCCGGCCGCTCAGCAGGGCGCCGGGGGCTCTCCCCTTATCGCCTCGCATCGCAATCCGGGCCGCGCGCCAAGTTGCTGCGGGCAACGCTACCGCTCATCGCTGCGGCGCGAAATTCCCCCGGGCCCCCTGTCGAATCGCGGATCAATGGCTGGCAAGCCCTATGCCGCCGCGCCTCGTCCCGCTGCGCTCCGGAGAGGGGGCGGGGGTAAGGGTCGAGCATCGTCGGGCGTTTTTACGGCGTTCGTCACAGCTCGAAGAGCCGGTCCACTTTGGCGGCGCAGATGAAGTCGTTCTCGGACAGGCCGCCGATGGCATGGGTCCAGTACTCGACGTGGCACTGGTTGTAGCCGACGGTTACATCGGGATGGTGGTCCTCGCGGTGCGAGATCCACGCCACCGCGTTCACGAATGCCATCACTTGATAATGGTTCTTGAACGCGTAGCTCTTGACGATGCGCCCGTTCGCGTACTGCCAGCCCGGGAGCTGCGCGAGCAGGCCGCGGATCTCGGCCTCCTTGAGCGGGGCGACGCCGCCCTCGCACGGTTTGCACTTCTTCGTCGCGAGATCGGGGATCTGGGTCATGGCGGATTTCCTCTCGTAACTCGTGAAATGGTAAATCGCAAATTGCCGGAGGTGAGATAGCTTGCGGATGTTCGATCCGCGCTCATGCCTCTCGCAATCGCGCGATGCGCGCGATTGCAGGCGGGTGCGAATCGTAGAACGCCGAGTACAGGGGATCGGGAGTGAGCGTGGAAGCGTTCTCCCGGTAGAGCTTGACGAGCGCCGAGACCAGATCGCGCGCCGAGGCGTTGCGCGCCGCGTAGGCGTCGGCTTCGAACTCGTGACGGCGCGAGTACCAGGCGGCGAGCGGCGCGAGAGGCAGGGTGAACGGCGGCAACGCGATGGCGAACAGGATGAGTGCGGCCGCATCCGAGGGCGCCGTGACGCCGAGCCCGGCGTAGAACCACGGCGCGCGCGCGAGGTAGCCGAGCAGCCAGGCGAGGGCGAAGGACAGCGCCGCGAGCCAGAGCAGGCGCTTCGCCACATGGCGCAGCCTGAAATGGCCGAGCTCGTGCGCGAGCACTGCCTCGACCTCGGGGGGGTCCAGGCGCGCGAGCAGCGTGTCGAAGAGCACGATGCGCTTGGCGGCGCCGAAGCCGGTGAAATAGGCGTTGCCGTGCGTGCTGCGGCGCGAGCCGTCCATCACCATCAATCCCTTCACCTTGAAGCCGCAGCGCGCGAGCAGCCGCTCGACGCGCTGCCTGAGCTCCGGGTCTTCGAGGGGCGTGAAGCGGTTGAACAGCGGTGCGATCCAGGTGGGGTAGGCCGCCACCATGAAGAGGTTGAACGCGACCCATACCGCCCAGGCCCAGAGCCACCACGCCTCGCCCGCGTGCGCCATCAGGGCGAGCACCGCCGCCGCGAGCGGCAGGCCGAGCGCCGCGGCGAGGACGACGCTCTTGGCGAGATCGAGAAAATAGAGCCCGGGAGTCATGCGGTTGAAGCCGAAGCGTGCCTCGATCACGAAGGTGCGGTAGAGGCCGAAGGGAAGCTCGATCAGCGTCATCAGCGCCACGGTGAGCGCGAGCAGCGCGAGCCCGCGCGCGATGCCCTGCGCGAACCAGGCGGCGGCGATCCCGTCGAGCCAGGAGAGCGCGCCGCCGAAGGTGAGCCAGAGCAGCACCGCGGTCTCGGTCGCGATCGCCGCCATCGCGAGCCGCGTCCGGGCGATGGTGTAGTCGGCCGCCTTGCGGTGGGCAGCGAGCGGGACGTCGTTCGCGAACTCGGCGGGCACGCGGTCGCGGTGCGCCGCGACATGGCTCGTCTG
>DATLZE010000187.1:0-2053 GCA_035574195.1 Burkholderiales bacterium | reverse complement strand
GCGCCCGCCGTCGAATCGCCGGCGAGAGATCGCGGGGCCGGTGGCGACGATCATGGCCGCTCTCGATTCACGATTGGCGATCGAGGGCTGCTCGGCGCCAGGCGCGCTCGAGCGCCGCGATCAGCGCGGCGTAGGCCGCGGCCGCCGCGGCGAGCAGCCAGGCCTGCGCCGCGGGCGGCAGCACGAGCGCGGCGAGCGCGGCGAGCGCGCAAGCGCCCATCAGCGTGTACTCGGCGAGCGCGGTCCTGCGGTGGCCCCAGCCGAGCCGCACCAGGCGCTGGTAATAATGGTCGCGGTGCGCCTGCCACAGCTTCTCGCGGCGCCACGCCCGGCGCGCGAGCGTCACGCTCGCGTCCACGATGAAGGGCGAGAATACCAGCAGCGGGAACCACCAGGTCCAGTCGCGCTCGAGCCAGCCGATCGCGCCGAGCGCCGCGGCGAGGAAGCCGAGCGGCACCGAGCCCGCGTCGCCGAGGAAGATGCGCGCCGGGTGGAAGTTGAAGACGAGGAAGGCGGCGGCGGCGGCGGCGAGGCTGAAATTCACCAGCGCGAACGCGGCGCTGCCGGCCGCCCACGCCGCCGCGCCGTAGGCGCCGAAGCCGAAGAGCGCCATGCCGCCGGCGAGCCCGTCGGCGCCGTCCATGAAGTTGTAGAGGTTGGCCATCCAGGCGATGGCGAGCGCCGCGGCGGCGAGCGCGAGCGGCCCGTACTCGGCGGGCAGCACGGCGGCGGCGAAAGCTGCCGAGGCGGCGAGGTGCACGGCAAGCCGCGCAAGAGGCGGCACTCCGCGCGCATCGTCGAGCAAGGAGATCAGTATCGTCGCGCCGAGCGCGAGCCAGAGCGCTGCCGGCAATCCGGGCGCGATCATCCCCAGCGCGAGCAGAAAACCGGCGTGCAGTCCCAGCCCGCCGGTGCGCGGCACCGGCGCCTCGTGCAGCGAGCGCGGGTTGGGGCGATCGAGCAGCGCGGCGGAGAGCCTGCTTCGCGCGAGCCACCACACGGCGGCGAGCGCGGCGGCGAAGGCGGTGAGCGGAGCCAGATAGGCGGCGGGGGACAAGGCTCACTGTCCGGAGGCGCCGATCACGCGAAAGCCTTCCTTTTCCGCAGCGGTGACCAGTCGCGCATCGAGACACACGAATTCCATCGTGGAGGGCTGCTGGCGGCTCGCGAGCACGGCCGCGGCGAGCTGCAGCGCATCGGCGGCGCGCAACACGTGTATGCGAAGCAGCCGCATGGCGTGATCCTTGATCCACTGGCCCGGGGCGATCTCGACCCACCCGGCGTGCAGCTCCGCCAGACGGCGCAGGGCGAGGCTCGCGCCGCGGTGATCCATGGTTCCTGCGCGCTCCATTCGCGCGATCGCGGAGGCGCACTCCACGGGCGTGCCCCACCAGGTGGCCATCGCACCGCCGGCCGTGCGCAATGCCTCCAGCATCTGCGTCCTCGCTTCCGCGACCAGCAGCGGCACGATCGCCGAGGCGTCCCAGTAGCGGATCATCGTTGCTGCTCGCGCTCGGCGAGCAGCGCCTCCACGATGCTCGCCCCGCCCTTGGCCTTCGGGATCGGGCCGGTGAGCTTCACCTTCGAGGCATGCGTCTTGGGGCGCCTGACGAGCCCGGTGCGCTCCAGCTCGCGCAGCCAGCCTTCGGTTTCCTCCTCGCTCTGGGTGGTCACGGGCTCCAGGCGCGCCACGGGGCGGCCGCGGTCCATGATCAGCACCGTCTCGCCGCGCTTGACCGCTTCGAGCAGCGCGCTCAGCCGGTTTTTCGTTTCGGTTATCGAGGCTTTTTTCATATGGCTATTCTAGCCATGTCGTTTCGGCCCGGTCAAAGCTCCCGCTCCCCGCCCCGGCTGCGCGGAACCAGCGCGCGGTCTCGGCCAGCCCCTCCTCGAGCGCGTGGCGCGGCGCCCAGCCGAGCTCGCGGCGGATGAGCGCGGAGTCCACCTCGAGCGAGCCGAGGAGCCGCCGCGCTTCCTGCCCGCGGCCGGCCGCGCGCGCGGCGAGCTCGAGCAGCCGCGGCGGGAAGGCGAAGAGCCGCGGGGCCACGCCGAG
>DATLZE010000186.1:0-3135 GCA_035574195.1 Burkholderiales bacterium | reverse complement strand
CACGCCGCCCGCGCGGTTCACCGCCTCCACGAGCGCGCGCGCGACGCGCCCGCCATAGAACCCCCGTTCGCCTTCGGCCGCGAGCCGCTCGAGCGTCGCGGCCAGCTCCGGCTGGCGCAGCAGCCACCCCGGCTGCGGTGCGCGCTCGCCGTCGAGAAAGACGCGTGCTGCCTGCGGATCCGCTCGCAGCCGGTGCTCGCGCAGCGCGGCGATGCGCGCGTAGCGCGCGTCCACGGGAAAGCCCTCGCGCGCGTGGCGGATCGCCGGGGCGAGGCTCTCCTGCAACGCGAGCCGCCCGTAGCGGCGCGCGATATGCGCGAGCGCCGCGGGAATCCCGGGAATCGCGACCGATTTCCCGCCCGTGGTGGAAGCGCCGGGCAGCGGATTGCCGTCGCGGTCGAGGAAGAGCTCGGGCACGGCCGCTCGCGGCGCAGTCTCGCGGCTGTCCACCACGACCTCGCGGCCGTCGGCCGCCCGGTGGAGCAGCCAGAAGCCGCCGCCGCCGAGGCCCGAGGAATAGGGCTCGACCACCGCCAGCGCCGCGGCCACCGCGACCGCCGCGTCGAAAGCGTTGCCGCCGCGCGCGAGGACGGCGTGGCCGGCGGCCGTAGCGAGCGGATGAGCCGAGGCGATCGCCGCATTCTTCTCCTGCGCGCACGCGCAGGAAAAGAACGAAGCGACTATCCAGAAGGCAAGACTTAGCAACGCGCTCCGCGAACCGGCTCCCGGGCACGCCTCTTGTTTCGAGCTTCTGTCGAGACTATCGGCGTTCATCTGCTTTTATCTGCGGTTCCATCGCCGCGCGCCGCAAGCGGCTTCGGCGGGCGCCAGCCCGCTCGCCACTGCTTGAGCGGCACGATCACGGGCGGCTGGCCGTTCTCGAAGTAGAAGGAGTCCACCGCCCACAGCTCGCCGCCGGCGGTGTCGCGCACCACCGCGGTGGTATGCGGCCAGCCGAACAGGAAGTAGCCGCGGGTCGCGCGCGGCTCGACCGCGTGCCAGCGCAGCAGCCCCGCGCGCAGCAGCATGCGCAGATAGCTCGTCGTGTTGGTGGACTCGTCAATGCAGTCCATCTGCGAGGACCAGTGCCCGCCGCTTTCGTTGCCGGGACGGTCGTCCGCGGTGCCGGTGAGCTCGCCCACCACGGTCTCGAACGCGGCGATCGCGCGCGCGATCCGCTCGCGCTCAGCGGCGGAATCGCCGGGCGGCGGCGAGAACACGGCCGTGATGCGCTGCCACTGCTCGGGCGAGAGCGCCACCTGCGAGACGACGGCGCAGCCCCGGCCGTGGCAGACGGAAAAGAGCGAGGGGGTCGGTTCGGTGATGATGTCGTCGCGCACGAAGGTATCGGTCGCCGGCGTCGCGCAGGCGGCGAGCAGCGGCAGGAGCAGCGCCGAGAAGCGCTTCCAGTGCGGCCTGCCGAGCGGTCTCGGGCGGGGGCGCGCCGTCATGGTTACGGTGATTCTACCGCGGCGCAAGGCGCCGTCTCGTTCAGGAATCCGCCCGGCTTCTTCAGTCGAGGGTCTCGCGATAGCGCCAGAGCGCGATCGCCGCCGCAACCAGCAGGAACGCCGCGATCGGCACGAGCTCCGGCGCGATCTCGGCGGGCCCGCTGCCCTTGAGCAGGATGCCGCGCAGCACGCGCAGGAAGTGGGTGAGCGGCAGCAGCTCGCCCAGCCACTGCGCCCATTGGGGCATGCCGCGGAAGGGAAACATGAAGCCCGAGAGCAGGATCGAGGGCAGGAAAAAGAAAAACGCCATCTGCATCGCCTGCAACTGGTTGCGCGCGAGCGTGGAGAAGGTGAAGCCGACGGCGAGGTTCGCCGCGATGAAGAGCACGAGCACCACCGACAGCAACAGCAGGCTTCCCACCATCGGCACCGCGAACAGCCACGCCGCTGCGGCCAGTATGATCACGACCTGAACATAGCCGACGATGATATAGGGCACGATTTTGCCGGCCATCACCTCGGCCGGCCGCACCGGGGTCGCGAGCAGGTTCTCCATCGTCCCGCGTTCGCGCTCGCGCGTCATGGCGAGCGCGGTCATCATCACCATGGTCATGGTGAGGATCGTGCCGATCAGCCCGGGCACGATGTTGTACTGGGTGATGCCCTCCGGGTTGTAGCGCCGGTGCACGCGCAGCTCGAAGGGCGGCGCTCCGGCCCTGAGGTGCGCGAGGCCGCCCGCCAGGTCGCGCGCGAGCGCGCTCTGGCCGAGGGTCGCGAGCGCCGCGAGCGCGTTGCTGGTGGCGGCGGGATCCGAGGCGTCGGCCTCGACGAGCAGCACGGGGCGCTCGCCGCGCACCAGTTTGCGCGCGAAGTTCTCGGGAATGGTGAGCACGAACTGCACCTCGCCCCGCGCCAGAGCCCGTTCCGCCTGCGCCTCGGTCGCCACGTGCCGCACCACGCGGAAATAGCCGCTCGTTTCCACCGCGCTCACGAGGCTTCTCGCGAACTCGCTCGCGTCGGCGCGGAGCACCGCGGTCGGCAGCGCCCGGGGATCGGTGTTGATCGCATAGCCGAAGAGAACGAGCTGGATCACGGGAATGCCGGCCATCATCGCGAAGGTCAGCCGGTCGCGCCGCATCTGCACGAACTCCTTCGCGAGCACCGCGACGAACCGGCTCCAGGAGAACGCGCCCATGCTCAGGCTTCCCGCGCCCCGCGCATATAGTGGATGAAGGCGTCCTCGAGCCCCGGCTCGATGCGGCGCCACTCGAGGCCGGGGCGGCCGCGGTAGGCCGCGACGGTGCGCTCGAGCGCCGCGGCGTCCGTGCCGCTGACGTGGAGCGTTGCGCCGAAGGGCACCACCATCGCCACGCCGGGCCGCGTCCTGAGCTCGCGCGCAAGCTCGAAGAGACCCTCCCCGGAAACCGCCCACGTGACGAGCCCGGAGCGCGCGACCAATTCCCCGGCGCTACCGCTGACGAGCAGCTTCCCGTAGGCGATGTAGGCGAGCTCGTGGCAGCGCTCGGCCTCGTCCATATAATGGGTGGAGACGAGAACCGTGATGCCGCCTGCCGCGAGATCGTGGATCTCGTCCCAGAACTCGCGGCGCGCCTTGGGATCCACGCCCGCGGTCGGCTCGTCGAGCAGCAGCAGCTGCGGCTCGTGCAGCAGGCAGGCGGCGAGC
>DATLZE010000185.1:0-5376 GCA_035574195.1 Burkholderiales bacterium | reverse complement strand
CACGAGGAGCGCATCCGCGCCTTCTGCCTCTACCTCGAGCGGCCGATCACCGGGGCGGGTCTCGCGACCTGGCTCGCGCTGCTTGCCTCCATGCGCGGGGCTGAGCTTTTGCGCGTGAAGGGGCTGCTCAACGTGGAAGGGCGCCCGGTCGTGGTACACGCGGTGCAGTCGGTCATCCACGAGCCGGAGGAGTTGCCGAGCTGGCCCGATGCCGAGCGCCGCTCGCGGCTCGTCTTCATCACGCGCGGGCTCGAGCGCGACCGCATCGAGCGTACGCTCGCCGCGCTCGAATTCGACAGCGGCGGGCTCACGGCGCGCGGCGCGTTCGACCCGCGCGCCTACGAGCGCTTCCTCGCGCTCGTGCGCAATTTCCGCTGAGCGACTTTTTCGACCACAACGAGGATGAACCCGAGATGATTGACCTTACCCCGGCCGAGGAGAAGGCAGCGGTGCGCTATCTCAAGGGCGCGGCGCTCATTGACGGCACCGGCGCGCGACCGGTCCTGGAGCCGGTGATCGTGATCGAGGGCCGGCGCATCAAGCGGGTCGGCACGGCCAGAACCGTGCGCATCCCGCCGCGAGCCGAGGTCGTGGACTGCGCGGGGCTCACGCTCATGCCGGGGCTCATTGACGCGCACCTGCACACCATGATGTTCAACTGCCTCACCTTCCACAACTACCGCGTCGCGCAGTGGGAGATCACGCCCGAGCTGCAGCAGATGTACGGCTTGTTCCACGCCCAGCTCTGCTTCGACATGGGTTTCACCACCCTGCGCGACCTCGGGCTGAACTCGAGCCGCGGGCTGCTCACCGCGCATCTTTGCGCCGTGCGCGACGCGATCAACGCCGGCATCGTCGAGGGGCCGCGGATGCTGGTCGGGGGCTTCACCACCATCACCGGATCGCATCTCGATCTGATCCAGCCGCGCGCGATGCAGCGGCTGGGCTTTCAGACCGCGGACGGGCCGTGGGAGTTGAGGAAGCTCGCGCGCAAAAACTTGCTCGCGGGCTGCGACGTGATCAAGACCTGCGCCACCGGCGGCGGCGGCACCGACAAGGAGGAGCCCGACATTCGCAACATGACCCAGGAGGAGATCAACGCGATCGTGGACGAAGCGCACGCCTTTCACAAGGCGGCCTCGGTGCATTGCTTCACGCCGCAGGGCCAGCGGATGGCGCTCAAGGCGGGCGCCGACACCATCGAGCACATGGTGTTCTCGGACCAGGCGACCACCGACGACATCGCGGAGGCCGGCGTCTGGGTGACGCCCACGCTGCTGCACCGCACCGACCGCGCGATCGAGACGCGCCGCGAGCAGGGAACGGCGAAGTTCGTGCTCGAAAAGATGAAGAAGATCCAGCCCTACTGCTACCGCACCTTCCAGCGCATGTACAAGGCGGGGGTCAACATCGCGATGGGCACCGACATGGGCTACGATCCGGAGATGGGCACCAACGCGCGCGAGCTCGAGATCTACGTCGAGCTCGGCATGAAGCCGATGGAGGCGATCCTCACCGCCACTCGTAACGCGGCGCGCGCGCTCAAGCTCGAGAAGGATATCGGCACCGTGGAGGCGGGAAAGCTCGCCGACATCATCGCGGTGCGGGGAGACCCGCTCAAGGACATCCGCTGCCTGCAGGAAAAGAAGAATATCCAGCTCGTGATGAAGGAGGGCAAAATCTACGCCGACCGCAGGCCGGGGCGCTCCAAGAACGTGGTCAACGTGAATCCGGGAGAGTGGAAGATCATTGATTATCTGTAGTTCGCTGCGCGCATCCTGGATCAGCGAGGCCAAGAAGAGGGCCACCGGATTTCGCGGCACGAGGCGATGGACATGGCAAAGCGCAAGAACGAGAATTCCGCACGAAGCTCCCCTTCCTCCGATGCGCGCGCACGCGCGGCCGATCCGTCTTCGCCGCGCGGCGGCACGAAGACGGAGGGGGCGGTCAAAGGCGGCAACGGCCGCTACCACTTCCGCATGGCGGGGCTCAAGAAAGTGGCCGCCGGCACCGGCTACTCGACCGCGCACGGCGGCGTGGTCGAGGGCGAGCGGATGTTGGTCGGCTATATCCACAAGCCGCGCGGCACGGGATCGCGCCTGCACACCCACAACAACGAGCAGTTCAACTACGTGCTCCAGGGCACGCTCGTCGGCTCGGTGAACGGCAAGCGCGTGGTGGCGCCCGCCGGCACCCTCATCTATATCCCGGCGAACGCGCCGCACACGCTCGTCGCCACGCCCGAGGAGGACGTGATCTTCCTCGCGATCAAGGACCTCTCGCAGGGCATCATCGGGCGTGCGGTGGACGGCACCATGGCCGGGCCCCGCTACTTGCCTGGGCATGCCCCGCGCGGCGGCCGGGCGGCGCAACGAGAGGGAGCCAAAAGCAAGCGGCGCACGAAGCACAAGGAGTGGCGCAGCGACGCGGCGATCCGGTAGCGAAACCGTGGAGGAGGAAGCGATGAGCGCCGAATGCGGAGCGAGCCGCGGGGCCGCGGCCTTTTCACCGATTATCGATCGTTCGTCGTTGATCTGGCTGTGCGCGGCTGTGGCGGTGGCGCTCACGCCGCCCGCCGCGGCGCAGCCCTATCCCGCGAAGCCGATTCGCTTCATCGTCGGCTTCCCACCGGGCGGCACCAACGACATCATCGCGCGCATCCTCGCGCCCAAGCTCTCCGAGAACCTGGGCCAGCAGGTGGTGGTGGAAAACCGCGGGGGCGCCAATACCGCGATCGCCTCCGAGATGTTCGTGCGCATGCCCCCGGACGGCTACACCATCATGATGAACGCGCCGGGCCACGCCACCAACCCGGCGCTGATGAAGCTCGGCTTCGACCCGATCGCCGACTTCGCGTTCGTGACGCTGCTCGCCGAATCGCAGAACCTGCTGGTGGTGCACCCCTCGCTTCCCGTGCGTTCGGTGAAGGAGCTGATCGCGCTCTCCAAGCGCCGTCCGGGCGAGATCAACTTCGGCTCCTCCGGCATCGGCGCGACCCCCCACCTCTCGGGCGAGCTCTTCCAGTACATGACGGGCGTGAAATGGGTGCACGTCGCCTACAAGGGCGGCGGCCCGGGGCTCGTCGCGCTGCTCGCAGGCGAGGTCTCGCTCTACTTCGGCAATCTTCCCACGGTGATCCGCCAGGCGCGCGCGGGCAAGCTGCGCGCGCTCGCGGTAACGGGCTCCCGGCGCTCGCCCGCCGCGCCCGAGATTCCGACCGTGGCCGAGAGCGGAGTGCCGGGCTACGAGGTGACCACGTTCTACGGTCTCTCGGCGCCGGGCAAGACCCCGCGCCCGATCGTCGAGCGGCTGCACAGGGAGACGGTGCGCGCGCTGCAGGCGCCCGAGGTGCGCCAGCGGTTGCAGGAGCTCGGGGCCGATCCCGTCGGCAACAGCCCCGAGGAGTACGCCGCCTTCATGCGCAACGAGATCGCCAAGTGGGACAAGGTGATCAAGGCCGCCGGCATCAAGGGCGAGTGAGGCGGCCGGGCGAGGAGGCGCCAGGCGGCGCAGCGGCGGCGCGACGGAGTGACGCCACGACGCGTTGAGGCGCGGCCGGGACCTTCGCGCCGGATCGCTGTTCGTTGCCTGCGGCGCGCTCGGCCGCCTGCTCGTCACGCTCGAATGCGAGCCTGCGGCGCGCGCTGCCGCTCTGGCGCGGGGAGCCCACCATCTTCTTCACGCGCCCGATCAGCCTCGCTTTCATGACCGGGGCGCTGCTCGTGCTCGCCGCTGTCGCCGCGCCTGAAGCCGGCCCCGGGGCGGGAGGCGCGGGGCGCCCGCCGCCTGGATGCTAAGATTGGGGACGGAACTGCGGAGGCAAGCGTGCCCGGCAAGGACGTATTGCAGGAACTCGAGCGCAAGGAGGCCGAGGCGCTCGCGATGGGCGGGCCGGAGAAGCTCGCCGAGCGGCGCGCGCAGGGCGTGCTGAACGCCCGCGAGCGCATCGAGTATCTCGTGGATCCCGGCAGCTTCGTCGAGGCGGGGCGCCACGCGCGCGGTATCCGGGAACAAGTGCGGCACAAGACCCCCGCCGACGGAAAGATCACCGGCTTCGCGAAAATCGCCGGGCGCGAGGTCGCGATCGTCTCGAACGATTTCACCGTGCTCGGGGCCTCCTCCAGCGTCGTCAACATGAAGAAGATCCGCCACGTGAAGCACGCCGCCTGCCGCTACGGCATGCCGCTCGTCTTTCTCGGGGAGTCCTCGGGCGCGCGCATGCCCGACCGGATGGGCGCCGCCGGCCGCGCGATCCTCGCGCAGGACCCGACCGAGTATCAGCGGCTGCGCGAATCGCCGTGGGTTTCCGCCCTCCTCGGGCAGTGCTACGGCTCCTCCACGTGGTACGCCGCGATGTCGGACTTCGTCGTGATGCGCAAGGGCGCGGTGATGGCGATCGCGAGCCCCAACGTGACCTCCGTGGCGATCGGCAGGCCGATCGAGCCCGAGGAGCTCGGCGGCTGGCGGCTGCTCACCGGCGTCTCCGGGCTCGCCGACCTCGCGGTGGACACCGACCAGCAGGCGCTCGATGCGGTGAAGCGCTTCCTCTCCTACCTGCCCTCGCACTGCATGCAGCCGCCGCCGGTCGCGCCGGTGCCTGCGGGCTCGGAGGAGCCGTGCCGCGGGATGCTCGAGATCGTGCCCGAAGCGCGCCACCAGGTGTACGATGTGCGCAAGGTGATCGCGGCGGTCGCCGACCGCGATTCGTGCTTCGAGCTCAAGGAGCGCTTCGGCCGCTCGCTCGCCACCGTGCTCGCGCGCTTGGACGGCAGGACGGTCGGCTTCATTGCCAACAACCCCCTCTACAAGGGCGGCGCGCTCGACGCCGACGCCTGCAGGAAGGCCACTGGCTTCATGGTGCTGTGCGACTCCTTCAACATTCCCCTCGTGTTCCTGGTGGACGTGCCGGGCTTTCTGATCGGCGTCGAGGGGGAGCAGCGCGGCATGCCGGGTCTCGTCATCAACTGGATGAACGCGCTCTCGCAGGTCACGGTGCCGAAGCTGACCGTGATCCTGCGCAAGAGCTACGGCCAGGCCTACATCAACATGGGCGGGGGCCGCAACAGCGACGAGGTGGCGTGCTGGCCGAGCGCGGACCTGGGCTTCATGGACCCGAAGGTTTCGGTCAACGTGCTCTACGGCGTGAAGGAGCAGGACGATCCCGAGCGCTTCTGGCGGCTCGCCGCCGAGATCGAGCGCGATACCAGCCCCTGGGAGCTCGCCCGCCACTACGAGGCGCAGTACGTGATCGACCCGCGCGACACGCGCGAGTGGTTGAAGCACATGCTCGATGTGCACCGCCTGCGGATGAAGAACGGTATCGGCCAGCACCGCCTCGCGAACTGGCCGACGAGCTATTGAGCTCGGCGAGGCGGT
>DATLZE010000184.1:0-13195 GCA_035574195.1 Burkholderiales bacterium | reverse complement strand
GGTGCCGCGAGCAGCGCGAACGCGGCCGCGTAGCTCTGCGCCACGGCGAGCGCCTGGGCGAAGGCGAGCGGGCCCACCATCTTGCCGAAATTGACGAACACGAGCGAGCCGCCGGTCGCGCCCGAGATCCGCTCGGGCGGGGCGAGCCGCGCGACCTCGGCGAGGAACGCCCCGTTCCAGCCGCTCGCGGTCGAGCCCAGCATCAGGAACAGCGCGCACGCGCCGGCGAGCGGCCAGGCGGGGGTCACCGCCGGCACCAGCAGGCACGCGGCGGCCATCACCGCGGCGAGCGCCGCGAGCACCGTGTAGCAATTGCGCGCGAGGTCGGCGAGCCAGCCCCAGGCGACGCGCCCGGCGACGCCCCCCGCCTGGGAAGCGGTGAGCACGATGCCGGCCTCGACGAGGCCGAAGCGCATCTCCTCCACGAACAGCGCCACGGTGTAGGTCGAGAGGCAGATCTGCACCATCACGAAGCAGCCGCCGGAGAGGGAGAGCAGCCGCAGCGGCGGGCTCGCCCACACGGTGGCGATGCCGGCGAAGGGATTGGCCGCGACCGGCGCTCGCGGATCGCGGTCGCCGTCCCACGCCGCGCGACCCGCCTCAAGCGCCCCAGCAAGCGCGAGCATGAGCGCGGCGACCCCGGCGAGCGCCCACTGCCAGCCCCAGAGCAGCGCCACCGGCGGGGTGACCACGGCGGCACCGATCCCGCCCAGCGGAACCCCGGTCTGCTTGAAGGAGAATACGAGGTTGCGCCGGCCGGGCGGCGTGAAGCGCGCGAGCAGATGCGAGGCGGGCGGCGCCAGCATCCCGTAGCCGAGCCCCAGCGCGAGCGCTGCGACGAACAGGAACGCGACGTGCGGCAGCACCGCGGCGAGGCATCCGCTGGAGAGCAGAACGAGCGCGATCTGGGTGACGCGGCAGGCGCCCCAGCGCAGGCTCAGATGCGAGCCGAAGGCGAGCGCGACGAGCATCGCCGCGGCGAGCACGCTCACCTGGTAGCCGATCAGGACCGGGCTCACGCCGTAGGTCTCGGCCACCCGGGGCGCGGCCGCCGGCAGCATCATGGTGGCCATGGTGCCGAGCGTCTGGCTGGCGAGCAGCGCGCCGACCAGGAAGGCAAAGGCAGGCGGGCGGCCCGCGCTCACGGGACGCGGCTCGCGATCCAGCGGGCGCGCCCTGTTCCGTCCTTGCCGCGCACCTCGCCGCTCGCGAGCCCGCCCTCGATGCGGCCGGTGAAGATTTCCTTGCCACCCGCGGCGGCGAAGCGCAGGCGCGTGCCCTCCAGGCTTCCGGCGATCCGCTCCTCGCGCCCCCCGCGCGCGATTCGCCCCTCGAAGTACTGGTAGGTCTGGCGGATCTCGAGACGCATCGGCTCGGGCTCGCCCGCGCTCGCGGTCAGCGTGCCGCGCCAGGTGCCCGCGAAGCGGGCGGGCACGACCCACAAGTGCACGTCGGAGGTGTAACTGCCGGTGAGGTCGTACTTGACCGGCGTCTCGACCGTGATGGTGCGGTCGGGTTTCCACTCGCCCAGGCTGAAGTCGTGCGAGACGATGCGCGCGCCGGGCCTGAGCTCCTTGAGCAGCTTGGGGCGCAGGCTCTCCATCATTGCCGGCAGCAAGTAGAGCGTGAGCACGGTCGCGCGGCTCAAATCCGCCTCGAGCACGTCCTGGCGCCGGAACTGCACGCGGTCGGCGAGCCCGAGGCTGCGGGCCGAGGCGTTCGCGCGCTCCACCAGCTCCGGGTCGATGTCCACGCCGAGCCCGCGCGCGCGATACTTCTGCGCCGCGGCGATCACGATGCGCCCGTCTCCGGAGCCGAGATCCATCACGAAGTCGCGCGGGCCGACGCGCGCGAGCTCGAGCATCGCGTCCACCACCGCGGGCGGGGTGGGCACGTATGGCCCGCCGGTCTGGCCCTCGGCTGCAAGGCAGGCGGAGGCGGCGAGCGCCGCGGCGGCGGCGAGCGCGCGGGCCGCGCGGCCGAGAACCATCATGCCTTCGGCGCCTCCTCGCTCTGGTCCTCGAGCCCCACTGCCGCGCGCCAGTCGCGGCCGCGCGCGAACAGCGGCTTGAGGCTCATCGCAAACAGCACCGCGCCGAGCGCGAGCATCACGGCGGCGATCGGACGGGTGACGAAGATCGTATAGTCGCCCGCGCTCATCGTGAGCGACTGGCGCAGCGAGAGCTCCAGCATCGGCGCGAGCACGAGACCCAGGGCGACCGGCGCGAGGTCGTAGCCGAACTTGCGCAGCGCGTAGCCGATCCCGCCCATCGCCAGCATGATCCAGACCTCCACCACGCTGTTGTTGACCGAATAGCAGCCGAGGATGGAGAAGGCGAGGATGCACGGGTAGAGGTACGAGTACGGGATGCGCAGCAGGTTCACGAACAGCCCGACCATGGGCAGGTTGAGCACCAGCAGCACCACGTTGCCGACGTACATGCTGGCGACGAAGCCCCAGAACAGCTCCGGCCGCTCGTTGATGAGCGTGGGGCCCGGCAGCACGCCGTGCACCATGATCGCGGCGATCATCACCGCGGTGATCGGGCTGGTCGGCACGCCGAGCGCCATCATCGGCACGAAGGCGCCGGTCGCGGCGGCGTTGTTGGCCGACTCCGGCCCGGCCACCCCCTCGATCGCGCCCTGCCCGAAGCGCTCCGGCCGCCGCGCCAGGCGCTTCTCCAGCCCGTAGGACACGAAGGAGGAGATGATGTGCGCCGAGCCCGGTATGATGCCGATCAGGAATCCGAGCAGGCTGCCGCGCGCGATCGGCCCGATCGAGAGGCGGAACTCCTCGCCCGAGGGAACCAGCTCGCGCAGCTTCGGCCGGTACACCCTCTGGGCCGCGGGCTGCCCGGCGGTGAGCAGAATCTCGGAAATGCCGAACAGGCCCACCGCCACCGGCACGATGCCGATGCCGTCGCCGAGCTCCACCACCCCGAAGCTGAAGCGCGTGTAGCCGCTCATCACGTCGATGCCGATCATGCCGAGCAGCAGCCCGAGGCCCGCCATCGCCAGCGACTTCAGCGTCGAACCGCTGCTCATGTAGGCGAGGATGAAGAAGCCGAGCAGCAGCAGCGCGGTGTACTCGGGCGGGCCGAAGCGCAGCGCCCATACCGCGAGGGTGGGCGCGAGCAGCATCAGCCCGATCACGCCCAGCGTGCCGGCGACGAAGGAGCCGATCGCGGCGATCGCGAGCGCCGGGCCCGCGCGCCCGTTCTGCGTCATGGCGTAGCCGTCTATGCAGGTCATGACCGAGGCGGCCTCGCCCGGCAGCCGCAGCAGGATCGAGGTGGTGGAGCCGCCGTACATCGCGCCGTAATAGACGCCGGCGAGCAGCACGACGGCGATGATGGGATTCAGCCCGAAGGTCGCCGGCAGCAGCAGGCTGATGCCGGCGAGCGGCCCCACTCCCGGCAGCATGCCCACCAGCGTGCCGATCACGCAGCCGATGAAGGCGTACACCAGCACGCCCGGGCTGAGCGCCACCGAGAAGCCGAGCAGCAGGTTCTGGAGCGTCTCAGCCATGCCGGATCGGGGCAGGCGGGAAGGCGGCCGCGCGGGGGACGGAAATACGCATCTCTCTCGCCCTCATGCTCCCGCGCTCCGCTCTCACGCCTGCCGAGTCTCGGACGAATGGCTGACGAGCCATTTTCCACTGACCATTTGCCCTCGGCACTCGGCACAAGGGCAAGGGGCGGGGAGTCGGGCGCCGTCAGGCATTTTCACGACGCTCGTCAGAAGCCCCAGGGGCTGAGCGGCAGCGGCACCTTCAGCCAAGTCGCGAATACGAGATAGGACACGCTCGAGAAGCCCGCCGCGACCGCGAGCGCCGCCAGCCAGTGGCGGCGCTCGACCACGCCCAGAAAGAAGACGAGCAGCGCGATCACCGTCAGGCGGTAGCCCAGCCGTTCGAGCGCCACCGCCGCCACCGCGCACGCGGCGAGGATGACGAACGCGCGGCCGAGCTCGGGCCAGGCCGCAAACCGCAAGCGGGCCGAATCGCCGCCGCGCACCGCGATCAGCAGCCCGACCGCGCCGAGGAATACCGCGAGCGCGAGCGGCAGGAATCCCGGCCCGGGCTCGGCGAGCGTGCCGACGGGATAGGCCCGGTTCTGCCACGCGACGAACAGGGCGAGCAGGGCGAGGACCGCGCCGGAGAGCTGGTCGTTGCGCAGGCCGCGCGACTGCGCTTCCGGGTTTTGACTCGGTTCCGTCATTCAGCGCTCCCAGACCGTGCGAGCCGCAGCCCTGCGGATCATTTCTTTTCTTCGATCCGGCCGACCACCTTCACCAGCGCGGCGAGCCGCGCGGCGTCCGCGCGCCAGTACTTCTCGAACTCGGGAGCGTCCATGTAGCGCACCAGCGAGTCCACCTTGGCCATCGCCTTCTTGAAGTCGGGATCCTCCACCGCGCGCCGCGCCGCCTCGCGCAGCACCTTCATGACGTCCTCGGGCGTGCCCCTGGGCGCGAACATTCCGGCCCAGATGTAGTACTCGACGTCCTTGTAGCCCAGCTCCTTGAACGTGGGGATGTCGGGGTACGAGGCGTGGCGCTTGTCGCCCCAGCTCGCGAGCGGGCGCAGCTTACCGGCCTTGACGTGCCCGCTGATCGCCGCGGGCCCCCCCGCGGTGACCTCGACGTGCCCGCCGAGGATCGCGGTCAGCGCCGGCCCGCCGCCGGTGGTGGGCAGGTGCCGCATCTTGATCTTCGCCGCGTGCAGGAACATCTCCATCGGCATGTGCAGCGCGCCGTAGATTCCGGAGGAGGAGAACGAGAGCTGTCCCGGCTTCGATCTGGCGAGCGCGACGAGCTCCTTCACGCTCTTGACCGGCAGCGACGGGTGCACCACCAGGATCGTGGGATCGGCGGAGATCAGCGCGATCGGCGCGAACTGGTCGAGCGAGTAGGCGGGCTTGCGGTTGAACAGCTCGTCGGCGGCCGGGATCACCGAGATGCTGGAGAGCGCCATCAGGATGGTGTAGCCGTCGGGCTTGGCGTTCGCCACCGCGGCGTTGCCCACGGCGCCGGCGGCGCCGGGGCGGTTGGTGACGTTGACCGGCTGGCCGAGGATCTTCTCCATCGCCGCAGCGGTCGGCCGGCCGGTGATGTCGGCGACACCCCCCGGCGGGAACGCGACGATCATGGTGATCGGGCGGCTCGGGAACTTGTCTTGCGCGGCCGCAGGCGCCGCAGCGAGCGGCAGCAGGGCGAGAACGAGCGTCGTTGCCTTCATCATGGCCTCCTCGAACGGGTCTACTTGTCGGCGACCTTGCCGATGCGCCGGATCGCCGCGGCGATCTTCTCGGCGTCCTTGTCCCACCACGCCTTGAACTCGTCGGCGTCCTGGTAGGCGACCGGCGTCTGGATCTTCTCCATGCCGCGCACGAAATCGGGGTCCTTCACCGCCTGGCGCGTCGCCTCGCGCAGGGTCGCGAACACGCTGGCGGGAATCGCGCGCGGGGCGAAGAACCCGGTCCACAGGTAGTACTCGATGTCGTAGCCGGATTCCTTGAGCGTGGGGATCGCGGGGAACTCGCTCAGGCGCTGCGCGCCCCAGGTCGCGAAGCCCTTCACCTTGCCCGCCTTGAGGTGCGGCGAGGCAATTCCCGGCGGGCTCGCCCAGGTCACGGCGTGGCCGCCGAGCACCGCGGTCATGGCCGGCGCGCCGCCGGTGGTGGGCAGGTGCCGCATCTTGAGCCCCGCAGCCTGCAGGAACATCTCGAAGGGCACGTGCGAGGCCCCGTAGGGCCCGGAGGAGGAGAAGATCATCTCGTTGGGGCGCGCTTTCGCGAGCGCGACGAACTCCTTCAGGTTCCTGGCGGGAATCGAGGGGTGCACCACCATGATCGGGGGGTCGGCGTTCAGCCGCGCGATGCCCACGAACTGGTCGCGAGTATAGATCGGCGTGCGCCCGAACAGCTTGTCCACCTCCGGGGCGCTCGAGATGCTGACCAGGGCGACGAGCAGCGTATAGCCGTCGGGCGCGGCATTGGCGACGATCTGGGCGCCGGTCGCGCCCGCCGCGCCCGGTCGGTTCTGCACCACCACCGGCTGCTTGAGCACTCGCTCGAGCGCCGGCGCGAACGGGCGCGCGGTGAGATCGGCGATGCCCCCGGGCGGGAATGGAACGATGATCGTGACCGGGCGCGAGGGATACTTGTCCTGCGCCCAGAGGGCCGGCGCGACGAGGGCGGCGAGCAGCAACCACGGCAGGCGATACGGTCTCATGAGAGAAGCCCTCCTTCTCGCTTCAGATGGATTGTACAGGCGAACGCATCCCCGGTGTACGATCCCTCAGCGAGCCGCGACGACGCGGTTTCGCAGCCGCCCGATGCGCTCGATCTCGCACACCACCTCGTCGCCCGGCTGGAGATAGCCCGCGGGCGCGGCCACGTCCGGGCGCATCGGCCGCTTCCCGCCGAGCTCCGGGTCGGCGCCCCAGGCGGTGCCGCCCGGCGTGCCGGTCGAGATCACCACTCCGGGCCGCAGCGTGAGGAAGGTGGAGAAGAACTCGACGAGCTGCGCGCAGTCCCAGATCATCTTCGCGGTGGAATTGTTCTGCCGCAACTCGCCGTTCACCAGCGTCCTGAGCGCGAGCGCCTGGGGATCGGGGACCTCGTCGCGTGTCACGATGCAGGGGCCGAGCGGCGCGCAGGTGTCGAAGTTCTTGCCCGGGCCGAGGTTGTAGATCGAAGAGCCGTCCGGGCGCAGCGTCACTTGCCGGTCGCGCGCGGTGACATCGTTCAGGATCGAGTAACCGAACACGTGATCGAGGGCGTGCGCGCGGGGAATGTGCCGGCCCGGCTGGCCGACGACGATCAGCAGCTCGGTCTCGTAATCGAGCTTCCGCGTCACGCGCGAATCGAGCACGATGTCCTCCTCCGGCCCGATCACGCCGAGCCCGGTCTTGAGAAAGAACTCGGGCTCGCGGCGCGCGACCTCCGGCTTCTCGTCGCGGTGGTCCCAATAGTTCTCTCCACTGCACAGGATCAGCGCGGGCTCGAGCGGCGCCTTGAGCGGGGCCCGCGCGAGCGGCACGCGCCCCGCGCCGCTCGCGCGCGAGCGCTCGAGCGCGGCGCGCGCTGCAGCGAGCCCCTCCTCGCCTGCGGCGATGAGCCGCGTCATGTCGGAGAGCGCCGCGACGGCGGCGACAGGCGCACCGCTCGGGCACGCGTCCAAGAGGTCCACCACACAGTCCCCGTCGAGCGCGCCCAAGCGCACGGCGCCGTTCCGGTCGTAGCGTACCAGCTTCATCGCACCTCGGAGGCAGAAAGCGGCCGCAGATAAATGCAAGCAAACGCGGAGAACGTCAAGAACGGATGATCGGGACCGACGCGGTCCGAATGCAAGCAATCAAACGCGTTGCGATTATTGTTTCGTCGGTTCGATCCCGTGAATCTTGTCAGCCCTGTCCGTTTCCCGGTTCCTCGGCGTTCATCGGCGATCGGCCTCAGGCAACCGGGTTTTCGAGCGTGCCGATCGGTTCGATGGTAACCGCCACCACGTCGCCCGGCTTCAGGAACCTCGGCGGATCGAAGCCGATGCCCACGCCGGCGCAGGTGCCGGTGGCGATCAAGTCACCCGGCTCGAGCGTCATCACGCGCGAGATGGTCTCGATCAGCGTCGGGATGTCGAAGATCAGTTGGCTCACGCGCGCGTCCTGCCGCACCTCCCCGTTCACGCGCGTGAGCAGCCGCAGCTCGCCGACGTCCTTCACCTCGTCGGCGGTCACGATGCACGGGCCCATCGGGCAGAAGCCGTCCGGGCTCTTGCCGAGGAACCACTGGCGGTGGCGGTTCTGGAGCGTGCGCGCGGTGACGTCGTTCACGATGGTGTAGCCGTAGACGTGGCCGTAGGCGTCGCGCCGCGCGATGTTGCGCCCTCCCTCGCCGATCACCACCGCGAGCTCTCCTTCGTAGTCCACGGAATTCGTGTAGTCGTTGGCGCTCGGGATCGGATCGCCCGGCCCGATGACCGTGTTCGGCCACTTGGTGAACAGGATCGGCACCTCGGGCACCGCCTCCTTCGCGCTCGCGTCGAACCCGCTCGAGTGGAATTCCTGCGCGTGCTCGTAGTAGTTCTTGCCCACGCACAGGATGTTCCTCGCCGGGCGCGGGATCGGCGCGAGCAGCTTGATCGAGGAGAGCGGGATGCGCGCCTCGCCGCTTCTCGCCGCGCGCCGCGCGCGCGCGAGCCCGTTTGCGCCGAGCGCGATGAAGGAGGCCATGTCGCGCGGCAGGCGCGTCGCCGCCGCGAGGTCCACCACGGTGCCGGAGGCGGGATCGTGCACGCCGATGCGCGCGCCTTTCCCGTCGGAGAAAGTCACCAGCCTCATCCGCCCCGCCCGCTAGAGGTCAACGCGGGCGCCCGAGATCTTGACCACCTTCGCCCACTTGGCGATGTCCTGGTGCAAGAATTTCTCGAACTCGGCGAGTGTCATCGTCATCGCCACCGCACCCTGCTCGCCCCACGCCTTGCGCACGTCCGCGCGCGAGGTGATCCTGGTGATCTCGGCGTTCAGCCGCTCGAGCACGGCGCGCGGTGTGGCGGCGGGAGCCATGATCCCGATCCAGATGGTGGTCTCGTATCCCTTCACGCCCGCCTCCGCGATCGTCGGCAGCTCGGGCGTGACCGCGGAGCGGGTGCGCCCGCTCGTCGCGAGCGCCCGCACTCTGCCCGCTTTGGCGATCGGCGCCATGGTGGTGATCGCGTCGATCATCATCTCGACCTGGCCGCTCATCACGCTGGTGCGCGCCTCCGCGCTGCCCTTGTGCGGCACGTGCACGATGTCCACGCCCGCGAGCGCCTTGAAGAGTTCGCCGGCCATGTGGTAGGGCGTGCCGTTGCCCGAGGAGGCATAGTTGAGCCCGCGCGGGTTCGCCTTGGCGAGCGCGACGAGCTCCTTCACGCTCCTGACCGGAAGCGAGGGGTGCACCACCAGCAGGAGATCCGAGTAGTTGATCGGGGCGACCGGCGCGAAGTCCTTCATCAGCACGAACGGCTTCTTCGGGATCAGCGACTCGTTGACCGTGTGGGTATTCGACATCACGAGCAGCGTGTAGCCGTCGGGAGCCGACTTCGCCACGGCGTCGGTGCCGATGATCGAGCCAGCGCCAGGGCGGTTCTCCACGACGAAGGACTGGCCGAGCGCCTCCTGCAGCCGCGGCGCGAGGTAGCGGGCATAGATATCGGCCGGACCGCCTGCCGAGTACGGCACGATCATGCGCACGGGCTTCGCGGGATAGGCCTGCGCCGCGGCGGTCCCGCCGCCCAGCACGGCGGCCGAGGCGAGCAGGCAGGCTGCGATACACGAGGCGTTCATGGCATTCCTCCTGGATGTGCGGGAGCGCGCACCCGTATTTTCGGAATTGTGCGGAAGCGCAGGGCAGCAGTATCGTCCGCAGGCGCCGTCGCGTCAACCGCGGGGCGTGCGCCCGCGCGGCTGCGCCGACCGGCGCCTCCCGCTACACTGAGCGCGATGCTGCGCCGGCTCGCCCACGTCCGCCCCCACGAGCGCCCCGCGCTCGCCTGGGCTTTCCTCTATTTCTTCTGCTTGCTCTGCGGCTACTACGTGCTGCGGCCGGTGCGCGACGAGATGGGAGTCGCGGGCGGCGTGGCGAGCTTGCCCTGGCTGTTCACCGGCACCTTCTTCGCGATGCTCGCCGCAGTGCCGTTGTTCGGCTGGGTGACGGCACGCTTCCCCCGGCGCGTGATGCTGCCCGCCGTCTACTGGTTCTTCATCGCCAACCTGTTTCTGTTTTTCACCTTGATGAAAAACGCTGCGGCGCCCGGAGCCGTCGCGGCGGCGTTTTTCATCTGGGTGAGCGTGTTCAACCTGTTCGTGGTCTCCGTGTTCTGGAGCTTCATGGTGGACCTCTTCAGCGACGAGCAGGGCAAACGCCTGTTCGGCATGATCGCCGCGGGCGGCAGCGCCGGGGCGCTCGCGGGCCCCGCCGTGACCGCCACGCTCGCGGTGCCGCTCGGCGTCGCCAACCTGCTGCTCGTCTCGGCGCTGTTCCTGAGTGTAGCCATCGCCTGCATCCACCGGCTGCTCGCGTGGAGCGCGCGCTCCGGGGAGCGGCCCGGCGGGGCGCCGCGCGATGAGCCGATCGGGGGCAGCGTGTGGGCCGGTGTGCGCACCGTGGCGACCTCGGGCTATCTGCTGGGTCTGTGCGGCTACCTCGTGCTCTTTTCGGCTCTCTTCACCTTCCTCTACTTCGAGCAGGCGCGGATCGTCGCCGCGACGATCGCCGATTCCGCCGCGCGCACCAGGCTCTTCGCCCTGATGGATCTCGCCGTCAACGCGCTCGCGCTGCTGCTCCAGGCGACGCTCACCGCGCGCCTGCTCGCCCGGCTCGGCGTCGCGGGCACGCTGCTGGTGCTGCCCGCCTTCTCGGTGCTGGGCTTCCTCGCGGTGGGCGCGGCGCCGACGCTCGCGGCGATCGCCTTGTTCCAGGTGCTGCGGCGCGCCGGCGAGTACGCTATCGCCAAGCCCGCGCGCGAGCTGCTGTTCGTGGTGCTCGACCGCGAGCGCAAGTACAAGGCCAAGAACTTCATTGACACGGTGGTCTTCCGCGGCGCCGACATGGCGAGCGGCTGGCTGCTCGCCGGGCTCGCCAAGCTCGGGCTCTCCGCCGCGGCGCTCGCCGCGGCCGCGGTGCCGGTGGCGGCCGCGTGGGGCGCGCTGTCCTGGGCGCTCGGCCGGCAGCAGGAGGCGCTCGCCCGGCAAGCGATGAAGTGACAGAACGACGAGGCGACGGTTCGCCCGTTCGCGAGCGGCCCTCCACCGCGTCACTTGGACGCCGTCAGCATCCTCAGCGCCGGCTCGATCGCCTCGTCGGCGATGCTCGCGAGCTCCTCGGGCGTGCGATTCTGGATGGGGTGGGGCACGTAGACGATCGCCGGCTCGAAGCCGAGCGCGCGCGACTGCGCCTCGACCGCGTCGCTAAAGGCGCGCGTGACGATCGAGACACCGGGCAGCCCCGCAGCGTCGAAGGCGATGAGGTCGTGCAGACTGCACGACGTGCAGGAGCCTCAGTCCGAGAGCGCGATCAGCACCACGTCGGCTTCCTGCGCCACCCGCTGCACGGTCTCCGGCGTGGCGACCTTGGCGTTGGTGGGCTTGCCGAAGCGCTTGGTCGCGAGCCCCCGCTCCTTCAGGCGCCGCTCGACACAGTCCAGGAACTCGTCGCTGCGCGTCTTGCCGATGTCGAAGAGCGCGATGATCTTGCCCTCGAGCGAGGGCGGCGGCGAGCGCCGCGCGCGCTTCACGGGCGAGGTTTCCGCGGTGGGATCACGCAGCCAGTTCATGCTCGTCTCCTTTCAAAAAACCAAATGGCTTCAGTCCGTTACGGGCCTCGTCACCGGCTGCAGCTCCTCGCGCTTGCGGCCGGCGAGCCAGCCGGGCAGGATCGCCGAGAACAGCCCGGCCGGCCCGCCCGCGCGCACGATCATGAGCCCGTCCTCGAAGAACTTCGGCACCCTCTCGCCCGCGCGGCTCGCGGGAATGCCCTCGCCCACGCCGCCGGCACCCGCGACGAGCTCGGCTCCCGGGCGGATGGTCGCCTCGTGCAGCGCGCGCTCGATGCGTTTGCGGTCCCAGCCCGCCTCGCGGTAGATCGCATAGTGCTCGGGCGAGAGCACGAGCACCGCGCGCGCGTTCTGCACCAGCTTGGGGTGGCCGATTTTCACCAGCGACATCGCGAGCGAGCGCGTGAGCGCCTCGGGCGTGCGCGACTTCTGGTCCACGAACGCCTCCACTCCGTGGCCCTGGAACAGCGTCACGGTGGATACCCCGCGCGCAAAGCCGCGCGCGACCGAAAGCGGCTCCCACTCGGGATCGGACTCGTCCTCGGCGAAGCACAGCGTGTACTTGCTGGGGGCCCCGAGCGTCGCGCGGTCGGTCTCGACCGGGCGCGCCCCACCCACGTTCTGCAAGATGAGATTCAACGCCCGGCCGATGGTCGCGTTCGCGCGGTTGCCCGGCCCCAGGGCGTTGATCCCGCAGTTCATGCCGATTCGGCGCGCGATGGGCCCGTTGACGATGATGACCGGGCTCGAAAAATAGGTGGTCGCGAGCACGCCGTGCAGCGTGAACACGGGCTCGAGCGCGGCCTCCAGCGCCGCGAGCACGACCGGCATGTACTGCGGCCGGCAGCCCGCCATCACCGCGTTGATCGCGACCTTCTCCACCGTGCATTCGGCGAGCAGCGGCGGGATGCGGCCGACCACCTCGTCGGGCCGGCGGCGCGTGCCGCGCAGCATCGCGATCACCCGCTCGTCGGTGGGCGGGGTGACCGGCAGCCCGTCGGTCCAGCCGCGCTCATAGCAGACCTCGACCGGATCGGCGCCCTCCGGATACTCGATTCTGCGCGCCGCGAGCAGGGTCTTGCCGCTGTGTTTCGCCTCCAGCCGCTCGGCCACCCCGGGCTCGAGTGTGAGCGAGCCTCATCCGGGACGAAAAGCCGGCAATCCGTCGCCGAGGTCGGCCACCCCCGTCAGCCTGCGCCAGCCCTCGCGGTCCCAGCCGGCGATGCGCTCGGTTTCGCGGCCGCCCTCGAAGCGGATCAGAGTCGGCGTGGACTCGATGCGGTTCAGCCACGACAGGTCGAGCTCGCGGTCGTCCACCACGTTCGACACCCCTGCCGGGAAGCGGGGATCGTCTTGCGAGACCACTTGAAAACGGGGGTCGGTGCGCGCGAGCCGCTGCATCACCGGCTCGATCAGAGTGCAGGTCGGGCACGCACGTTTCACGAAGGCGACCAGACCGTCGGAAATCAACATGGGGAAGGGCGGAATTTGTCGGGCGATTTATAGTCTACCCGAACAGCAACGGGTAGAAGCACGGCGGATCGTGAGAGCGGTCGAGCGCAGCGGCGACAGCCGGAGCAGAGGAGCGGCGGGCGCAGCCACCCCTTCTCCCGCCCCCCGGCCCCCGCGCCCTCGCGTAACCTGGCGCGGGGCGCTCGGCCTCGCCGTCGCGCTGCTCGCGGCCGGCTGCGCCGAGCTGCGCTGGGAGAGGCCCGGGACCGCGGCCGCCGCGCTCGAACAGGATCTCGCGCAATGCCGGCAGCTCGCGCGGCTGCGCGCCGAGCGCGAGGCATGGCCCGCCGGGCTGGACGGCCCGCGGGTGATCGGCATGGACCGGCAGGGGCGCCTGCTCGTGAGCGAGCCGCTCGCCCGGCCGGGCGAG
>DATLZE010000183.1:0-19373 GCA_035574195.1 Burkholderiales bacterium | reverse complement strand
CAGCGAGGTGAACACGACGTCCGCCGCCTCGCCCACTGCGCGCGCGCAATCGGCCCAGGCCGCGCCGGCCTCGACGTGCGGTCTGCCCGCCTCGCGCCGGATGTCGTGGACGACGATTTCGTAGCCCGCGGCGCGCACGTTGAGCGCCATCGAGGCGCCCATGGTGCCGAGCCCGATGAAACCCACCTTCATGTTCGTCCTCCCGAGTCGAAACCTTCGTGAAACCGCCGATGAACGCCGATTACGCGCCGACGGAACCCCGAGACACCCGGCGCGCGGAATTCGCGGAGGAGGGCAAGGCGCGCGAGGTCTTGCATTTCACTGCCGATGATCGCCGCGGGCGGGGCGCTTTGCGCCGGGCTCATCTGCGTTCATCGGTGTTCATTCGCGGTGCGTAATGGGGCAAAGCCGGCGTCCGCCTCCCCGAGCCCGCCCGCCGCGCCCACGATCCGCGGCCAGCGGTCGTGGATGTGGGCGAGCCCCTGCGGCGGGCCCACGGTGACGACGTAGACGCGCCGCTCCTCGCCGGCGCGCGCGAGGAGCCCCTGGATGTACTGTCCTGGCCCGAGCGCGAACCAGTGCGAGGCGCCCGCAGCGTCCTTTTCCATGAAGCCGCGCGCGGGAATCTTCACCGGGCGCGGGTCGAAGGCATCCCAGCGCCCCGCCCGCACGGACTCGAGGCGCGCCCATCCGCCTGCGGGCCATTTGACGAGCCCGAGGGCGTCGTATTCCCTGCCGCGCGCGCCCCAGGGAAGCAGCAGCTCGCTGCCCTCGCGCGTGAGCACCGGCAGCGCGGCGCGGGGCGCGGGGAAATAGACCCGGACGATCCTGCCTTCGCGCAGCAGCTCGATGCCCGCGCACATCGCTCGCTCACGCCTTCTTCATCCGGGCGAAGGCCTGCTCGAGATCGGCGATGAGGTCCTCGGGGTCCTCGAGCCCGATATGCAGGCGGATCGTCGGGCCGCCGGGTTGCCATCGGGTCGCGGTGCGGTACCTCTCCGCGCGCGCGACGGTGACCAGGCTCTCGTAGCCGCCCCAGCTCGAACCGATGCCGAAGAGCTCGAGCGCGTTGACGAAGGCCGCGACCTTGCGCTCGGAGACGGGCTGCATCACGAACGAGAACAGCGCTGCGGCGCCGCTGAAATCGCGCCTCCACAGCGCATGCCCGGGATCGTCCGGAAGCGCCGGATAGAGCACGCGCTGCACCTCCGGCCGCCCCTTGAGCCAGCCGGCGACCTTGAGCGCGCTCGCCATCTGGTGCTTGAGCCGCACGCCGAGCGTGCGCAGCCCGCGCAGCGCGAGGTAGCAGTCGTCCGGGCTCGCGCTGTAGCCGTAGTCGGCGACCGCGCGGCGCACCGTGCGCCAGTGCCGCTCGGTCGTGACGATGATGCCCATCATGGCGTCGGCGTGGCCGACGATGTACTTGGTCGCCGAGTGGATGGAGACGTCCACGCCGTGCTCGAAGGCGCGGAAGAAGTAAGGCGTGCCCCAGGTGTCGTCGGCGAGCACCGGAACGCCGCGCGCGTGCGCCGCCTGCGCGATCGCCGGGATGTCCTGGACTTCGAAAGTGAGCGAGCCGGGCGATTCGCAGAACACGGCCTGGGTGTTGTCCCGGATGAGCTGCGCGATGCCCGCGCCGATCAGGGGGTCGTAGTACTCGACTTGCACGCCGTGGGAAGCGAGCCGGCGGTCGCAGAAGGCGCGTGTGGGCGAGTACACCGAGTCGGCGACGAGGAGATGCCCGCCCGCTCTCGCGAAGGCGAGCAGCGCCGCCGCGATCGCGGCGAGCCCCGAGGACAGCGCGACAGCCCGGTGGCCGCCCTCGAGCCGCGCCACCGCATCTTCCAGCGCGCGCGTGGTGGGCGTGCCGTGGCGCCCGTAGCTGATTGCCTGGAAATCCTCGTCGCGCGGCGCCTCGTAGGATTCCAGAGTGGGATGCAGCACGGTGGAGGTGCGGAACACCGGCGTGTTGACCATGCCCTGGTAGCGCCCCGGGTCGCGCCCGGCGTGAGCGAGGATCGTGTCTTTCTTCATCTTGGTCACCCGCGGCAGTCGGGTAATTGTGCGCGGCGCCCCAGCGCGGCGCAACCGCTCGACCCGCGGCGCGCGGCCGCGCAGAGGATCCTGCGCCCTGGCGCAGCTCTACCCCGCGCAGCCGATCCGCCTGGTGCCGGGCTTTCCGCCCGCGCCCGCGGTAGGCGTGCTCGCGCGCCCGCTCGCGCAAGCGGCTCGGCAAGGCCCTCGGCCAGCCGGTGATCGCGCACGGCCGGGCGGGCCGACGATCACGGGCTCGACAGCCTCGCGGTGGTGCGCCCGCGCGGTGAAGGCAGGGCGGCTGCGAGCCGTCGCGGTGACGGGACTCGGGCGCGAGCTGCTGCTGCCGGAGTGCCCGCCGTGGAGGAGTCGGGGCTCGAAGCTACGAGATGAGCGGCTGGCACGGCATCCTCGCGCCCGCCGCCACCCCGCGCAGGATCGTGGAGCGGGAGAACGCCGCCGCGGCCGGAGCGCTCTTGCGCCCCCGAGACGAGCGAGCTGCGGGCAGCGCAGGGAATCGAGGTCGCGACCGGCGCGCCGGAGCAGTTCGCCGGTCGCATCCGCCCGACTCCGAGAAGCCGGGGCGCCTCGTGCGGCTCGCCGGCCTGCGGCCCGGGAGCGCGCTTTTGTCCACGATGTGAACGACGCGCCCGGTGCGCCTCGGCACGCCGGCCCGTGAGCGCGGGGCGCGGTATATAATCCGTGCGCGCCGCGGCGCGCGCCGCGGCGCCGTCGCCTCATTCCAACAACCGGACTTTTCCGACACGACCGTGGCCACGCACCTGCACGCCCCGCACCACCGGGTCGAGGACTTCCGTCTCGTCACCGGCACCGGCCGCTACGCCGCCGACTGGAACCTGCCGGGACAGCTCTATGCGCACTTCGTGCGCTCGGACCGCGCGCACGCCGAGATCGTCGCGGTGAATGTCGAGGCCGCGCGGCGCCATCCCGGCGTGCGGCGCATCTACACCGGAGAGGACGCGATCGCCGCCGGTTACACCAAGTGGTTCGTGATCCTCAACTATCCGGGACGCGGCGGCATGCAGATCCGCAAGCCGATGCGGCCGGCGCTCGCCGCGCGCCGCGTGCGGCACGTCGGCGAGGCGGTCGCGATGGTGGTCGCCGATTCGCCCGCGGCCGCGCAGGACGCGGCGGAGCTCGTCGAGATCGAGTACCGCGACTTGCCCGCGGTGGTGTCGCCGGAGGAAGCTCTCCAGGACGGCGCCCCCCTGCTGCACGAGGACATCCCGGGCAACCTCGCCTTCGAGTACGAGGCGGGTGACGAAGAGGCGGTGAAGGAGGCGTTCGCGAGGGCGGCGCACGTTTCGCGGATCAAGCTCGAGGTCTCGCGCGTCGCGCCGAGCCCGCTCGAGCCGCGCGCCTGCACCGTCGCCTACCATCCCGGCGAGGACCGCTACCACGTGTACGTGTGCATCCAGGGCATCAACATGATGCGCCGGCAGTTATCGGTCGCGACCGACGTGCCCGAGGACAAGATCGTGGTGCACGCGCAGGACGTGGGCGGCAGTTTCGGCCAGCGCAGCGCCGCCTATCCCGAGTACTGCATGCAGATGCTCGCGGCGCGCGAGCTCGGGCGGCCGGTCAAATGGGTCTCCACGCGCTCGGAGGGCTTCATGAGCGATACCCACGGGCGCGCCAACACCATCACCGGAGAGCTCGCGCTCGACGCCGAGGGGCGCTTTCTCGCGATGCGCGTGGACTGGATTGCCGACATGGGGGCTTATCTCTCCGCCACCGGATCGGCGAGCCACACGCGCAACCCCTCGACCTGTCTCACCGGCGTCTACCGCATCCCGGCGCTCTACGGGCGCTGGCGCCTCGCGTTCACCAACACCGTGCCGGTTGCGGCCTACCGCGGCGCGGGGCGCCCCGATGTCGCCTACGCGATCGAGCGTTTGGTGAGCCAGGCGGCTTGGGAGCTCAAGATGGACCCGGCCGAGCTCAGGCGCCGCAACTTCATCCCGCCCGAGGCGTTCCCGTACAAGACGCCGACCGGCTCGACCTACGAGAACGCCGATTTTCCGGGCGTGCTCGAAAAAGCGCTGCGGCTCGCCGACTGGAAGGGTTTCGCGAAGCGCCGCGCGCGCTCGGAGCGGGCAGGGCGGCTGCGCGGCATCGGCATCGCCACCGTGATCGAGAACACCGGCGCCGGGCTCTTTCCCAAGGACCAGGTCACGATCGAGTGCGGTGCCGACGGCACGGTCACCGTCTACTCGGTCGCCCAGTCCTCGGGGCAGGGCCACGAGACCACCTTCGCCATGCTGGTCGCCGACGCACTGGAGCTGCCGCTCGAGAAGGTGAGGCTGCGCGAGAGCGTGCAGGAGAAGGGGCTGATCGGCAACCACACCGGCGGCTCGCGCTCGCTGGTGGGCGCGGGGAGCGTCTGCCGGCTCGCCGCGCAGCAGCTGCTCGCGCAGGCGCGCTCGGCCGCCGCCGAGGAGCTCGAGGTCGAGCCCTCGCAAGTCGAGTACTCGCGCGGCGTGTTCCACGTGCGCGGCGGCAGGGAAAAAATCTCCCTCGCCGCGCTCGCGGGCAAGCGGCGGCTCGCGCTCACGGCCGAGGCGAGCGTCGGCTCCACTTTCCCGAACGGCTGCCACATCGCGGAGGTCGAGATCGACCCCGAGACGGGCGTCTCGCGCATCGTCGCCTACAATGCGGTGGACGACGCTGGCAACGTCATCAACCACACCGTGGTCGAGGGCCAAGTGCACGGGGCGGTGGCGCAGGGCGCGGGCCAGGTCTTCGGCGAGAAGGTGGTCTACGATCGCGCGAGCGGCCAGATGCTCACCGGCAGCTTCATGGACTACTGCATGCCGCGCGCGGGACTGCTGCCCGAGATCCGGCTCGAGGATCATCCGGTGCCGAGCAAGATCAACGTGCTCGGAGCGAAGGGCGTCGGCGAATCGGGCTGCACTGCCTCGCTGCCGGCGCTCGCCAACGCGGTGATGGACGCGCTGCGGCCGCTCGGCGTCGAGCAGCTCGACATGCCCTATACACCCGCGCGCGTGTGGCACGCGATCCAGGAGGCCAGAAAGGGAGTGCGCTGATGTACGCGGTCAACTACGTGCGTCCGAAATCGCTCGCCGAAGCGGCGAAATTCCTGGCACGAAATCCGGAGGCGAAGCTGCTCTCGGGCGGCATGACGCTGGTGCCGACGCTGAAAGCGCGGCTCGCCCGCCCCTCGCACCTCGTGGACATCGCGCGGCTGCCCGAGCTGCGCGGCGTCAGGGCGGCGGCGGGGGTGCTCTCGGTCGGCGCCGCCGTGAAGCACTACGAGGTCGCGACCTCCCCGGTCGTGAAAAAGGCGATCCCCGCGCTCGCCGAGCTCGCGGGGCTGATCGGAGATCCCCAGGTGCGGAACATGGGCACGATCGGCGGCTCGGTCGCGAACAACGACCCGGCGGCGGACTATCCGGCCGCGGTGCTGGCGCTCGATGCGAGCGTCGTCACCAACCGGCGGACGATTCCCGCCGCGGACTACTTCCAGGGGCTGTTCGCGACCGCGCTGGAGGAGGGAGAGATCATCGTTCGCATCGCTTTCCCGGTGCCCAAGCGCGCCGCCTACGCGAAGTTTCCCCACCCGGCTTCGGGCTACGCGATGGCAGGGGTCTTCATCGCCCAGACCGCGGGCGGCGTGCGGGTCGCGGTGACGGGTGCGGGGCCGGGCGTGTTCCGCTGGAAGGAGGCGGAGTCCGCGCTCGCGAAGAGTCTCAAGCCCGCGGCGCTCGAAGGCGCCGCGCTCGATGCCTCGAATCTCAACGAGGACATTCACGCGAGCCGCGACTACCGCGCCAACCTCGTGCGCGTGATGGCGAGGCGCGCGCTGGAAAAGCTCTCCGGCCGAAAGTGAAACGCGACCGCAGACGAATCGGCGCCGATCATGTTCGACGACAGGCCAGGGAGAGCACGGAGCATACAGAGCATGCGATCCACCGTATGCCTTCCCGTCAGGGGGGCGAGGGTGGTCCCGGTAATCTCTGTGCGCGCGCTCGATGGCTGAGGAACCGAGGATCTGAAACCATGGCCAAGGTCACGATCAAGGTCAACGGCAAGAAGTATTCGCGCGAGGTCGAGGACCGCACGCTGCTCGCCCATTTCCTGCGCGAGGAGCTCGGGCTCACCGGCACCCATATCGGCTGCGACACCAGCCAGTGCGGCTGCTGTACGGTGCTCATGAACGGGCGCGCGGTGAAGTCCTGCTCGATCCTCGCGGCGCAGGCCGAGGGCGCGACCGTGGTGACGATCGAGGGGCTCGCGAAGAACGGGCGGCTGCATCCCGTGCAGCGCGCGTTCTCCGAGTGCCACGGCTTGCAGTGCGGCTTCTGCACGCCGGGCATGATCCTCGCCGCCGTGGGGCTGCTCAAGGACAGGCCGAACCCGACCGAGGAGGAGATCATCCACGGTCTGGAAGGCAATCTCTGCCGCTGCACCGGTTACGTCAACATCATCAAGGCGGTGAAGCGAAGCGCGAAACTGCTCCGCGGCAAAGCGCGCTGAGGCGCCGCGGCGGCGCGGGCACCGCCTCTGCGCCGGGCCGGCCTGTCGGGGGCCGATTCTCGGAACCCGCCTGTGCGCTTCGCGAGCGCTTCGGGCGCCTCGCCATCCGCGCGATTTCGAGGAAGCCTCCGCCACGATGCGGACTGTCGCTGCCCGATGCCGTAAGCGCCGTGCAAGGAAGCGCTGCTAGATTGGTCAACGGTAGCTTTGCCGAGGGCTCCTTTATGAAAAGGTCATTGTCCGGAATCGTGCCCGCGCTGCTCTCGAGCCCACTGCTTGCCGCAGTGAATGAGGCCGGGGAGGAGGCCGCCTCCGCGCCGGTGGAGACGGTGAGCGTGGTGTGGGTTGTCGTCTTTCTCGTGATTTTCTTCGGCTCCATCGCGGCCTTCTTCGCCTATCTCTGGTACAGCGAGAAGAAACGCGGAGACGCGGGCAAGGGCCCGAAGTAGAAACCGCGGTCCGCCGGGGCCCTCTTTCCCGGCACCCCGAAATGCGCTGCGCCCGAGCCCGCCAGCGCTACGATCGCGGCCCGCTCGAAGCCTTCCAGCCGCTCGACACGAGCGCCCCGCGCCGCGCCTGCCCCACGGCCTGTTTGGGTTCGCGCGGCTGCCTCGCCCCGCAGCGCGGGCAGAACGCGTCTTTCTTGCCGAGCGGCTGCCCGCATTCGAAGCAGCGGCGGAGCAAATTCATGAGACCCGCGAGAACGGGAGAGCGGGAAATCGAAAAAAAACGGGATCGAAAAAGCCGTCCTTCCCCCGCCCCCATGCGCTTCCGTAGAAGACCCGCGCCTCAGCGGCGCACGAGTTTTTCCTCGAACCAGTTCCACATCTCCGCCACCACGAGCGTCAGGTAGTCGCGCTGGCAGTGCTGCGCGCCGCCTTCCTCGGCGGTGAAGACGCGGAAGGTCTTGTCCTTCGAGCCGCATGCGTCGAACTGCTTCTGCGCGTCCTCGAGCGGGATCTGCTCGTCCTGCGCTCCGTGCACGAGGAGAAACGGGCAGCGCATCCTCTGCACCACGCCGTCGAGCCGGAAGGGCTCCAGCTTCTTCAGCGCCGCCTCGAGCGAATCCACGCCGAGGATCCACATGATGTGGTGCCCCGGCACCGAGAGGGAGGTCTTGAACTGCGCCTCGATGCGCTTCTTCCAGGTGGCGTGGTAGTCCCACTGCGCGCCCCAGGCGATGCAGGCGGCGTAGCGCGGCTCGAAGGCGGCGCAGCGCGGCGCGTAGTAGCCGCCGAGCGAGATCGCGACGATGCCGATTCGCTCCGGGTCCACGTCGGGACGGCGCTCGAGCCAGTTCACGCAGGCGGTTCCTGCGACCTCGTAGTCGTGGCGCAGGTAGTAGCCGCGGAAGCGGATCGCCTCTCCCGTGCCCGGCCCGTCCATCACCAGGCACGAGATGCCGCGCTTCACGAGATCCGGCACGCCGCGCACGAACTGGATCTCCTTGGTGACGTCGAGCCCGTCGAAGAACACGACGCAGGGGGCGCGCCGGTTGCCGGCATTGCGCGCGCGCACGAAGTAGCCGGGGAGACTGCCGTTCTCGTACGGCACCTCGACGATCTCGATCTCGAGGTCGGTGAGCGCCGCATGGCGGTGAAAGCACTCCACCCCCTTGCGGTAGGCGGCGAGCCCCGTTTCGTCCTTGGGCGTGCGGAAGCGCTCGCCCATCTGGTAGTAGTTGCACGCGCGCAGGTAGGCGTGGGCGGCGGCGACCGGGTGCCCGGCGCGGTCCCATTTCTCGGCGTAGGCGCGCACGCCGTCGGCGACCTTGACGCAGGCCTCGAACCAGGCCGCGTCGTCCTCCGGTTCCTTGTCCCTGAGCATGCGCCCGATTTTGTAGAGCTCGCCGATCTCCGCGCCCCCGTAGGCGATCGAGCCCAGCATGTTGATGAACGCCGCCGACCAGCGGTAGTTGCCGGGAAAATACATGAAGTAAGCGGGGTCTTTCGACTGAGCCATGGTTTTCCTTTTCTCGATCCCTGAGCGCGATGGAGCGATCTACCGAGCGTCGTGAAAAAGCCCCACGACGCTCGACCCCTTTCCCCTTGGTGGCCGGGCGGGCAGGGCGAATGGTATACCGTGTGGCGGGCACCTGGACGCTTTGACGCTCGGGCCTCGCTTCGTCACCGCATCACTGCCTCGCCGGCCGGGCGATCCCTCATTCGGGCCGGATTCCCGCCGCCTTCGCCACCAGCGCCCAGTTCTCGGTTTCAGCCCGCAGGAACGCTGCGTATTGCGCCGGGCCCTCGCCTGCGACTTCGTAGCCGAGCGCCTCCATCTGTTTGCGGGTGTCGGGATCGTTGAGCGGCTTGGCGAGCACGGCGTGGATGCGCTCGACGATCGCCTTCGCGGTGCCCGCCGGCGCGAGCACGCCGTTCCAGTTGTAGCTCGTGAAGCCCTTCACGCCCTGCTCCTGCGCGGTCGGAACCTCGGGCAGCAGCGGCGAGCGCGCGCCGGAGGTGACTGCGAGACAGCGCAGCTTGCCCGCCCGCACGTGCGGCACGGCCTGGAAGATCTGGATCTGGGCGAAATCCACGTTTCCGGCGATGAGGTCCACGGTGTAGAGCGCCGCACCCTTGTACGGCACGTGGGTCATCCGGATCCCGGCGAGGGTTGCGAAGTTCTCGATCGCGAGGTGCCCGACCGTGCCCACGCCGGGAGTGGCGTAGTTGATCGCGCCGGGCTTCGCCCTGGCGAGCGCGATGAAGTCCTTCAGGTTCTTCGCCGGCACGCTCGGGTGCACGCTCATGCAGCTCGCGCTGCGCGCGATCAGCGTGATCGGCGCGAAATCCCTGAGCGGATCGTAGGGCAGCTGCTTTCTGACGCTCGGCGCGATAGTGAGCGGGCCGGGGTTGCCGCCGAGCAGCGTGTAGCCGTCGGGTGCGGCTTTGGCGGCGAGCTCGGTGCCGATCACCCCGCCCGCGCCGGCACGGTTCTCCACCACCACCGGCTGCGCGAAGGCGGCGTTCAACTGCTGCGCCGCCCAGCGCGAGTGCGTGTCGGTGGGCCCTCCCGGGGGAAAGGGCACGATGAAGCGGATCGCCTTGGCAGGATAGCCTTGCGCGAGCGCAGCGCCGCACAGCCCCCCGAGACAGGCGGCGCACAGCAGGCGGCGGAGCATGGAGTCTCCCCGGGTTCCTCGTTGTCGTGAGCCGAGGTTACTGGGCGCGCGGATTTTTTGTCAATGCGCGCCGCCGGCGAGCGCCTGGGCGAGCAGTGCGCGCGTCGCCTCCAGCCCTTCGCGCGCGACCGCGAGCGGTGGCCGCGCCCAGTGCGCCGGATTCGGCGCCTCGTAGCTCAGATAGCCCCGGTAGCCCTTCTCGGCGAGCAGCCCGAAGACTTCGCGCCAGCGCACGACCCCCGCCCCGGGCGGGAGGCGGTCGGTGGGGCGCCCGGGAGGCGCCGGCGCGGGAGGCACATCGCTGTACTGGAAGGCGAAGATCTCCTCCGCCGGCACCTCCTCGAAGCCGCGGCCACCGCGCCCGCTGCGCTCGAGGTGGTAGGCGTCGAGCAGCAGTCCGCAGCTCGGGTGCGCGGCCGAGGCCAGCAGCTCGCGCGCACGCTCGAGCGAGTTGATGACGGTGCCCGGGGCGGAGCTGAACTCGTAGGCGAGCCGCAGACCGTGCGCCGCCACCACATCGCCCGCGGCGCGCAGGTTCGCCGCCGCCTCGCGCAGCGTGCCGCTTCCCGGGCCTTGCGCGCTCATGATCATGCCGCAGCCGAGGGCGGATGCGCGGGCGCAGGTTCGCTCGAGCGCCTGCATGAGCCGCGCGAACTCCCTGCCCCTGGCGAAGATCCAGCCGTACTCGGTCCCGATCACGGCCACGGGAACGCCGCTCTCCCGGATCGCGCGCAGCGTCTGCTCCTCGCTCAGGCCCGCCTCGCGGGCGCGCAGGAAATCGGCGTGGCGCAGCTCCACCGCGTTCCAGCCGGCTTCGCGCGCCGCGGCGAGCGCCGCGGCGAGCGGGGTCGTGTCGAGCGTCCAGGTGTGCAGGGCGAGGCGCTCGGAGAGCGGGCGGTCCATGGGCGGGAGCGATTCTAGCGCACCGTTCGCCGGGCGGGCATCTGGTAAACTCCGGGCGCCTTATCATCTTGTCAAAGCCGATCGGAGCATTCATGCCTGCCAGAAAGAAGCCGGCGCCCGTCCGGTCCACAAAGCGGAACTACCGGGACATTCTCTACGAAGTCAAGGACCAGGTCGCGTGGGTCACCATCAACCGCCCGCGCGTGCTCAACGCCTTCCGCGAGCAGACGCTCGACGAGATGACCGATGCGTTGAAATCCACGCGCGAGGACCCCACGATCGCGTGCGCGGTGGTGACCGGAGCGGGCGACAAGGCGTTTTCCGCCGGCGGTGATTTCTACGCGATGCGCCGGCTCAATTTCACCAACGGCTACATGTGGAACGACCGCATGCTCGGGCTCGCGATGACGATCCGCGGGCTGCCGATCCCGGTGATCGCGATGGTGAACGGCTGGTGCATGGGCGGCGGCCACGAGCTTGCGCTGTGGTGCGATCTGGTGATCGCCTCGGAGAACGCGGTGTTCGGGCAGACGGGCGCGCGGGTCGGCGCCTGTCCCACGGTCGGCGCGACGCAGTACATCCCCCGCATCATCGGCGAGCGGCTCGCGCGCGAGATGATCTTCTGCGCGCGGCGCTTCACCGCAAGAGAGGCGGCCGAGATCGGGCTCATCAACAAGTGCGTGCCGCAGAAGGATCTCCTCGCCGAGACGCTCAAGTGGTGCGAGACCATCAAGGGCCACAGCGCGCTGACGCTGCGCATGACCAAGCGCTCGCTCAACTTCGAGTCCGATCTGCTCTACGCTTCCTGGCAGCACGGCATGGAGCTGCTCGCGCACGTGTGGGGCTCGGAAGAGGCGAAGGAAGGCATGAACGCGTTCCTCGCCGGGCGCGCGCCCGACTTCCAGAAGTTCCGCGTGAAGGCGAAGCGCGAGCTCGACAAGTACCTGCGCGGGCTGGAGAAGAATCTCAACGAGCCGCCGGCGATGCGCAAGAAAGCGTGAGTTCTCGGCCTGGCAGGGCACGGAGGATCGAGGAGAGGGAGGGATATGTCCTTTATCGCCAGGGTCTCTCGCCTGCGCTGTGAGCGCTGGGGCCTGCGCACCGTTTTCGGAGCGAAGCGACGCACATGAGCGATGTTTCCGGAGGCGCGCTCGAGGGGCTGCGCGTGCTCGATTTGACGCGCATCCTCGCCGGGCCGCTCTGCACGCAGATGCTGGGCGACATGGGGGCGGACGTCATCAAGGTCGAGCCGCCGGGCGCGGGCGACGACACCCGCACCTGGGGCCCGCCCTTCGCCGGAGGCGAATCCGCGTACTTCCTCGGCGTCAACCGCAACAAGCGATCGCTGACGCTCAACCTGGCTTCCAAGGCCGGCCAGGAGATTCTCGGCGAGCTGGTGAAGAGGAGCGACGTGCTGGTCGAGAACTTCAAGCTCGGCACGCTCGAGAAGTGGGGCGTCACCGACGACTGGCTGGAAAAGAACGCTCCGCGCGTCATCCGCTGCTCGATCACCGGCTACGGCTCGAGCGGGCCGCAGGCGGGACTGCCGGGCTACGATTTCATCCTGCAGGCGGAATCCGGGCTGATGAGCATCTGCGGCGAGCCCGACGGCGTGCCGACCAAGTACGGGGTCGCGATCGTGGACGTGGTGACCGGGCTCTACGCCTGCAACGCGATCCTCGCGGCGCTCGCCGCCCGTGCCCGCACCGGGCGCGGGCAGCGCGTGGAGGTCTGCCTCTACGATTCGGGCATCGCGATGCTGGTGAATGTCGCCTCGAACTACCTGGTTTCGGGAAAGGACGCGCGCCGCTACGGCAACGGGCACCCGAGCATCGTGCCCTACACGACGTATCCTACCGCCGACGGGATGGTCGCGGTGGCGGTCGGCAACGATGCGCAGTTCGCGCGCTTCGCCGAAACAGTGGGCCATCCCGAGTGGGCGCGCGAGGAGCGCTTCGCGACCAATCCTGCGCGCGTGACGAACCGCGAGGCGCTCGATGCGCTCATCGCGCAGGCGCTCGCAACGGACCGCACGGCGGCGTGGATCGAGAGGCTGCGCGCGGTGGGCGTGCCGTGCGGGCCGATCAATACGGTGGCGCAGGCGCTCGAGCACCCCCACACGCTCGCGCGCGACATGGTACGCACGGTCGAGCATCCCACCGCCGGGGCGCTCAGGATGGTGGGCATTCCGTTCCGGCTGAACGGCACGCCGGCCTCGATCCGCAGACCCCCGCCACTGCTCGGCGAGCACACCGAGGAGGTGCTGCGCGGGGAGCTGGGCTTGAGCGCCGAGCGCATCGCCGAGCTGCGGGCGCAAGGGGTGGTTTGATCCGGGGGTTGCGGGCCGGGGTCCGAGCCTTCGAGTCGCGTCCCGTTCGCACCTTGAGCGCCGAACACCGAACAGGAGCTCCGATGATCACAGGACTGTCGCATGTCTCGATCGCGGTGCCGAGCCTGGAGCAGGCCGCCAAGAAGCTGCGCGAGGTCTACGGGCTGGAAGTCGGCGCCGCGAGGGTGAACGAGGAACAGGGCGTGCGGCTCGCCTACGTCGAGCTCGGAAACGCCCGCATCGAGCTGATGGAGCCCGCGCGGCCTGGCTCCCCGCTCGCGAAGTTCCTCGAACGCAACCCGGCGGGCGGGCTGCACCACTTCTGCTTGGAAGTGGAGGACGTGCGCGCGAGCGCCGCCGGGCTCGCCGCGAAGGGCGTGAGGGTGCTGGGGGAGGGCAAGGCGAGCCGCAACGTGCACGGGCGGCCGATCGCCTTCGTGCATCCCAAGGACTTCCTCGGCGCGCTGGTCGAGCTCGAGGAGAGCGGGTCGAGAATCGAGAGCCAAGAGTCGAAAGGAAAGCCATGAAAACACTCTGCCGGCTGTTCGCCTGGTTTGCCTTCCTGCTTTTCCCTTGCGCCTTCCTCCTTCAGGCGGTGGCGCTCGCCGCCGATTACCCCTCGCGCCCGATCCGGGTGCTGATTCCGTTCGCGCCGGGCGGCGCGACCGACATCATCGCGCGCATGATCGAGCCCAAGATGAGCCGCTCGCTCGGCCAGCAGCTCGTCGTGGACAACCGCCCCGGCGCGGCCGGCAACATCGCGGTGGAACTCGCGGCGCAGGCGCAGCCCGACGGCTACACGCTGCTGATGGGCAATATCTCCACCAACTCGATCAATCCCATTCTCTTCGCCGACAAGATGAAGGTGAGCGCGGTGCGAGACCTCACCGGCATCACCCAGCTCGTGGCGATCCCCAACTTCATCCTCGGCAGTCCGAAGATTCCGGCGACGACGTTGAAGGAGGCGATGGAGTACGCGAAGAGCCGCCCCGGCCAGCTCAACTTCGGCGCGCCGCTCGGCTCCTACGCGCACCTCGACATGCTGGCGCTCACCGCGCGCGCGGGGGTGAGGATGGTGCACCTGCCGACCAAGGGGGCGGGGGAGACCCTGGCCAATCTGCTGCGCGGCGATTCCCATATCCAGGTGTCCAACGTCGCCTCCAACATCGGCGCGGTGCGCGCGGGCCAGATCCGGGCCTACGCGGTCACCTCCGAGAAGCGCCTCGAGGAGCTGCCGGGCGTGCCTACCATGGCCGAGGCCGGATTCCCGGGCATCGGCAGCCTCAACTGGAACGGCCTGTTCGCGCCGGCGCGCACGCCGAAGCCGGTCCTCGCCAGGCTCCACGCGGCGGCCGTCGCCGCGATGAAGGAGCTCGAAGCGGAGGGGGTGCTCGCGAAGCGCATGACGCCGATCGCGCTCAGCGCCTCGCCCGAAGCGTTCAACGCCTACGTGCTCTCCGAGATGAGGCGCTGGGAGGGCATCATCCGGGAAAACATGGTCAGGATCGAATGATGCGCGAGGGGCGAAGGATGAGCGAGGCGAGCAACGGGAAGCAGGGAGCCGGCGATCATGGCTGAGGCGGCGCCACCGCTGCGCGTGCCGGCGCACAAGCTCGAGGCGTTCATCGCGCGCGCCTTCGAGGCAGTGGGCATCTCGGCGCCCGAGGCGCGGAGCATCGCCGAGCTGATGACGCGCGCCGATCTGCAGGGCTCGGAGGGCCACGGGGTCTTCCGGCTGCCCCAGTACATCCGGCGCATCCGGGGCGGGGCGGTCAACGTCAAGCCCCGCATCCGCGTCGAGCGCGAAGCCGCCGGCATGGCGCTGGTGAACGGCGACAACGGCATGGGGCACCTCGTGATGCGCTTCGCGGCCGAGCGCGCGATCGAGAAGGCGCGCGCGGCGGGCGTCGCGTGGGTGGGCGTGAAATGGAGCAATCACGCGGGTCCTGCATCGCTCTACGCTTCGATGCCGCTCGCGCACGACATGATCGGGCTCTACCTCGCGGTCGGCAACGCCAATCACCTGCCGCCGTGGGGCGGAGTGGACATGCTGCTATCGACCAACCCGATCGCGGTGGCGGTGCCGGCGGGGGAGGAGCCGCCGGTCGTGCTCGACATGGCGACCACCGTCGCGGCCTACGGCAAGGTCAAGACCAAGGCGCTGCGCGGAGAACCGATGCCCGAGGGCTGGATGATGGACCGCGAGGGACGCCCCCTCACCGACCCGAAGCGCGCGAACGAAGGATTTCTGCTCCCGATCGGCGGCTACAAGGGCTACGGGCTTGCGCTCGTCTTCGGCATCCTCGCGGGCACGCTCAACGGCGCGGCGATGGGACGGGAGGTGGTGGACTTCAACGCCGACGACGTGACGCCCACCAACACCGGGCACGCCATCGTCGCGATCAACATCGAGGCGTTCCAGCCGGTCGCCGAGTTCAAGCGCGCCATGGATGCGCTGATCCGGGACATCCGCGGCTCGCGCCGCCTGCCGGGCGTGGACCGCATCCGGATTCC
Source organism: Burkholderiales bacterium (assembly GCA_035574195.1). Classification (GTDB taxonomy): domain Bacteria; phylum Pseudomonadota; class Gammaproteobacteria; order Burkholderiales; family SG8-41; genus SG8-41. The sequence goes on along the minus strand of DATLZE010000183.1, from coordinate 3,951 downwards.
CGGCGAGGGCAGCCACGCGGCGCGCGCGGAGCGGGAGAGGAACGGCATTCCACTGCCCGCGCCGCTCGCCTCGAGCCTCGCGCAGCTCGCCGCAGAGCTCAAGATCCCTCCGCTCCAGGCGCAGTGACGAGGCGACGCACTGGCGAAGCGGCGGTGCTGCGCCCGCCGACTGGCGGCCGCACAAGGGAGGTGTCGGCCCGTCATCTCGTTCATTCGCCACTTCGTTCTCGGACACTGCGTCACCCTCGCCCGGGCCTGAGGTGTGCTACGTTGTACCATGACCGTTCGCACTTTCTGGATCGCGCGCATGCTGTTCTGGCTCGCGCTCGCTGGAGCGGGCGCGTGGCTGCTGTGGTACATGGTGAGCATGCCCGGCCGCTCCTGGTCCGGGGCTCTCGAACCGCTCACCGCCGGGGAGGCCGAGATCGCGGCCGGCCTGCGCCGGCACGTTGCCGCGATCGCGAGCCGCGAGCGCAATCTCTTTCGCCCCCAGGAGCTGGAAGCCGCGGCGCGCTACATCGAGAACGCGTTCGCCGCCCTGGGCTACACGGTGGCGGCGCAGCGCTTTGCGGCGGGGCCGATCGAGGTGCGCAATATCGAGGTCGAGATCGCGGGCGGGGCGCGCGGCTCCGAGATCGTGGTGATCGGCGCGCACTACGATTCGGTGGCGGGGGCGGTCGGGGCGAACGACAACGGCTCGGGGGTGGCCGCCGCGATCGAGCTCGCGCGGCTGCTCAGGGACTCGAAGCCGGCGCGCACGCTGCGCTTCGTCGCGTTCGTGAACGAGGAGCCGCCGTTCTTCAAGAGCGAGGCGATGGGCAGCCGTCGCTACGCGCGGCGCGCCCGCGAGCGGGGCGAGAACATCGTCGCCATGTTCTCGCTCGAGACCATCGGCTACTATTCCGACCGGCCGGGCAGCCAGCGCTATCCCTTCCCGCTCGGGTTCTTCTACCCCTCGACCGGCAACTTCATCGCCTTCGTCTCGAACCTGTCCTCGCGCCCGCTGCTGCACGAGGCGCTGGCGGCCTTCCGCCGCCACGCCGAGTTTCCCTCCGAAGGCGTGGCCGCCCCCGCTTTCATTGCCGGCGTGGACTGGTCCGACCAGTGGTCATTCTGGCAGGAGGGCTACCCCGCGCTGATGGTGACCGACACCGCGCTCTACCGCTATCCCCATTACCACACGATGGAGGACACGCCGGACAAGGTGGACTACGAGCGCACCGCGCGCCTGGTCACCGGCCTGCACCGGATGCTGCGCGAGCTGGCCCAGGCTCGGTAAATTGGAATCGCGGATGAGCGCGCATACCACCCGAAAATTCTCCCGCCTCCACCCTTTTTCGCCAGCCCTCGCCGCGTCGCTGCGCCGCCTCGCCACTGTTCAGAACGTGATGACGCGATCCACCTCCGCCGCGATCTGAGCGACGTCCTTGGGCGTGCTCCACTTCGACTTGAGCCATTTGAGATCGTCGTCCGTCACCCCACGGGCGCGGCCGCACGCCCCTCAGGTATAGACGGGCACGCCGTTGTCGAGCGCGAACTGGATCAGCTCCTTGAGCGGGGGAATCCCGACCGGCAGCACGGAATCGGCGACCGGCTTGCGCGCCAGCACCGCGGCGTCGCCCGCCAGCACCACCTCAGGCTTGTGGCCGGCCTCGACCGCGCCCTTGGCCATGAAGAACGCCAGCCCGGCGCGGGTCGGGTCCTCGGAACCGTGCGTGCTGATGATGAGTATGCGTGCCATGAGCGGCCTCCTCCTATCCGTTACTCGTTGCCTTGCACTGTTTCGAGCTTGCGGCGGCCTCGGCTGGGGCGCCGCCAAATACACAATATCATCTATCGGCCGCTCGGTGCCTCACCCCTCACACCTCGCTGCATCGCTGTTCATGCTTTCACCGGCCCTTCTGTTGCGCCGCGGTGACAGCGGAAGCGGTTGAAATTGAACGGCTTGCGCGCGCGGTGGCATAAGACCGTCGCCCGCGGGCGACAGACAGGCGCGCGGAAAAACGCGGGGCTGAGCGCGAACCCCTTGATTTGCATGACGCCTTCCTTCCTGGCACGGCGGTTGCGAGGGCTGACACAGGGGCATGGTGTTTGCGAGCCGTGGAGGAACCGGAGCATGAAACGCTTCACTAACGTTGTGATACTGGCGGCAGCCGTCGCGCTCGGCGGCTGCGCGAACGCGCCGATCCAGAAAACGCGCCAGCACTGCGATCCGCACTACGGGGCCGCGATCGTGGGCGCGCTCGCAGGCGGGGCGCTCGGCGCGCAGATCGGCGGGGGCTCGGGGCGCATCGCAGCGACCGCGCTCGGCGCGGGCGCGGGAGCGCTCGCCGGCAGCCAGCTCGATTGCTACCGTTGATGGTTGGCTTTTTCAGCCGCAGAACAGGCTGCGCGCCCGGACCGAACCGATGCCGTGAGGTCGTGGACGATATGCCTGCGGCGCCTCGCGGTTCTTGGCGCGGGAAACGCTTCGCGCCTCCCGCCGCGAGCCGCTTTGCCCCCCAGGCTGCACAGCGTAAGAACTATCATACAAGGGCGCGGAGAGCACAGAGCCCGCGGGCCGGATCGTGAGCCGAAAGCGGTCTGATGCGAGGCGCGAAAGCGCCCCCGGATCGCGAATCCCGCACAGGGGATTGCGGTTTTGTTTCCTCTACGAATTCCGTGTTCTCCGTGGCCGGATTGAAGTGACTTGACGGAGGAGACCATGACCCGGGTACTGGTCCACGCTGTGGGGCTCGCCGCGCTTCTCCTTGCGCTCGGCGCGCCGGCGCAACAGGCGCCCGCGCCCGAAGCGCTGGTCAGGGACACGGTGAACGAGGTGCTCGATGTGATCAGGCGCACCAAGGATCCGCGCGCGCTGGTCGAGCTCGCCGAGCAGAAGGTGCTCCCGCACTTCGACTTCACCATCATGACGCGGCTCGCCGTCGGGCGCTCGTGGTCGCAGGCGAGCGCGGCGCAGCAGCAGGCCCTCGAGCGCGCGTTCCGCACGCTGCTCGTGCGCACCTATACCACGGCGCTCGCGCAGGCGAGCGGCGAGTACACGGTGGAAGTGAAGGCGTCCGGGCTCAAGCCGGGCGAGACCGACACCGTGGTGCGCACCCAGGTGAGGGAGCCGGGCCGCAAGCCGATCCAGATGGATTACCGCATGAGGCTCACGGCCTCGGGCTGGAAGGTGTACGACGTGGTGGTCGAGAACTTGAGCCTGGTGACGAACTACCGCAGTTCTTTCGCCTCCGAGATCGCGCGCTCGGGCATAGAGGGGCTGATCCGGGCGATCGAATCGAAGAACCGCAAGGAGAGCGCGTCGTGAGCGCGGCGCGCGCCCTCGCGGCGCTGCTGTGCGCGCTGGCCGCGGGCGCGGCCGAGCCCGCGAAATCCGAGGAGCCGCCGGCACGAGCGCGGGTGACGCTGTATTTCAGCGACCGGGACCGCACTCTCATTCGTGAATATTTCCGGCCGCGACGGGCTGCCGGCGCCGGGTATCCTCCCGGGCTCGCGCAGCGCGAGGCGCTGCAGCCCGGCCTGCAACAGCTGCGCGGGCAGGGGCGGCTGCCGCCGGGGCTGCGGAGGCGGCCGCTGCCGGGCGAGCTCGAGCACCGGCTCGCGCGGCTGCCGCCCGGCTACGAGCGCGTGCTCGTCGGCGGGGACGTGCTGCTCATCCAGTCCGCGACGGGGATCGTGCTCGACGCCCTGAAGGACGTGCTCGACGCGGGCGCCTGAGCCGCCCGCGCCTCAGCCCGCGGCGTCGGCGGCGGCGAGCAGGAAAGCACCGCAGAGACAGCCGCGCGGCAGCACGCGCTCGACGCTGCGCGCGAGCGCCCCGCCTGTGGGCAGCGCCACCGCGCTGCTGAGCGTCAGGTTGCGCGCGGGCAAGCCTTCGAACAGCGCGCGCGCCTCCTCCGGCGTGTGCCAGCGCGCGCCGCGGTAGCCGCCGGAGCCGCCGCGCCGGCC
>DATLZE010000182.1:0-22132 GCA_035574195.1 Burkholderiales bacterium | reverse complement strand
CCGGTATCTTATCTCAAAGGTCCGCGCGGTCGGCGTGTGCCGCGCGCCACTCCCGCGCGTCGAAGAGCGATGACGGATTGGCGAAGCGAGCGGTGACGCTCTAGAGCCGCAGGAAGCGCCCGGGCTTCTCCATCGAGAGCGACTCGAAGCGGATGCCGAGCCGCCTGCCGTAGTCGAACGCCCGCGCCAGCTCCGCGCGCGTGATGCGCCGCGCGAGGTCGCGGTATTTCTCGTTGAATTTCGGGCTCGCCGGATCGCAGAAATTGTCCGGGTGGTACTGGTCCATGACGTTCACCGGCGCCTCCGGCATGTGCTCGGCAACCCATTCCAGCACCGGCAGCGTGCAGCACTCCACGTGGTTCGGCATCACCAGGTGCCGGATGGTGAAATCCTCGCCCCAGCCGTGGATGAGCTTCAGGTTTTCCGTCACCGTCTCCCAGTAGAACGGCGTCTTGGAGAGCGCCGGCGCGCAGCGCCCCGGACCGAACTTGAAGTCCGGCAGCCACACGTCCATCAAGATGCGCAGCAGCTTCATCGCCTCGCGCGACATGAAGAAGTTGCTGTTCCACAGCATGGGGGCATTGAATGCGCCGAGGTAATGGGCGAACCGTGGATTGATCTCGAAACCGAAGCGACGGTCCGCTTTGCCCGGCAGCGCAGCCGCGAGGTCCTGCTCCGTCGGCCTCAGCTCCTCGAGCTGTGAGATCGCGTCCACGATGGCATGAAGATGGATCGTGGGATCGCCGCCGACCCAGTTGATGTTGTGACAACCCTCCATGCGCAGCAGCCAAGCCATCGTCGCGAGCGTGCGCGCGCTCACGGCGCTTCCGTTGTCCTTGTCGGTCGAGATGTCCCCGTTCTGGCAGAAGGCGCAGCGCATGTTGCAGGAGGTGAAGAAGATCGTGCCCGAGCCGCGCGTGCCGCGGAAGACCAGCTCCTCGCCGAAATGGTGGAAATAGGTCGAGACGCGCGAGTCCGTCGCGAGCTTGCAGGTGCCGAACCGCCTCCCGCGCGTGCGGTCCACGCGGCAGTCGTAGCGGCAGAAGTTGCAGTGCGCGAGCATCCGGTAGGCGAGCTCGCGGCAGAGGTCGAGCAAGCTCGCGGGCGAGGCGGGGCTACCCGGAAGCGGGCGGCGGCCGCTGCGGATATCGTGCCAGAGCCCCAGAAAGCGGGGGGTCAGCGCATCGAGCTCCGCCCACAGCGCCTGTTCCGGGGAATCCAGCGCGACCGCGACCGGGACGCGGCGCGCGATCAGGAACTTGGCCGGAGCGCGGTTATCGGCGACCGCGCGATACCACGGCAGCCGGTCCTTCAGGTCCGGCTGCCGCCAGATATCCAGGCCGCCCAGCTCGTTCATGGAAACTGCGAGGTGGCGGATAGCCGGCCTCCTCCGGAATTTCGCGCTCAGCGCTCCACGGGCAGTCCGCGGTCGTTCCAGTCCAGCATGCCATCCTTGAGATTGTAGACGCGTTCGAAGCCCAGGCCGTAGAGCATCGCCGCCGCGGTGGTGCTGCGCACTCCGGAGCGGCATACCGCGACGATGATCCTGCCCCTGTGCGGCTCGAGCTCCACCGCCCGCGCTGCCAGCTCCCGCAGGGGGATCAGCAGCGCGCCGGGGATGTGGCCCAGCTCCCCGCGGTATTCGTCCGGCTCGCGCACATCGAGCACGAGGGGCGGCGCGCCCGAGGCGAGCAGCGCGCGCACCTCGGCGGCGGAGAGCTGGCGCACGCGGTTCAGCTCCGCGAGGTCCGGGAAGCGGGTACGGTCATCCTCGATCGCGCTCTGATTGGGCTGCAGCACCTCCTGGATCTTGTCGGGCATCGGGAACTGGATGCTCGCCATGAGCTTCACGTATTCTTCGCGGCTGCGGCCCGCGATGCGCGGGTTGTGGCGCCGCTCGTGCCCGATCGTCGAGTGGGTGTTGCCGCGGTAGTCGTGCGCCGGCAGGACCAGCGTCTCGTCAGGCAGCGCGAAGAGGCGCCGAGTGATCGAATCGTACTGCTCGCCCGCGTCCCCGCCCGCGAAGTCGGCGCGCCCCGTGCCGCCGATCAGCAGCACATCGCCTGTGAACACCCGGTCGCCGGTATAAAGGCTGATGCTGTCCGGCGTGTGGCCGGGCGTATACAGCACTTTCAGCCGCGCCTCGCCCACCGCGATCTCGTCGCCGTGCTCGACATGCTCGCTCACCGCGGGCGCCGGCGCGCGCCGGTGCATGATGAGGCGGGCGCCGGTCAGCTCGCGCAGCTGGAACGCACCGGTGGGATGATCGGCATGGGTATGGGTGTCCACGATCGCGTCGAGCTCGAGCCCGCGGTAGGCGAGAAAGGCGAGGTAGCGGCTCACGTTCTCGCGCACCGGGTCGATGATCAGCGCCTTGCGCGTGCGCTCGCAGGCGACGAGATAGGTCTTGCACTTGCCGCGGTTAAGCTCCGGGAAATGCAGCATGGCGGTCACGTCCGGGAAAAGTTTACACCGGGTGCCGGGACGCGCCGGCCGCGCGGCGCTCAGGCGGCGAGGAGCCGGTTGATCTCGGGGTTGAGCTTGCGCGCGAGCTTCCGCCAGCCAGCGGCGCTCGGGTGGATCTCGTCCGCCCAGTCGGCGGACTCGCGTTCGTCCGGGATCGCCGGATCGAGCGTGCCCAGCGTGTCCACCACGAAGAACCGGCCGCGGTGGCGCCGCGCAAGCGTGGCGAGCAGCCGCCGGAAGCGCCTGAGAAGATAATCGGTGATCGCCTTTTGCAGCCGGGGTTCAACGATGCCCTTCTCGCGCATCACCGGCAGGATCCACGGGCCCTTGAGCGTCGCCCCCATCACCGTGACGCCCGCATCGCGCGGCGTGACGTAGTCGTAGGTACAGGTGAGGATCGGCGTGCCGGCGTTGAGGTCGCTCTCGTCGAGGGCTGCGATGAACTGCTCGAAATGGCCGGCGACCTCCGCCAGCACCGCCTTGAGCCTCGTCTCGTGAATGCAGTCCCGGACCCTGCCCCGCCTGCGTCCCGGCTTGACCAGGAAGCGCTCGAGCCCGGCGCCGATCACGTCGTTCCCGCCGCCCAGCAGCAGGATGAGATCGAACGCGTAACCGTGCTGGGGATCGCCGGTCAGCCGCCGGAACAGGTCGAACTGGCCGCCCGAGGCCATTTCCGCCAGCGTATCGCCGGGATACGAGAGATCGAGGATCGCGGCGTTCTCATCGGTCTCGACGAAGCCGAGCAGATTGCCCTGCCCCGGTGCGAACACCGACAACCAGGAATCGCCCTCGGCGAGGATCTTCTTCGACTGCGGGTCGGCGAGCATCAGGTAGGATTCGTCCGAGCTCGCGAGCAGAAACGGGTTGAGCAGGGTCGTGGCCATACGCCTCAGCGCGACAGCCGCACGCGGTTGCGGATCGCGCCGACGCCGCCCACCTCGCACTCGCACACATCGCCGTCCTTGAGGTAGACCGGCGGGTTGCGCGAGAAGCCGACCCCGAAAGGTGTGCCGGTCGGGATCAGGTCCCCGGGCACGAGCGTCGTGCCCTGCGAGATATAGGATACGAGCTTCGCCACGCCGAAGATCATGTTGCTGGTGTTGGAGGACTGCATGACCTGGCCGTTCAGCACGGTGCGCACGTCGAGCGTCTGCGGATCGGGAATCTCGTCGCGGGTGACGATGTAGGGCCCGTACGGGCAGAAGGTGTCGAGCGACTTGCCGCGGTCCCACTGCTTGGCGCCTGCGAATTGCAAATCGCGCGCCGAGACATCGTTCACGACGGTGTAGCCGAACACGTAGCGCAGCGCGTCCTTCTCGGCGACGTCGCGCGCGCGGCGCCCGATCACCACCCCGAGCTCCACCTCGTAGTCCACCTGGCTCGTGAGCGAGGCCGGCCATGACAGATCGTCGTACGGGCCGCATACCGAGTTCGGGAACTTGCTGAACAGCACCGGCTCGGTCGGCACCGGCAGGTTCGCCTCCTTGCAGTGGTCAATGTAATTGAGCCCCACCGCGACGATCTTGGAAGGCGCGGCGATCGGCGCGCGTACCTTCACCTTCGCGAGCGGATACGATTTCGCCCGCGCGCTCTTCAGCGCCGCGCGTGCCTTCCTGAGCGCGGCCTCGCCCGCGCGCACGATCTCGAGCAGGTCGCCGTGCGGTCCCACGGGCAGCCCCGCCGCAGCGAGATCCACCACGCGATCCTCTCTCAGCGCGCCGGGGCGCGGCTTGCCTCCCACCGAAAACGTCAGCAGCTTCATCGTGTCTCCTTGTCAAAACCCGGAATTCAGCCACAGAAAGCACGGAGTCGTGCAAGAGCAACCCCCGTGGGACCGGAATCCGATGATCGATTCGCCTCTCGGCTCTTCTCCGCGCTCCCCATGGCCGGGATGGATGCGGTTCGAGCTTTCACGACCTGGGGTTTGCGTGATCGCTGCAGTCGGTGCTCCGATCCCACATCTGCGTTTGTTCGCGGCTCCTTCATCTGCTTTTGCGCGCCTTGAGATACCATTGGAGAATTCTCTCCCCGGTCCAGAACAAAACGCCGCTGCGCCGCCGCAGCCTGCGGAACACCTCCTCGAAACAGCCGATGCGGTGCGGCACACCCGAGATGTACGGATGCACCGCGATCGCCATCACCTTGGCGCGCTCCCGCCCTTCGCGATAGAGGCGTTCGAAATGATCCATGCAGCGCGTGACGAACTCGCGCGCCGGGTGGTGCTGCACCACCATCATCGCGATGTCGTTCAGCTCCAGCGTGTAGGGCATGGCGACGAGATCCCCCTTGCGCGTGCGGATCACGCACGGCTCGTCGTCTATCACCCAGTCGGCGATGTAGCGGATGCCGTTCGCGGCAAGGAGCTCGGGCGTCTCCAGCGTCTCCGTGAGGCCGGGGCCCATCCAGCCGACGGGCTGGCGCCCGGTGAACTCGCGCAGCACCTTCACCGAGCGCCGGATCATCGCCCCCTGGTTTTTCTCGGCGTGAATCGGCTGCTGGTCGTAGGAATGCCCCATGAACTCCCAGCCGGCGGCACGCGCCGCGCGCGCGACCGGAAGATAGTCGCGGCACACCCGCGCGTTGCAGGAAAGCGACGGGACGATTTTCAGCTCGTCCAGCACGGCCTTCAGCCGCCAGAAGCCGACGCGCATCCCGTATTCGTGCCAGCCCCAGTGGGGAACATCGGGCAAGCGCATGAGGCCGGTGGGCGGCGGCAGCACCTGCCGCGGCATCGGGCGGCCGATGTCCCAGACCTCGACGTTCACCACGGGCCACACCACCACGCGCGCACTGCCCGGCAGTCTGAGCGGCGGCCGGTCGACGATGGGCGAATAGCGCAGGCGTTCGGCGGGTATCATGGGCGTTATGAGTTCAGTGTCTGCGTTTCACGCGCCGGAAAGCACGCTCCATGTGCGTCTCCGGGGAGATCGAGCTGGTGCTCGGCGCCGGTCCGACGCCAATTATAGCCGGTCGTCCGCCCGCACACTTTTGATATAGTCGCCTTTGGCCGAGCGGAAAAACAAGCCCATGGACGAGCCCTGCCTTGCTCCGCTTCCCGATCCCAAGCAGCCCGAGGTCGCGACACCGCCGCTCGCCTGCGACGCCCATTTCCACATCTTCGGCCCGGTCGCGCGCTTCCCTTATTGCCCGGAGCGCGCCTACACTCCGCCCGAGGCGCCGCTCGAGCGGCTGCTCGCGATGCACGCGCGCCTGGGTTTCGAGCGCGGAGTCGCGGTCCAGGGCCACGCGCACGGCACCGACAACTCCGCGCTGCTCGACGCCCTCGCCCGCGAGCCGAGGCGCCTGCGCGGGGTCGCGATCGTGAGGGAGGACACCCCGCGCGCGGTGCTTGCGCGCATGGCGCGGGCCGGCGTGCGCGCGTTGCGCTTCCATCACGCGCCGCGCCAGCCGGGCCGCTACAGCAGCCAGGGTTTCGCGGCATTCGAGAAGCTCGCACCCCACATGATGGAGCTGGGGCTGCACGCGCAATTCTTCATGGACGCGCGCGCGCTGCCGCAGTTGATGGAGCGCCTGAAGGGCTGGACGCTTCCCGTAGTGCTCGACCATTACGGCTCGACCAAGGCCGCCGAAGGGACGGAGGCGCCCGGGTTCCAGTTGCTGAGAAGGTATCTCGCGGAAGGGCGGATTTGGGTGAAGGTCTCGGGGGCATACCGCGCCTCCGACCGCTTCCCCGATTATCCCGACGCGCGCCCGCTGCACGAGGCGCTCCTCGCGGCCAATCCGGAGCAGCTCGTCTGGGGCACCGACTGGCCGCACCCGCGGCTTGCGCGAGACATGCCCGACACCGGGCACCTGCTCGATCTGTTCAACGCCTGGACGCCCGACGCCGCGCTGCGCCGCAAGATCCTCGTGGACAATCCGGCACGGCTCTACGGCTTCGAATGAAATCCGGGCCCGCGGCGCCGGCGTCCGCGCGGCCGGGCCGATAACAGCCAGCGCGCGAGGAGTCACTCTTCGAGCTTCTCGATGATGGCTCGCGTCATCGCGCGCGTGCCAGCGCCGCCTCCGAGATCGGGTGTCGTCACGCGACCGTCCTCGAGCACTTGCACGAGCGCGCGCTCGATCCGCTCCGCGGCCCGCGCCTCGTCCAGATGCCGCAGCATCATCGCAGCAGAGAGGATCATCGCCATGGGGTTCGCGAGGTCCTTGCCGGCGATGTCGGGCGCTGTTCCGTGCACCGCCTCGAACACCGCGTGCTGCGGCCCGATGTTCGCGCCCGGCGCGATCCCGAGCCCGCCGACGAGCCCGGCCGCGAGATCCGAGACGATGTCCCCGTAGAGGTTGGGCAGCAGCAGGCAGTCGAAGGCCTCCGGGCGCATCACGAGCTCCATGCACAGCGCGTCCACCACGCGCTGGTCCACCGCGATCCCAGCGCGCTGCGACGCGATCTCCTGGGCGATCCGGAGAAACAGCCCGTCGGTCAGCTTGAGCACGTTCGCCTTGTGACCGATGGTGAGCCGGCGCCGGCCGTTGCGCTCCATGTAGTCGAGCGCGAACCGCGTCACGCGCTCGGTGGCGCTGGCGGTGATCACCTTGACCGCCTGCGCCACGCCCTGCTCCACCATGCGCTCGCGCCCGAGATAGAGGTCCTCCGAATTCTCCCGGAAAATCACGAGATCGACATTCTGGCAGCGCGCGGCGATGCCCGGGTAGTTCTTCACCGGGCGCACGTTGACGAAGAGCTCCAGCTCCTTGCGCAGCGCGATCGCGATGCTCGGGTAGGTGCGCCGCGCCGTCGCGCCGGCGGCGTCGGTGCGCTCCACGGTGATGCGGTAGTCGCCTCCGAACGGCGTCCAGGTGGGCCCCTTCAGCGCGACGCGGTTGCGCTCCAGGGAGTCGAACACCGCGCGCGGCAGCGGGGTTCCATACCGTTGCTCGGCGTGCCGCCCGGCCGCCACTTCCTCGAACTGGACCGCCGCTCCGCTCGCGGCAACGACTTCGCGCGCGGCATGCGTCACTTCGGGTCCGATGCCATCGCCGGGAATGAGGGTGACGCGCCGCACTTCGGGGAGGCCGGCTTTCAGGCCTTCTCCTGGGCTGCGCCTTCGCGCCAGGCCTTGAGCCGCGGCAAGATGAACGGCAGCGCGACCGAAAGCACGGACAGCAGCACGAGCGTGACACAGATCGTGCTGCCCACGAAGATCGCCGGGTTGCCGCCCGAGATCGTCATCGCCTGCCGGAACGACTGCTCCATCATGCCGCCCAGCACCAGCGAGAGCACCATCGGCGCGACCGGGATGTCCACCTTGCGGAAGACGTAGCCCAGCACGCCGAAGGCGAGCCCGATGTAGAGCTCGACCAGGTTGCCGTTGATCGCGTAGATCCCGATCGCGGAGATCGCCATGATCAACGCCATCAGGATGCCGCCCGGGATATAGAGCAGGCGCACGAACAGCCCGATCAGGGGCAGGTTCAGGATGAGGAGCATGATGTTGCCGATGTACATGCTGTCGATCAGCCCCCACACCAGGTCCGGCCGGTTCTGGAACAGGAGCGGTCCCGGCTGGATGCCGTACATGATGAAGGCACCCATCATCACCGCGGTCGCGCCCCCGCCCGGGATGCCGAGCGTGAGCAGCGGTACCATCGCGCCCGCGGTGTCGGAGTTGTTCGCCGCCTCCGGCCCTGCCACGCCCTCGATCGCGCCCTGGCCGAACTGCTCGGGGTGCTTCGACAGGCGCTTCTCCCAGACGTAGGACAGGATCGCGGCGATGGTGCCCCCGGCGCCCGGCAGCACCCCGATCACGAAGCCGATGACGCCGCCGCGCATCATCGGCATGAGCGAGCGGTTCCACTCCTGCCTCGTCAGCCACACGCTGCCGCGCAGCCGGATGATCTCGGGCCGCACGCCCTTGGTCATCTCCTCCATGGTGTAGAACACCTCCGCGATCGCGAACAGGCCGACCACGGCGATGATGAAGCCGACGCCGTCCTGCAGCTCCGGGATGCCCATGGTGTAGCGCGGCTGCCCGCTTTGCAGGTCGATGCCGATGGTGGAGATCATGAGCCCGAGGACGGTGGAGATCATCGCCTTGGCGGGAGAACGCCCCGCGAGCGAGGACACCGCAGTCATCGCGAACAGCATCAGGGTGAAGTACTCCGCGGGTCCGAACTTGAGCGCCAGCGAGGTGAGCGGCACCGCGAAGATGGTGAGCCCGATCACGCCGAGGGTGCCGGCGATGAAGGAGGCAAGCGCGGAGATCGCGAGCGCCGCCCCCGCGCGCCCCTTCTTCGCCATCTGGTAGCCGTCGAGCGCCGTCATCACCGAGGACGCCTCGCCCGGGGTGTTGATCAGGATGGCGGTGGTGGAGCCTCCGTAGCGCGCGCCGTAGAAGATTCCCGCCATCATGATCAGCGCCGAGGTCGGATTCATGCCGTAGGTGACGGGGATGAGCAGCGCGATGCCGGCGGAGGGGCCGATGCCGGGCAGCACGCCGATCACGGTGCCGAGAAACACGCCGACGAAGGTGTACCAGAGGTTGATCGGCTGCAGGCAGACCGCGAAGCCGTTCAGGATGTGCGCGAGCGTTTCCATCAGAACGGCAGGACGCCTTTCGGCAGGTTGACGTCGAGCCTCAGGAACAGCGCGTAGCTCAGCGCGCTGAACAGCAGCGAGGTCAGGACGTTCGCGAGCCAGCGGCCGCGGTTGAACCAGGCCATCAGCGCGAAGAGATAGACCGCGGTGGCGAGAACGTAGCCCAGTTTCTCGAACGCCGCGTAATAGGCTGCAGTCCACGCGACGACGGCGGCGACCACCCACAGGTGCCGGTAATCGCGCGCGGCGGGGCGCTCCGCCAGCGGCTCCCCGCGCCCGCGCTCCTTCCACGTCTCCACGAAGAGCAGGCCGGCCGCGATCAGCAGGCACACCCCGAGCAGCCGCGGGAAGGCCTTGGGCCCCAACGGATCGCCGATCTCGAGCGAGGGAATCAGCGTCGTGGCGTAGAGGTAGACTGCCGCCACGGCGACAGCGCAGGCGAAGATGACCCGGTCCGTCATCGCGGCATCCTACATCTGATCGCGGTACTCCGCGGGGTCGATGCGCGCCTCGATCAGCGTGAAGCGCTGCGCGCGCAGCGCCGCTCGCGCCGCTTTCCCGAGCTCCGCGACGCTCTGCACGACCACACCCTCGCCTCCGTAGGCGCGGGCGAGCGCCGCGTAGTCCGGGCTGCCGGTGCGCACCCCGGTCTCGGGCAGGCGCATGCGTTCCTGCTTGAGCTTGATGAGCGAGAGCGTGTCGTCGCGAAATACGACGATCGTGAGCGCGAGCCCGTAGTGCGCGAGGAGCGCCATTTCCCCAATCACCATGTCGAGCCCCGCCTCCCCCGTCATCGCCAGCACCGGGCGCCGCGGGTGCAGGAGCTTCGCGGCGATCGCCGCCGGCAGCGCATAGCCCATGGAGCCTAGCCCGTTCGACTGCAGCAGCCCGCGCGGCTCGTAGCAGCGCCATACATGGTTCACCAGGATGCGGTGGGAGCCCGTGTCCACGGTGGCGAGGGTGTCGCGGGGGAAAACCTCGCGCAGTGTCGCGGTCACCTGGTAGGGCCCCAGCCCGCGCCGCGGCACCCGCGCGATCCTGCGGCGGATCGCCTCGCGGTGGCGCTCGAGCTCGCGGTCCGGCCAGCGCCGCGGGCGCCTTCTCGGGGCGGCGGCTGCGAGCGCGGCGAGTGCCCCGGCGATGCCGCCGGAGTACTCGACCGCGCAGCGGTAGACGTGATGGGTGTTGGGGACGAGGTCGAGCGAAACCGTGCGCTTTTCCCCGTCCCACGGCGCGATCCATTCGGCTCTCAGCTCGACCGGATCGAATCCCGCGCACAGCACGAGGTCGGCGTCGCGCACGCGCTCGAGGTGCATCGCGTCCACCACCGGCGAAAGCCCGGCGCCGCCGAGCGCGAGCGGATGATCCTCGGGCAGCACGCCCTTCGCCTTGTAGGTCGTGATCACGGGCAGGCGCCATCCTTCGACGAAGCGCCTGAGCTCCGCCTGCGCCCGGTCGAGCAACACGCCGAGGCCCGCCAGCACCAGCGGCCGGCGCGCGCGACCGAGCCAGGAGACGACCTTCGCGAAATCGCCCGCCCCGCCGGCGGCGCGAACGCGCTCGCTCTCGGCCTTGCCGCTGCGCGCGGCTTGCCGCGCCGAGGCGATATCGGCCGGCAGATCGAAATGCACCGGTCCCGGCACGGGCGCGGTCGCGATCGCGATGCCCTTGCGCACCTGCTCGAGCGCGCCACGCGCGGCGATCGTCGCGGACCACTTGGTGAGCGGCCGCAGCACCGCAGCCTGATCGAGGATCTGGTGGGTGTAGACGCCCTTCAGCGCGGCCGGGATCTCGCCGGTGATCACGATCATCGCGGAGCGGTCGAGCAGCGCCTGCGCGACCGGGGTGACGGTATTGGTGAAGCCAGGGCCGAGTGTCGCCACCAGCACGCCCGGCGCGCCGGTCAGCTGCCAGGCAGCGTCGGCCATGAAGCCGGCGCTCAGTTCCTGCTTGGCGAGCACGAAGCGCACGCCGGCCTTGCGCAGGGCTTCGAGCAGCTCCAGCACCTCGCCTCCGGGAATCCCGAAAGCGTGGCGCACGCCCGCTTCCCGGAGCGCGCGGGCGACGAGGTCGGCGGTCTTGTACAGAAGGTTCTCCCTAGCGGCGGCGCGCGGCGTGCGATGGTAGCACACTCCCGGAAGGCTCCATCGCGCCGCCGGCGGGCCGGGCGCCGCTGCCCGCGCATCCGTATCCACTATGTGGCAAAGGCTGTCCCGCGGGTGCGGCCCGGGATATAATTTGCCGCCTTGCGGGCGGCGCGAAGAGCCACCACAACGTGAACCCTCCCTGTCCAGCCGGCGGCTGGCAGCAGAAACTCAGGAGCCATCATGAGCCACGATCTCTACCACTGCCTCCAGGAATTGCGCTACGACGGCAAGAGCGCCAAGTACTATTCGCTGCCCGCGCTGGAGAAAGCCGGGCTCGGCGCGATTTCCCGGCTTCCGGTCAGCCTGCGCATCGTGCTGGAATCGGCGCTGCGCAACTACGACGGCAAGAAGATCACCGAAGCCCACTTGAGGAGCCTCGCGGGCTGGAAGCCGCGGGCGCAGCGCACCGAGGAGGTGCCCTTCGTCGTCGCGCGCGTGCTGCTCCAGGACATGACCGGGGTGCCCCTCGTGGTGGACTTCGCCGCGATGCGCGAGGCGGCGCGCCGGATGGGGAAGGATCCAGAAATCATCGAGCCGATCGTCCCCGGCCACCTGATCGTGGACCACTCGGTGCAGATCGACCACTACGGCAGCCCAGACGCGCTCAAGAAAAACATGGAGATCGAATTCAGGCGCAACCGCGAGCGCTACCAGTTCCTGAAGTGGAGCGCCCAGGCGTTCAAGACCTTCCACATCATCCCGCCTGGCAACGGGATCTGCCACCAGGTCAACCTCGAGTACGTCTCGCGCGTGGTGTGGCAAAAAGACGGCGTGCTCTATCCCGACACCTTGGTCGGTATCGATTCGCACACGACGATGGTGAACGGCCTCGGCGTGCTCGGCTGGGGCGTGGGCGGCATCGAGGCCGAGGCCTCGATGCTGGGGCAGCCGATGTACTTCCTCGAGCCCGATGTCGTCGGCGTGCACCTCACCGGGCGCCTGCAGGAAGGCGTCACTGCGACCGACCTCGTGCTCGCGATCGTGAAACTGCTGCGCGACACCAAGGTGGTCGGCAAGTTCGTCGAGTTCTTCGGCGAGGGGGCGGCCTCGCTCCCGGTGCCCGACCGCGCCACCATCGGCAACATGGCGCCCGAATACGGCGCAACCTGCGGCTTCTTCCCGGTGGACGACGTCTCGTGCGAGTTCCTGAGGATGACCGGGCGCGGCGACATCGTGCCCGCGGTCAAGGCCTACTACCAGGCGCAGGGCA
This sequence comes from Burkholderiales bacterium, assembly GCA_035574195.1. Taxonomy (GTDB): domain Bacteria; phylum Pseudomonadota; class Gammaproteobacteria; order Burkholderiales; family SG8-41; genus SG8-41. The sequence goes on along the minus strand of DATLZE010000182.1, from coordinate 9,753 downwards.
TGTATGGCATGCCGAAGAAGGGCGAGATTGACTACTCGCAGCTCGTCGAGCTCGACCTTGCGAGCGTCAAGCCCGCCGTCTCCGGCCCGCGCCGCCCGCACGACCGCATGGACCTCCCGGCGATCAAGGACAAGTTCCGGGAGTTGATGGCGAAGCCCGTCGCGGAGGGCGGCTACGGCAAGAGCGCGGACGCCGTGGGCAAGCGCTTCGCAACCGGCAAGAACGGTATCGAGATCGGCCACGGTGACGTGCTGATCTCCGCCATCACCTCCTGCACCAACACCTCCAACCCCGGCGTGCTGCTGGGTGCCGGGCTCCTCGCGAAAAAGGCGGTCGAGCGCGGCCTCAAGCCCCCCGCCTACGTGAAGACCTCGCTCGCTCCGGGCTCGCGCGCGGTGACCGAGTACCTGAAGAGCGCGGGGCTGCTCCCCTACCTCGAGCAGCTCGGCTACTACCTCTCTGGCTACGGCTGCACCACCTGCATCGGCAACTCCGGCCCGCTCGATTCCGCGATCGAGGAGACGGTCACGAAGAACGACGTGGTGGCGGCCGCCGTGCTCTCGGGCAACCGCAACTTCGAGGCGCGCATCCACCAGGCGATCAAGGCCAACTTTCTGATGAGCCCGCCGCTGGTGGTCGCGTTCGGGCTGGCCGGCACCGTCGACATCGACATGTCGAAGGATCCTCTCGGCACCGGCAAGGACGGCAAGCCGGTGTACCTCAAGGACATCTGGCCGAGCCAGAAGGAGATTGCCGGCGTGATGAAGCACGCGACCGACCCGGCGACCTACAACAAGGTCTACTCCGCGTTCAAGGAGGGCAACCCGATGTGGGACGAGATCCCGGCCCCAGTCGGGGCGACCTATCAATGGGACGAGAAATCCACCTACGTGCGGCTGCCTCCCTACTTCGAGGGCTTCACCATGGAACCCGGCGAGATCGCCGACGTGAAGGGCGCGCGCGTGCTCGGCATCTTCGGCGATTCGATCACCACCGACCACATCAGCCCAGCGGGCGGCATTCGCGCGACCACTCCGGCCGGAAAGTACCTGCTCGAGCACGGCGTCGCGGTTTCGGACTTCAACACCTACGGCGCGCGCCGCGGCAACCACGAGGTCATGATGCGTGGCACCTTCGCCAACGTGCGCATCAAGAACCTGATGGTGCCCGGCAGCGAGGGCGGAGTCACCATCCACTACCCGAGCGGAGAGCAGGTGAGCATCTACGAGGCCGCGATGCGCTACAAGAAGGAAGGCGTGCCCTCCGTAGTGTTCGGCGGCGACGAGTACGGCCAGGGCTCCTCGCGCGACTGGGCGGCGAAGGGGCCGCAGCTCCTCGGCGTGAAGGCGGTGATCGTGCGCAACTTCGAGCGCATCCACCGCGCCAACCTCGTGTTCATGGGCGTACTACCGCTGCAGTTCAAGGACGGCGCGAGCGCGCAGTCGCTCGGAATCGACGGCAGCGAAACGATCGATCTCCTCGGCATCGGGAACGGCATCACGCCGATGCAGGACGTCACGATGGTCGTGCACCGCCGCAACGGCCGCAGCGACCGGGTGCCGCTCACCCTGCGCATCGATACGCCGATCGAGGTGGACTACTACCGGCACGGGGGCATCCTGCCCTACGTGCTGCGCCAGCTGCTCGCCGCTGCGTAGCCCCCTCGCGCCCGAGCATTGGACGGGCCGGCGGTCTTGCGGTCGCCGGCCCGTCCTCTTTCGCCTCGAGCTCTTCGCCCCCCCGAGTGGTCAAAGGTTTCCTATAATCCGGCAATGACCGCGCACTCGCTCATCGAGCGCCTCGCCGCCGCCGTCGGCCCGCGGGGACTGATCACCGAGCCGCGCGACATGGAGCCCTACCTCGTGGACTGGCGCGGCCACTACCGCGGCGCCGCGCCGGCAGTGGTGCGACCGGCGAGCACCGAGGAAGTCTCCGCTGTGGTGAGGATCTGCGCCGAGACCGGCACGGGCATCGTGCCGCAGGGCGGCAACACCGGCATGTGCGGCGCGGCGACGCCCTCCCCCGCGGGCGGCGAGATCGTGCTCTCGCTCGCGCGCATGAACCGCGTGCTCGAGCTCGACGCGCTCAACGATACCATCACCGTGCAGGCGGGCTGCGTGCTCGCCGCAATTCAGCAGGCCGCCGCCGCCGCAGGCCGCTTTTTCCCGCTTTCGCTCGGTGCCGAGGGCAGCTGCCAGATCGGCGGCAATCTCGCGACCAACGCCGGCGGCGTCAACGTGCTGCGCTACGGCAACGCGCGCGACCAGGTACTCGGGCTCGAGGTGGTGCTGCCCGACGGGCGCGTATGGAACGGGCTCAAGGGCCTGCGCAAGGACAACACCGGCTACGACCTGAAGCACCTCTTTATCGGATCCGAGGGCACGCTCGGCGTGATCACCGCCGCCGTGCTCAAGCTCCATCCACTGCCACGCTCCAGGGTGACCGCGCTCGCGGCGGTTGCCTCGCCCGCCGCCGCGGTGGAGCTGCTCGCGCTGGTGCGCGAGGGCTGCGGCGATCGCGTGAGCGCCTTCGAGATCGTCTCCCGCTCGTGCGTGGAGCTCGTTCTCGCGCACATTCCCGGCACCCGCGAGCCGCTCGGCGAGCCGCATCCGTGGTACGCGCTGATGGAGCTCGCCGACGCCGGCACGCCGGGCCCGCTCCAGGCCGACTTCGAGCGCGCCCTGGAACGCGCTGCCGAGCGCGGGCTCGCGCGCGATGCGGCGGTCGCGTCGAGCGAAGCGCAGCGCCAGTCGCTGTGGAAGCTGCGCGAAACGATCCCCGAGGCGGCGCGTGCCGAAGGCCTCGTCTACCGCCACGACATCGCGCTGCCCGTGAGCCGCGTCCCGGAATTCATCGCCGAGGCCGACGCCGCCCTCTCGAGCGCATTCCCCGGAGTGCGGGTGATCTGCTTCGGGCACCTCGGCGACGGCAACCTCCACTACAACTGCTTCGTGCCGGGCCGCCGGCGCGAGGACGCTGCGGCGCGCGAGGCGACCGACGTCAGCCGCCTGGTCTACGACATCGTGGCCCGCTACGGCGGCAGCTTCAGCGCCGAGCACGGCATCGGCCAGTCGAAGCGCGGCGAGCTCGCGCGCTACAAGAGCGCTCCTGAGCTCGACCTCATGCGCGCGGTAAAGCGCGCGCTCGATCCGCGCGGCATCCTGAACCCGGGAAAGGTGCTTCCGGACGCATCGTGAGTGCGGAGGCCAGCTCGCGCGCTTTTCCTGTATTTCCTATTTCCTATTCCTTGTTTTCCCGCAAAGGGCGATAATACTCACCGATGAAGTTCCTGTTCGACATCTTCCCGGTCCTGCTGTTCTTCGTCGCCTTCAAGCTCTACGACATCTACGTGGCAACTGCGGCGGCGATCGCCGCCACCTTCGCGCAGATCGGCTGGAGCTGGCTGCGCCGGCGCAGCGTGGACAATATGCTGTGGGTGAGCCTCGCCGTGATCGTTGTCTTCGGCGGCGCCACCCTCGCGCTGCAGGACGAGACCTTCATCAAGTGGAAGCCGACCGTGCTCTACTGGCTGTTCGGCGCGGTGCTCGCGGTGTCCGCGCTGGCGTTCAGAAAAAACCTGATCCGCGCCATGCTGGAGAGCCAGATCGCGATGCCCGAGTCCGCCTGGCGCAGGCTGCTCGCGAGCTGGATCGCGTTCTTCGCCGCGATGGGGGGGCTCAATCTCCTCGTCGCCTACAACTTCTCCACCGACACGTGGGTCAACTTCAAGCTCTTCGGCGGACTCGGCCTGATGCTGGCGTTCGTCGTGCTGCAGGCCGTGCTGTTCGCGCGCTACATCGAGGAGAGGAAAACGGACTGAAATGGACGTGAAGAGCAGCATCGAACAGCGGCTCGCTCAACTCGCCCCGGAAGCGCTCGAAATCCTGGACGAGTCGGCGAAGCACTCCGGGCACGAGGGCGCGAAGGGCGGCGGCGGCCACTACCGGCTCACCATCGTCGCGCGCGCCTTCGCCGGGAAATCGCCTCAGGAACGGCATCGCATGGTGTACCAGGCGCTCGGGCCCCTGATGCACAAGGAAATCCACGCGCTCGCCATTCGGGCCCGCGCGCCTGGTGAACCCTGAACCTCCAACCGGAAGGACACCCATGAAGACAAGCACACTGGCAGCATGGTTGATCGGACTCGCCGCGGCGAGCGCACACGCCCAGGTCGCCAAGGTCAACGGCGTCGTGATCCCCCAGCAGCGCATGGACTATTTCATGCGCAGCCTCGCGGCGCAGGGGCGGCCCGACACCCCCGAGCTGAGGAACGCGGTCAAGGAAGAGCTCATCAACCGCGAGCTCATGACCCAGGAGGCCATGCGCCGCGGTCTCGACAAGAATCCCGACGTCGCGGCCCAGCTCGAGCTGACCAAGCAGGATGTCCTGTCCCGCGCCTACCTGCAGGAGATCGCCAAGGCTGCCCCGGTCGGCGACGACGCGATGAAGAAGGAGTACGAGCGCATCAAGGCCCAGCTCGGCACTCGGGAATACAAGGTGCGGCATATCCTGGTGGAAAAAGAAGACGAGGCGAAAGAGATCATCGCCCTGATCAAGAAGGGCGCGAGTTTCGAGAAGCTCGCTGCCGAGCGCTCGAAGGACACCGGCAGCAAGGGCAACGGCGGCGACCTCGACTGGGGGCCGGCGGCGCGTTACGTGAAGCCCTTCGCCGACGCGCTCGCCAAGCTCAAGAAAGGGCAGATGACGGAGGCGCCGGTGCACACCCAGTTCGGCTGGCACGTGATCCGGCTCGATGACGAGCGCGCGCTCAAGATCCCATCCTTCGAGGAAGTGAAGCCCAATCTCCAGCAGCAGATGCAGCGGCGGGCGCAGGAAAAGGCGATCGCAGACCTGCGGGCGAAGGCGAAGATCGAATGAAGAACAGCGCCCCGGCGCTGTTTTTATGGTCCGATGAGGCCCAAAAAACGGCGCGCGCGAGCGCGCCGCTTCATCAGCCGACCCAGCGGCGGGCGTTGCGGAACATCCTCATCCACGGCCCGTCCTCGCCCCATTGGCCGGGATGCCACGAATTCTGCACCGTGCGGAATACGCGCTCGGGGTGCGGCATCAGGATGGTGAAGCGCCCGTCCGGAGTGGTGAGCCCGGTGATGCCCTCCGGCGAGCCGCTGGGATTGTACGGATAGAGCTCGGTCGCGGCGCCCCGGTTGTCCACGAAACGGGCGGCGACGAGCGGCGCAGCGGCGCGGAGCGCGTCCTCGTTCTCGAACTCGGCGCGGCCCTCGCCATGCGCGACCGCGACCGGCAGGCGGCTTCCCGCCATGCCTTCGAAGAAAAGCGAGGCCGAGCGGCTCACCTCCAGCATCACGAAGCGCGCCTCGAACTGCTCCGACTTGTTGCGCACGAAGCGCGGCCAGACTTCAGCGCCCGGGATGAGATCGCGTAGGCTCGCCATCATCTGGCAGCCGTTGCACACCCCGAGCGCGAAGGTGTCGTGGCGCCGGAAGAACGCCTCGAATTCGTCGCGCGCTCGAGCGTTGAACAGAATGGACTTGGCCCAGCCCTCGCCGGCGCCGAGCACGTCGCCGTAGGAAAAGCCTCCGCAGGCGGCGAAGCCCCTGAAATCTCTGAGGCTCGTGCGCCCGGCGATGATATCGCTCATGTGCACGTCCACCGCCGTGAAGCCGGCGCGGTCGAAGGCGGCTGCCATCTCGACCTGGCCGTTCACTCCCTGCTCGCGCAGGATCGCGATCCGCGGGCGGGCGCCGCGCCCGATGAAGGGGGCCGCCACGTCCTCCGCAGGGTCGAAGGCAGGGGCGGCGTGCAGTCCGGGGTCGGCTGCGTCCAGGATGCGGTCGTATTCCTGCTGCGCGCACTCCGGATGGTCGCGCAGCCGCTGCATGTGATAGGTGGTCTCGGACCAGGCGCGGCGCAGATCAACGCGTTTCTCGCGCAGGATCTCCTTGCCCCCGGCCGTGATCTCCAGGCTGTCGTCGGAGTTGAGGCCGCCGATCAGGTGAAAACACGGACCGAGGCCGGCGGCCTCGAACGCCGCCCGCACCTGACCGAGGTCGTCCCTGCGCACCTGCAGCACCGCGCCGAGTTCCTCATTGAACAGGAACTCGACGGCGGATCTGGGCTCCGGAATGTTCTCGAGCCGGAGCGTGACTCCGACTCGCCCGGCGAACATCATCTCGCATACCGTGGCGAACAGCCCCCCGTCGGAGCGGTCGTGATACGCGAGCAGGCGGCCTTCGCGGTTCAAGCGCTGCACCGTGCCGAAAAACGCCTTCAGAGCGCTGGCGTCCACGTCGGGCGCGGCATCGCCGAGCCGGTCATACACCTGAGCGAGCGCCGATCCTCCCATGCGGCAGCGCCCTGCGCCGAGGTCAACGAGAACGAGGTCCGTGTCTCCGCAGTCGGTCCTGAGCTGCGGGGTGAGAACGCGCCGCACGTCCGCCACCGGAGCGAACGCCGAAACGACCAGCGAGAGCGGGGCGATTACCTCGCGGTGCACCCCGTTCTCCTCCCACGCTGTCTTCATCGAGAGGCTGTCCTTGCCGACCGGAATGCTCACGCCGAGCGCCGGGCACAGATCAAGGGCGACCGCGCGCACCGTGTCGTAGAGCGCCGCGTCCTCGCCGGGGTGCCCCGCCGCCGCCATCCAGTTGGCCGAAAGCTTGACATCGGAGAGATCCGCGACCGGCGCCGCCGCGAGGTTGGTGATCGCCTCGGCGACCGCCATCCGGCCGGAGGCCTCGGGGCTCACCAGCGCGAGCGGCGTGCGCTCCCCCATCGCGAATGCCTCGCCCCGGTAGGTATCGAATCCCATCAGGGTCACCGCAACGTCCGCGACCGGCACCTGCCACGGCCCCACCATCTGGTCGCGGGCGGTCATGCCACCCACCGTGCGGTCGCCGATCGTGACGAGGAAGGTCTTGTCCGCCACAGCCGGCAACCGCAGCACGCGATACGCCGCCTCGCGCAGGGCGATGCCCCCCGCGTCGAAGGGGGGAAGCTCGCGCCGCTCGTGCGCGGCGTGCCGCGTCATGCGCGGCGGCTGCCCGAACAGCACCGCGAGCTCCATGTCCACCGGACGGTTGCCGAACCTGGAATCGGTCACCACCAGACGCCCGTCGCCGGTTGCCTCCCCGATCACCGCGAACGGGCAGCGCTCTCGCTCGCAGATCGCCTGGAAGCGCTCGAGATCGCGCGGGGCGATCGCCAGCACGTATCGCTCCTGGGCCTCGTTGCACCAGATTTCGCGCGGCGACATTCCCGGCTCCTCGGTCGGGATCCGGCGCAGCTCGACGCGTCCTCCTCGCTTCGCAGCGTGCACCAGCTCGGGCAGCGCGTTGGAAAGCCCCCCGGCGCCCACGTCGTGGATCGAGAGAATTGGGTTGGCCTCCCCCAGCGCCCAGCAGCGGTCGATCACTTCCTGCGCGCGGCGCTGGATCTCGGCGTTGCCGCGTTGCACCGAGCTGAAATCGAGGTCCTCGAGGTTCGCTCCGGTATCCATGCTGGAGGCGGCTCCCCCGCCCAGCCCGATCAGCATCCCGGGGCCGCCGAGCTGCACCAGTAGCGCGCCGGGAGGCACGTCGCGCTTGCGGGCGTGGCGCGCGGCGATGTTGCCGATGCCTCCCGCGATCATGATCGGCTTGTGATAGCCCCGCGCCTCGCCTGCGACCCGTGCCTCGAAGGTGCGAAAATAGCCCGCGAGATTGGGACGCCCGAACTCGTTATTGAAGGAGGCGGCCCCGATTGGCCCCTCGATCATGATCTGGAGCGGCGTCGCGATGCGCCGCGGGAACCCGAGACCGTCACGCTCCCACGGCTGCTCGAATCCGGGGATGCGCAAATGCGAGACGGTAAAGCCGGTCAGCCCCGCCTTGGGCTTCGCTCCGCAGCCGGTCGCGCCCTCGTCGCGAATCTCGCCTCCCGCCCCGGTCGCCGCGCCGGCGAAGGGCGAGATCGCGGTCGGATGGTTATGGGTCTCGACCTTCATCACGGTGTGCACGAGCTCATCGGCAGCGCGGTACTCGCCGCCGTCGCGAGGATAGAAGCGCGCCACGCTCGCCCCCTCCATCACCGCCGCATTGTCGGCATAGGCGACGACCGTGCCGCGCGGATTCCTCTCGTGTGTCGTGCGGATCATGCCGAAGAGGGTCTGCGACTGGGGCCGGCCGTCAATCACCCAGCCGGCGTTGAAGATCTTGTGCCGGCAGTGCTCGGAGTTGACCTGCGCGAACATCATCAGCTCGACATCGGTCGGATTGCGGCCCATGCGCGCGAACTGGCCGGCGAGATAGGCGATCTCTTCCCCCGAGAGCGCGAGTCCCATCTCGCGGTTGGCGCGCTCGAGCGCGCCGGCCCCCCCGCCCAGCACGTCCACGGTAGCGAGCGCTGCGGGCTTGAAATGATCGAACAGGCGTTCGGCCTCCTGGAAGCCCCCCAACACCGTCTCCGTCATGCGATCGTGGATCAGGGGCGCGAGCGCCGCCCGCTCGTCCGGCGAGGCGACCGCGCCGTCGCGCAGCGCAACCCAGTAGGCGACCCCGCGCTCGATCCGCAGCACGGCATCCAGCCCGCAGTGCCGGGCGATGTCGGTCGCCTTGGACGACCAAGGGGAAACGGTCCCGAGGCGTGGAACGACCAGCAACAGCGTCCCTTCCTCCTCGACCGGCGCCGCCGCGGGCCCGTAGTCGAGAAGGCGCCCGAGCTTCGCCGACTCCTCGGCGCCGAGCGCGCGCTCGATCTGCACGAAATGCCAGAACTCGGCAGCGATGCGGGAGAGGCGAGGAACGGCTGCCGCTGCGGCCTGCGCGAGCTTGCGCAGGCGGAAGGCCGAGAGCGCGGCTCGCCCTCTCAGCCTCAGAACTTGCGACATGTGCGCAGCGTTGAAGTCGCTAAATTCGTATTTTACCCGATGCTGCGGGCCGGCGCACCGCACCCGGGGCCCGCGTTACGCTAAACTGTGCGCACTGATGCCGGTGAGACTTCCGCACAACACGCCGGTTTACCTGACGGCCGACGTTCGCGCCATCGAAGCGGCGGCGGCGAAGCATCTTCTTCCACCCCCGCTGATGGAACGGGCCGGACTTGCCGCGGCGGAGCTCGCGCGCGAGGTCGCGCCCGGCAACGGCAAGCCCGTGCTGGTGGTGGCCGGACCTGGCAACAACGGCGGTGACGCGCTGGTCGTCGCGCGCCACCTGAAGCGGTGGTACTTCAGCGTCACGGTCGTGTTCGCGGGAGACGAGGCGAAGCTCTCGGCGGACGCCGCGGCTGCGCTAGAGGCGTGGCGCGAGGCCGGCGGAACTACGGTCGAGGCGTTCCCTGCGCCGCGCGACTGGGGGCTGGTGGTGGACGGCATTTTCGGCATCGGCCTCGAGCGCGAAGTGACCGGCCGTTACGCGGAATGGATCGCCGCCGTCAATCGCTCCGGGGCGCCGGTTCTCGCGATCGACGTTCCGAGCGGCCTGCATTCGGACACCGGCCGGGTGATGGGCTGCGCGGTCCGCGCGGCCCATACCGTCACCTTCATCGCGCTGAAGCCCGGATTGCTGACGCTAGACGGTCCCGATCATTGCGGAGAGCTTCACCTGGACGCGCTCGGGCTCGACACGCAGGCGCTACGACCCGCGAGCGGCTTCTTGATCGGGCGCGAGGTGCTCGCCGCGGCGCTCGCTCCGCGCCGCCTGAACAGCCACAAGGGCGACTACGGTAGCGTCGGCATTCTCGGCGGCGACCGCGGCATGGTGGGAGCGGCGCTGCTGGCGGGACGGGCGGCGTTGAAGC
>DATLZE010000181.1:0-14475 GCA_035574195.1 Burkholderiales bacterium | reverse complement strand
CAGCCGCCACCGAGCCGCCTGCGCCCGCGCCGAGCCTGCCGCGCCGCGGCCGCATCACCTATACGCTGCTCTACGGCGAGGACCGCTCCTACGTCGGGCGCGCGGTCCAGTCCTGGGAGGCGGAAGCGGGCGCCTATCTCATCGCGAGCGAGGCCGAGACCGGCGGCATCGTCGAGCTCTTCCGCCCGCAGCGGCTGCGCTACCTGAGCCAGGGCCGGATCACGCCGCAGGGTCTGAAACCCGAGAGCTTCCTCATGAGCCGCACGCGGCGCGGGCGCAACGAAGCCGCGCAGGCGCGCTTCGACTGGCGCGCGGGCAGCCTCACCTACGGGAGCGCGCGCGAGTCGAGGAGCGCGCCGCTGCCCGCGGAGGCCCACGACCTGATGAGCTTCATCTACCAGTTCGCGCTTCATCCGCCCGCACCCGGCCGCTACCGGCTGCCGATCGCCACCGGCTCGCGCTTCGAGACCTACGAGATCGAGGTCGCGGCCGAGGAGCCGATCGAGACGCCGCTCGGCACGCTGCGGGCGCTGCCCGTGAGGCAGCTTCCCCGGCCCGGGCAGGAACATCTCGAGTTCTGGCTCGCTGCCGAGTACCGCTACCTGCCGGTGCGCATCCGGCACTACGACCGCGAGGGCCGCTTCGCCGGGGAGCAGATGGTGAACGAGATCCGCGTCAGCGAGGAATAATAGCGGCGCGATGGCGAGAAAAGGTTCCGAAATAATCGGATGCCGCCGCGAGGGACGCCGCTATTTCGACAACCCCGTCAGCAGCGCAATTCATCCGCGTCCATCAGCGTTGCGGCCAGTATCCCATCTTGATTTCTGAGAGGGGCTCGGGAAACCGCGCGCCGGCAGCGCCCGTCATTTCACCACCGCCTCGTCACTTTTTCGAACAATGGCGATCACGCGCACCCAGATCGAAGCGGCGACCGAGGCGCTGCGCCTGGTGCTCGAGTTCGCGCGCCCCGCCGACGCCGTGCTCCGCGGTTTCTTCCGCGAGCACCGCGCGCTCGGGGCGCGCGACCGCGCCTTCGTCGCCGAATCCGTCTACGGGGTGTTGCGCCGCAAGCGCACCGTGGACCGCCTCGCGCCCGGTGCCGGGCCGCGGGGGAGGCTGCTCGCCTATCTCGCGCGCTGCGCCGGCGTGAGCGTGCGCGAGATCGCGGCCGCGCTCTCGCCGCAGGAGCAGGCCTGGCTCGCGCGGGTGAAGGCGAGGCCGCTCGATGACCTGACGCCGGCGGAGCGCGCCGAACTGCCAGATTGGGTCGTGGAGCGGCTCGCCCTCCCTGAAGCCGAGCTGCTCGCGCTCGCGCGGGGATTGAACGAGCCTGCGCCCCTCGATCTGCGGGTCAACACCCTGCGCGCGGAGCGCGACGCGGTGATCCGATCCCTCCGCGCCGAGGGCATCGAGGCGGCGCCGACGCCCTATTCTCCGGTCGGCGTGCGGGTGAAGGGGCACCCCGCGATCAACCGGCACCCGCTTTTCGCAAACGGCACGATCGAGGTCCAGGACGAAGCGAGCCAGCTCGTGTGTTTTCTCGTGGCGCCGAAGCGCCGCGAAATGGCGGTGGATTTCTGCGCCGGGGCGGGGGGCAAGAGCTTGATGCTCGGCGCGCTCATGCGCTCGCAGGGCCGGCTCTACGCCTTCGACACCTCGGCCGCGCGCCTCGCGCGGCTGGGGCCCCGACTCGCGCGCTCGGGGCTCACCAACGTCTTCCCGCAGCCGATCGCGAGCGAGAACGACGCGCGCGTGAGAAGGCTCGCGGGCAAAATTGACCGGGTGCTGGTGGACGCGCCGTGCAGCGGGCTGGGCACCCTGCGCCGCAATCCCGACCTCAAGTGGCGGATGTCGCCGCGGGATGTGCAGCAACTCGCGCTCAAACAGGCGGCGATCGTGCGCGCGGCGGCCGCCCTGGTCAAACCGGGCGGGCGGCTGGTCTACGCCACCTGCAGCCTGCTCGCCGAAGAAAACGAGGATGTCGTCCGCGCCTTGCTGGCGGAACGCGGAGACTATCGGAAACTGCATTGCGGCGAGCTGCTCGCGCAACAGGGTATCGGGATCGACACGGGCGAGTTTCTCAAGCTCTTCCCTCATCTGCACGGCACCGACGGCTTCTTCGCCGCCGCCTTGGAGAAGCGTTGACACGGGAGGGCCGGGGCGAGGTAGAGTGGCGGTCCGATGCGAGCGCGATCGCGCCCGGGGCAGAGATCATGACGAGGGGACAATGGTACGAGCTGCGCGTCGCCGGCAGCGCCGGCACCCGCGAGGGGCTCGCCTCGGGCGCGCGCGAGGGCATCGCGGCCGGGGAAAACGGCCGGCTCTGCGCCCTGTCCTCCGGCCACGCGCGGCGCTTCGAGTCCCGCGAGCAGGCCCTCGAATACCTCGGCAAGATCAAGATCTCCGGCGACTACCGCTTCGAGGTCGTGTTGTGCGGCGCCGAGGCCGCCTGATCACGCACTGCCTCCGCCCGTTGCGCATCCCGTATCCCGCCCCTCGAAAATCCTCCCGACCGAGTCTCGGACAAATTACTGAGGCGCCATTTCCCGCCGACCATTTGCCCTCTCCACTCGGGGGAAAGCGAGGAGTCGAGCGCCGTCAGGCTTCACGGCGCTCGCTGGCCCCTTTATCAGGCGTTGGAGGGATCACCGGTCGAACAGGCTTTCGAGGGAGGCGACCCGCTGCGGCTGCCGTGGAGCACCGTACCCGATTTCCTGCGCATCACCGCGAATCCGAAGGTGCTCGAGCATCCGCCCGGCATCGAGGAAGCCGCGGCAGCGCTCGCCCCCGGCTCGAGGTCCCGGGGATCGCGCCGCTCGAACCGGGCGAGCGCGACCGGGGCATTCTGCAAAAGCTGCTCGATCCGCTCGACTGAGAAACCCCGGAGCGCGCGCCCCGCATCCCGGATGCGCTCAGGCGCGCGCCAGCAGCCGCGCGATCTCCTGCTCCGGCATCGGCTTCGCGAAGAAATAGCCCTGTGCCTCGTCGCAGCGCAGGAGCTTGAGCAGATTCGCTTGCTCCTCGGTCTCCACCCCCTCGGCCACGACCTTGAGGTTGAGCGCGCGGGCGAGCGAGATCACTGTGGAGACGACAGCCATTTCCTCCGGACCTTTCGACATGCGCGCGACGAACGAGCGGTCCACCTTGAGCGAGTGGAGCGGAAGCCGCGTGAGATAGGAGAGCGAGGAGTAGCCCGTTCCGAAGTCGTCGAGCGCGATTTGCAGGCCCATCGCCCGCAGCTCCCCGAGCTTCGCGATGGCGCCCTCGATGTCCTCCATCAGCATGCTCTCGGTGATTTCGAGATCGAGCCGCTCGCCCGCGCCCGCCATCGCGGCGAGCGCTTCCCGCACCTGGGCGATGAAATCGCGGTGGCGCAGCTGGATCGGCGAGACATTGACCGCGACGCGCGGGGGCGCGAGCCCCGCCGCGCTCCACGCGGCGTGATCGAGCGCCGCGCGCTCGATCGCCCAGCGCCCGGCCTCGAGGATGAGGCCCGTGTCCTCGAGCACCGCGATGAACTCGCCCGGCGGCACCAGTCCCCGCTCGGGGTGCCGCCACCGAATGAGCGCCTCGAGCCCGGTGATGCGGCCCGATGAGAGGTCGAAGCGCGGCTGGTAATGCAGGATGAACTGCTGCCCTTCGACCGCGCGGCGCAGCTCGTTCTCGAGCCTCAGGCGCCCGGCGACGCGGGCGTTCATCTGCGGCGCGTAGAACACGTAGCGCTGGCCGGCCTTGCGCGCGTCGTTGAGCGCGGTCTCGGCGCGCTCCACCAGGGCCTGCGCTTCGCCCCCGTCCACCGGATAGACCGCCACGCCCGCCCGGGCCGCGAGCCGCACTTCCGTGCCGTGCGTGCCGAACGGCGCGCACGAGACGGCGGAGAGCACCTGCTCGAGCGCGTGCACGACCGCCTCCGTCTCGCCGCTGCGCTGCGTCGCGATCGCGAAGCAGTCGCCTTCAAAGTGCGCCAGGAGATCGGCCGCGTGCAGCGCTTCTTTCAGCCGCCGCGCGACCTCCCGCAGCAGCTCGTCGCCCGCCTGCCGCCCGAGCGTGTCGTTCACCAGACGGAAGCGCTCGAGGTCGAGCACCATCACCGAAAACGACTGCTTCTCGTCGCGCGCCGCGGCAATCCGCTGCCCGAGGCGGTCGTGAAACAGCCGGCGGTTGGGCAGCCCGGTGAGCGCGTCGTAATACGCGAGATAGTCGAGCTGCTCCTCCTTCGCGATGTAGTCGAGCGCGAACGAGAGGTCGGAGGCCACCTCCTCGAACAGCGCGAGCTCCTCCCGGTCGAAGAAGCCGCGCCGCTCGGCGAACAGCGCCACGAGCGCACCCACCCGCCCGCCCGCCACCAGGGGCAGGCACACGGTGGAGCGACAGCCTTTTTCCAGCGCCTCCCGGCGCAGCTCGTCCACCGCGAGCTCCTTCTCGATGTCGTTGCGCACCGCGGGCCGCCGGCTCCGGAGCGCTTCGGCGAGCGTTCCCTGCGCGCCGCTCACGCTCGCCCAGTTTACCGCGCGCGCCGTCTCCTCCGAGAAACCCCTCCAGGCGACGGGCTCGACCCTCTGGCGCTCCGCGTCCACCAGCCCGATCCACACCATCCCGAACTTTCCTTCCTCGACCACGATGCGGCAGACCTCCTCGAAGAGCCTGCGCCGATCGCGGATGCGCACGATCGTGGAGTTGATGCCGCTCAGCACCGAGAGCACGCGGTTCAGGCGGACGATACGCTCCTCCTGGTGCTTGAGCAGCGTGATGTCGCGCGCCACCCCGTCCACGCGCACGATTCGCCCCGCGGCGTCGCGCACCGCCTGGCCACGGTTGTGGATCCAGCGCGTCTGCCCGTCCGGGCGCACCACGCGGTAGACGGAATCGAGCGGGGCGCCGGCGAGCGCGCCGTGCCACGCGCTCTGCGCCTGCAGCCGGTCCTCCGGATGGACCACGTCGAGCCACGCCCACGGATCGCGCTGCATCCGCTCCTCCAGCGGCCCCCACAGTTTCGCGAACGAGGGGCTGATATAGAGCAGGCGGCACGGATCGGGCGCAACCGACCACACCACGTCGGGCAGCGCGGAAACGATGCTCTCCAGCCGGCTGCGCGTTTCCTCGAGTTCCCGTTCCACCCGGCGCCTCGCCGCGCGTTCGCGCGCCTCCCCGATCGCGCGCTCGACCGCGACCGGCAGGCGCACGAGGTTGTTCTTGAGCACGTAGTCGGTGGCGCCGCGCTTGATCGCGCGGATCGCATACTCTTCGCCGATCGTGCCCGAGACGAAGACGAAGGGCGTCTCCGGCGCGAGCTCGCGCGCGATGTCGAGCGCGAACATGCCGTCGAAACCCGGCATGGAGAAGTCCGAGACGATGATGTCAGGCCGGAATTCGCGCAACTCCAGGCGAAAAGCCGCCTCGTCTTGCACGACCCGGGCTGAAATGCGCAGCCCTGCCCGCCTGAGCTCCCGCAGCTCCAGTTCCGCGTCGGTCGCGTTGTCTTCGAGCAGCAGTATGCGGATTTCCCGCTCCCTCACCTGCCCGCCCTCCATCGGCCGCCCCCTGGCCTCAGAGCCGCACCGCGGCCGAGAGCGCCGAGAGGCTCAAAACCGGACCTCTCCAGCAGCCTGATCCCGACCCGACGTTTCCCAACGTCAGTCCCCCGGCCTCTGGTTCACCAGCATCCAGTACAGGCCCACCTTGGTCATGGTTTCGCTGAACTCGCCGAAGTCAACCGGCTTCACCACGTAGCTGTTGACGCCGAGCTGGTAGCTCTCGGCGATGTCGCGCCACTCGCGCGAGGAGCTCACCATCACCACCGGGATCACCTTCGTGCGTGCGTCCTGCTTGATCCGCCGCAGAACCTCGATTCCGTCCACCTTGGGGAGCTTGAGATCGAGCAGGATCAGGTGGGGGGCGCCCGCGGGGCGCGCGGCGTATTCGCCCCTGCCGAAAATGAACTCCAGCGCCTGCTCGCCGTCCTTGAGCCAGATGATCTGGTTCGCGAGCCCGCCGCGGCGCAGCGAGCGCAGCGCGAGCTCGGCGTCCGCCGGATTGTCCTCCACGAGCAGGATGTCAACCTTCTCGAACTTCTCCATCGCGCGCTTCCCTCGGCAATGAAAAATAGAACGCCGCGCCCTCGCCCGGCCTGCCCTCGGCCCACACGCGCCCGCCGTGGCGCGCGATGACGCGCTGCACGATGGCGAGCCCGACTCCGGTGCCTTCGAACTCCTCCCCGTGCAGGCGCTGGAACACGCCGAAGAGCTTGTCGTAGTAGCGCATGTCGAAGCCGGCGCCGTTGTCCTTCACGCAGTAGACGTTCTCCGGGCCGCTCTCGCCGCCGCTCACCTCGACGAGCGGCGCCTCGCGCCCGGCGCTGAACTTGATCGCGTTCGCGAGCAGGTTCGCCCACACCTGCCGCAGGAGCGCGGGGTCGCCGCGCGCGGGGGGCAGCGGCGCGAGCGTGAATCCCGGAGCCCGCTCCGCCGCGAGCACGAGCTGCCCGAAGGTCTCCCGGGCGAGCTGCGTCATGTCCACGTCCGCCGTCGCCAGGGGCTTGCGCCCGAGGCGCGAGAATTCGAGCAGGTCGTCGATCAGCCCGCTCATCCGGCGGCTGTTGTCGCGCACCACCGCGAGCAGCCTCCTGCCCTCCCCGTCGAGCCGCTCGCCGTACTCCTCCTCGAGGATGCGCGAGAACCCGTCAATGGCGCGCAGCGGCGCGCGCAGATCGTGCGAGACCGAGTAGGAGAAGGACTCGAGATCCCGGTTCGCGCTCTCCAGCTCGCGCGCGCGCTCCTCGAGCCTGCGGTTGAGCACCACGACCCGGGCCTCGGCCGCCTTGCGCTCCGCGAGCTGGCGGCGGATCGCGCGGTAGGCGGCCGCGAACAGCACCACGAACGTTGCCGCGAGCAGCAGCCCTGCGGCCACCGCGATCGTGCGCTGGCGCTCCTCGGCCTGCACCCGCTCCTTCATCAGGCGGTATTCCTCCTGCTGCATCTCCTGGAATACCGACCGCATGCTCTCGGCACTCTGGTGCGGGAGCGACAGCATCAGCAGCTCGCGCGCCGCCGCCGCACCTTCCGTCTGGCGCACCACGACCACACGGTCGAGCAGGGCGATCTGCTCGTCGGCGATGTGGCGCAGCACCCTCCAGCGCCGCTGCTGGAGCGGGTTGTCCGCGAGCAGCCCGCCCAGCTTCTGGCTGCGCGACTCGAACAGGGAGAGCGCGCGGTCGCGGCGGGCGAGGTAGG
The DNA here is from genome assembly GCA_035574195.1 of Burkholderiales bacterium. Taxonomy (GTDB): domain Bacteria; phylum Pseudomonadota; class Gammaproteobacteria; order Burkholderiales; family SG8-41; genus SG8-41. The sequence continues at coordinate 7,246 of DATLZE010000181.1, read as the reverse complement.
CGCCTTCATCGGTGAGCGCGTAGGCGTAAACCGCCGCCTCCACCTGCGCGAGCCCGCCCAGCATTCCGTCGAGCCCCTCCAGCACCTGCTGGGTATGCGCCACCCAGCGGCTCGCCTCCAGTGCCCGGCGCGCGGTGTCGAAGACCGCGAGCGCCATCACCGTCACCGCGATCACCGCACCGGCGAAAGCGACGGCGAGCCGGCGCTCGAGCGTGAAGCGGGTACCGCGCGCGGCCGCGCTCGCCTCCTCTCGCGCATCGCGCGGCCTGTCGCGGGCGGCGCTCGCCTCTGCGATCGGCTCCATCGCCCGCGAGACTCTCATGAGCCCACCCCGACCGGCGCCAGCGCGTGCAGCCGCCCGAGCGGGGATTTGAACCCAGCCGCCGCAAGCGCCCGCTCGGCCCACCGGCCGTCGACGACCTCCGGCGCAAGCTCTCCGGCAGGAGCGAGCCCGAGCCGCTGCGCGTAAGCGTGGATCTTGCGCACCGTCTCGCGCGCCTCCCCCGAGAATACGAACGGGAAAACGGCGCGCTCGGCAGCCCCGCCCTGCGACTCCGGGTAGGCCCCATAGAGCGCTGCGCGCACGGCCTGGGCCGAGACATGGCGCGCGTAGGTCGCGAGCATGCGCACGGCTTCGTCGGCGTTGCGCGGGTCGGCGAGGAAGCGCTGGGCTTCCAGCTCGGCCGCGAGCCAGCCGGAGATCACGTCGGGCCGGGCCCGCAGCAGCGCGGCGCTGGTCGCGATGAAGGAGGCGTCCCACTGCCCGTAAATCCGCGAGCTCGCGAGCCTTCTCGCGACGCCCCGCAGCACGAGGTCGGAGGCGCCGGGCTCGGGCACGCCCGCCGCGTCAATGCGTCCCTCGCGAAACGCCAGCTCGAGCAGCTCGCGGCCCAGATCGAGGAGCCGGGCCGGCTTCACGCGCTCGCGATCGAGCACGAGCTGGGTGATCCGGCCCTGGCAGGTGCCCGGCGTGGTGGCGATGCGCTTGCCGTCGAGCCAGCGCGCGCCTTCCCGCGCGCTGGCGAAACGCGGCGCATCCGCCCGCACCAGCAGCACGCACAAATCCTGGGACATCATGGTGACCGCGATCAGCCGGATGTCGGGCTTCGCGGCGGCGAGCGCCACCGCGGCGTCGCCGAAGTAGGCGAAATGGACTTCGCCGTTGCGCAGGTAATCCGCCAGCGCGGGCCCGCGCAGGCCGACGTTGAGCTCGACCTGCGAGCCCTCCGGCAGCCGCTTCTTCCACAATCCCTTGTGATGGACCACCGCGAGCGTCCAGGCGGGCGCGAAATAGGGATTGAAGCCGACCACGAGCTTGATCGGCTCGCCAGGCTTGCCGAAGGGGTGCGTGGCGGCCGGCGCCGGCGTGCCCTGCACGAGCAGGCAGAAGGCGGCGAGCGGCCCGACCGCGCGCGCCGCAAGCGGGGGCGGCGGCGCTGCGCGCAGCAGGCGCCGCCGCAGGGCTCTTCCAAACCAGCGGCAAATGCTGGCTTCCGGTCGTCTCGCTCCCACCCTCATGTAATCGGGTCGCTCCTCACCCGCGAGCGCTCGCGGTGAACCACTGCCGGTGCTGTCTTCTTCAGGCGGGGGCTGAGCCTGGACGGAGCGCGCCGCATGACGAGGGGCGGCGCGCCGGTCGGTTACCCGGTGCAGTAACCGGAAGCGGGGAGGGCAGGATCCGGGCCCTCCGCGCAATGCTTTTTATAAACGCCTGTCCCGCAAGTTGCAAGCGGGGGCGGCGCCGGGAGTTCAGTCTATGGAATCAGTCGCCGCGCGGCCTGCGGCCCCGCGGCCTCAAGCGGCTGACGGCGTTGAGCTTTTCCGCCGACTCGAGCAGCTCGCGCGCGACCTCCGCCAGCGCGCGCCGCTGGGCGCGCGCGTGCGAGCGCAGCAGCTCGAAGGCCTCGCCGCGGTCGAGGCACTCGCGCACCATCAGCAGCCCCACCACCATGCTCACCTCGCGCGAGCCGGCGAGCGCGGTGCTGAGCTGCGAGTGCTTTTCGCGCAGGCCGCGGATTTCCCGCGCGCGCGCGAGCGCCGCCTCGATCGAGGGCACGATCTGCGCGACGTCGAGCGGCTTCACCAGGTAGCCGAGCGCGCCGTGCTCGACCGCCTGCTGCACGACTTCGGCCTGCCCGTAGGCCGAGAGATACAGGAACGGCACGCCGGCGCCCTCGCGCAGCAGGCGCCCGAGCTCGACGCCGTCCATGCCGGGCATGCGCACGTCGAGCAGCGCGAGATCGGGGGCGCTGCGCGCCACGGCCGCGAGCGCGTCCGGGCCGCTCGCCGCAGCGCTCACGTCGTAGCCCGCCTCGCGCAGCCCGCGCGCGAGCGTGGCGAGCACCAGGCGGTCGTCGTCCACCACCAGGAGATGCGCCCGGGGCTTGCGTTCCGCGCTCATCGGGCGAGGGCTTCCCGCACGGGGCGTGCCGGAGCCTGCGGCGAGTCTTCACCCGGCTCGATGACCGGGCGCGCGAGCTGCAATACCGCGAGCACATCCCTGCCCGACTGCTCGATCGAGAGCCGCGCGCCGCCCGGAGGCAGCAGCGTGCGCACGAGCTCGAGCCCGGTGCCGGTCTTCACGCCGCGCGCATAATCGAAGCCGCGGGGCAGCCGCCCCCGGTTGGTGACGCGGATTTCCACTTCCTGCCCGCGCCGCGCCGCCGCGATCCGGATCGGCTCGCGCGCGGGCCGGATCGCGCGGTGCTTGCAGGCGTTCAACACCAGCTCATTGATCACCAGCGCGACCGGCACCGCCTCGGAGTCGGCGAGCCGCACCGCCCCGAGCGCCGCGCGGTCCAGCTCGCGCGCGAGCTGGACGCCGCCCGCCTCGGGCACCCCGGTTCCGACCGCCTCGAGTAGCTCGCCGAGCGCGACGCCCGCATCGGGCGCCCGGCCCTGCAGCCCGTGCACCAGCGCCACCGACTGGATCTGGGCGACCGCCGCCTCGATCAGCGGCGCGATCTCGGGTTGCTCGCGCGCCTTCGAGCGCAGCAGCCCCGCGACGCCTTGGAGATGGTTCTTGATGCGGTGGTGCACTTCCCGCACCAGCGCATCGCGCTGGATGAGCAGCTGGGAGAGGCGCCTCTGCTCCGCCTGCTTCTGCGCGGTGATGTCGTGGACGAAGCCCACGACGCGCAGCGCGGTGCCCGCCGCGTCGCGCTCGGTCACCCGGGCGCGGCTCTGGACCCAGACCCACTCGCCGTTCCTCGACCTCACCCGGTAATCCGCGACGTAATGCGGCGTCGCGCCCTCGAGATGGGACCGGATCGCGGATTCGACTGCCGGCAGGTCCTCGGGATGCACCAGCGCTTGCCACGCCTGCCGGGTCTGGGGCAGCTCTTCCGGTGCGTAACCGAGCATACGCGCGAAGCGCTCGCTGCGCCTCACCCGGCCGCTGCGCAGGTCCCAGTCCCACATCGCGAGCCCGCTGCTCTCGATCGCGAGCTCGAGCTGGCTCTCGCTCTCGCGCAGTGCCTCCAGCGCGAAGCGCTGCTCGGTGATGTCGCGCGAGACGACGAGCAGCTTCTCCGCGCGCCCCTCGCCGCCGGGCACCGGGGTGACGATCTCGTCCCACCATTTGACGGAGCCCTTCAGCGTCGGCGAGCGGCCGGTGAACCGGCTCGCCTCGCCGCAGCGCGCCCGCTCGAGCGCCCGGCGCGCGGCCTCGCGGTCGGCGCCCTCCCAGAATTCGAGATAGCTCCTGCCGACCAGTGCCGCGTCCCGCTCGGCTTCCCGCAGCCGCAGGCCGCCGGGGTTGATCCACAGCAGCCGCCCCTGCAGATCGAGTACCTTGATGCAGTCGCGGCTCGCCTCGATCACGCCGCGCAGGAATTCGTTCGCCTCGCGCAGCCGCTGCTCGGCGCGCGTGCGCTCGGTAAGGTCCAGAGTGAGGCTCAGCCGCGCGAGCCTGCCTTCGTACAGGATGTCCTGCGTGACGATGTCCACGAAGATGACCTCGCCCGAGCGGGTGATGTGGCGGCGCGGCCCCCAGTGCTTGATCGCCCCGGTGTATTCCAGCAGCGAGGAGTACATGTCTTGATGCTCGCGGGGATGGCGGGTGTCGCGCAGCGTGAGCCGCAGAAACTCCTCGCGGGTGTAGCCGTAGAGCCGGAGCGCGGCGTCGTTGACCGCGAGATAGCGCAGCGTGCCGCGCTCGAAGATGCGCATCGGGCAGCCGCTCGTCTCGAACTGGCGGCGCTCGCGCTCGCCGAACACCGGCAGCGCGATGCTCTCCGCCTGGGCGTCGGCGCGCGCCTGCGCCGCCTCGAGCTCGCGCAGCCGCCGGATCAGCTCCTCGCGCGAAAGATCCTCGTAGCGGGCCATGATCTCGCCTCCTCCACGGACGCGTGCGGCCGATTTTACCCCCCGGCGGGCGCGCGGGCGCGCGTGCTAGAATGGCCGCGCCCGAGGCGCCCGCACCGTGAATGCTCCGGAAATCCCCAGGCTGCTCGCCGAGCTGTGGGCCGACCTGCGCGACGTGCGGGTGCTGTGGCAGCTCGCTGTCCTCGCGGCAGCCTTCGCCACCGCCGCCTGGGTGAGCCGCCTGCTCAGGCCGCGCTTCGAGACCGGCGAGGCGACGCTGCGCTTCACCGTCGGAGGGGTGCGGCGGCTGCTCTTTCCGCTCACCGCGCTCGCTGCGGTGCTCGTCGGCCGCGCCGTGCTGCGCAACTGGCACAGCGTCGCGCTGCTCAACGTCGCGGTGCCGCTGCTCACCGCGCTCGCCATCGTGCGCGTCACGGTCTATGCCTTGCGCCGCGCGTTCGCGCCGAGCGGCTGGCTGCGCGCCTCCGAGCGCTCGATCGCCTGGGTGGTGTGGGGCGGCTTCGCGCTTCACATCACCGGGCTCGCGCCCGAGATCCTGAGATTCCTCGACGAGGTCGGCTTCAGCCTCGCCGGGCAGCGCGTCTCCCTGCTCCTCGTCCTGCAGGCGGTGCTCTCGGTCGGGATCACCCTGCTCGCCGCGCTGTGGATCGGCAGCGCGCTCGAGGCGCGCCTGATGCGTGCCGCGACCCTCGATCTCAACCTGCGGGTGATGCTCTCCAAGCTCGCGCGCGCAGCTCTCGTGCTCGCCGCCGTGCTGATCGCGCTGCCCGCGCTCGGGGTGGACCTCACCGTGCTCTCGGTGTTCGGCGGCGCGCTCGGGGTGGGCATCGGTTTCGGCCTGCAGAAGATCGCCGCGAACTACGTGAGCGGCTTCATCATCCTGATGGACCGCTCGGTCAACATCGGCGACCAGGTGACGATCGACCGCTATACCGGCGAGATCACCCGCATGAGCGCGCGCTACCTCGTGGTGCGCAGCCTCGACGGCACCGAGGCGATCATTCCGAACGAGACGGTGATCTCCTCGACCGTGGTGAACTACACCTACAGCAACCGGCTGGTGCGCGTCGCGCTGCCGCTGCAGGTTTCCTACCGCGCCGATCTCGACGCCGTCGCGCGCCTGCTCGAGGACATCGCCGCCCGCCATCCGCGCGTGCTGCGCGATCCGGCCCCGAAAACGCTCGTGCGCCAGCTCGGCGAGAGCGGCGTGGATCTCGAGCTCGGAGTGTGGATCGGCGACCCCCAGGAGGGCCAAGGCGGGCTGCGCTCCGACCTCTATCGCGAGATCCTGCGCGAGTTCCGGGCGCGCGGTATCGAGACCCCCTACCACCAGCGCGAGGTGCGCGTGCTGGGCGAGCCCGAACGCCCGGGCCAAGCGGGCGCGTAGCCGCGCTCGCGCAAGCGGCCGCTGCGGATCAATTCCGGCGTCATTCCCTGTTTCGCGATCCGGCATACCGCGCGCCGCGACGAAATCCGCCCTTTAATCATCGGGCTAGGCGCGCGCGTTGAAGCGCGCGGCACGCGCATGAAAAACTATGCTCGCCGCCCGAATTCCTGTAGACTGCTGGCCAAGCCAAAGGCCGGCCTCGCCGCTTTTGGCTTTATTGCATTTACCGACAAGGAGCACGATGTTTACAGGGGTCTGGGACCTGCCTTGGTGGGGGCTGGTCGCTTATACGCTCGTCACCACGCACATCACCATCGCGGCGGTCACGATTTTTCTGCACCGCAGCCAGGCGCACCGCGCCCTCGATCTGCATCCCGCGGTGAGCCATTTCTTCCGCTTCTGGCTATGGCTCACGACCGGCATGGTCACCAAGGAATGGGTCGCGGTGCACCGCAAGCACCACGCGCGGGTCGAGACCGAGGAGGACCCGCACAGCCCGCAGATCGTCGGCATCCGCAAGGTGCTGTGGGAAGGCACCGAGCTCTACCGGCAGGAAGCGCGCAAGCCGGAAACGCTCGAGAAGTACGGGCACGGCACGCCCGAGGACTGGATCGAGCGCAACCTCTACAGCCGGCACGACCGGTTCGGGATCTTCGTCCTGCTGGGGGTGAATTGCGTGCTGTTCGGCTTCATCGGCCTGACGATCTGGGCGGTGCAGATGGCGTGGATTCCGCTTTTCGCCGCCGGCGTGATCAACGGGCTCGGCCACTGGTGGGGCTACCGCAACTTCCAGCCGGAGGACGCGAGCACCAACATCGTGCCGTGGGGCATCCTGATCGGGGGCGAGGAGCTGCACAACAATCACCACGCCTACGCGAGCTCGGCGCGACTCTCGAACCGCTGGTACGAGTTCGACATCGGCTGGCTCTACATCCGCACGCTCGAGCTCGTAGGGCTCGCACAAGTGAAGAAGGTCGCGCCGCGGCTCAGGCTCGATGCCTCCAAGACGCGCTGCGATCTCGCCACCGTGCAGGCGGTGATCACGCACCGCTACGAGGTGCTCGCCAAGTACGCCAAGACGCTGCGCCAGACCTGCGCGCGCGAAATCCGCGCGCTGCGCGCGCGTGCGGTGCGCGTGGACCGCGCCGCAGTGCAGAGGATCCTGCACGGGGACGCCATGCGGCTCGCCGGCGCCGAGCGCGTGCACGTGGACGTCGCGCTCTCCCACAGCCGGGTGCTCGCCACCGTCTACGCCATGCGCCAGGAGCTGGTGGCGCTGTGGCAGCGTTCCAACGCCTCCAAGGAACAACTCGTTCGCCAGCTCGAGGACTGGTGCGCGCGGGCCGAGGCGAGCGGGATCGCCGCGCTCCAGGAGTTCAGCCGGCGGCTGCGTTGCTACGCGTGACGCTCACCCGAGGATCGAAGGGCTGCCGCCTCCCCTGGCGGGTCGCTGCTTGGCGGAATTGGTAAAAAAACGGCGGGCGATTTCCGTCCGCCGTTTTTTTATCCGGCTCCCGGCCGCAAAACGGCGGG